>CALLOB010000041.1 GCA_938005315.1 uncultured Phycisphaerae bacterium
CGGGCGGCAGCCGGCCGGCGATCGCTTCCGGCCGCCCACACCAGGGCCCCGGCCGCCACCAGCACGTCGCCGGCCGGGGCCAGGATCGACTGCGACCGCCCCAGCCACACCAGCAGTCCGGCCCAGGCCGCCAGGGCCAGCCCCGCCGGCACCAGCCCGCGCCAGCACAGGCCCATGAGCTGGTCGAAGCGGAAGCGCGGAAGCGTCCAGCGCACCAGGATGAACAGGAACACGACCGTCGCGGTCTTGCCCAGCGTGATCGCGAAACGCAAGCCGGCGCACACCGGCGACGGGTCGGCGTTCAGCCGCTCCAGCCACGTCCAGCCCAGTCGGGTGCTGAACGGGAACGGCTCCCAGCCGCCCAGGAACAGCACCGCGATGAAGGCCGAGACGGTGATCACGTGCGTGTACTCGCCCAGGAAGAACAGCGAGAACTTCATGGAGCTGTACTCGGTCTGGTAGCCGCCGATGAGCTCCTGCTCGCACTCGGCCAGGTCGAAGGGCGTGCGGTTGGTTTCGGCGAAGGCCGTCACCAGGAAGATCAGGAACGCCAGCGGATGCAGCAGCAGATTCCAGCCCCCGGCGGTCTGGGCGGCGACCATGTCCTCCAGCCGCAGGCAGCCGGTGGTCGCGACCACCACCAGGATCGCCAGGCCCATCGGCACCTCGTAACTGAGCATCTGGGCGGCGGCCCGCATGCCGCCGTAGAAGGCGTACTTGTTGTTGCTCGCCCAGCCGGCCAGGACCACGCCGTACACCCCCAGAGCCCCGACGCCCAGCAGGTACAGCAGGCCGATGTCCACCGACGCGACCTGCACCTGCACCGGCGCCGGTCCGCCCAGATCCAGCGGGCCGGCCCAGGGAATGACCGCGTAGCCCGCCGCCGCGACGCCGAACGCCAGGCACGGGGCGAGGTAGAACATCGGCCGGTCGGCGCCGGCGGGGATGAACTCTTCCTTCAGCAGGGCCTTGAGCCCGTCGGCCAGGGGCTGCAGCAGGCCGAAGGGGCCGACGCGGTTGGGGCCCCGGCGGTCCTGCACCCAGGCGGCCACGCGGCGCTCCAGCAGCACCGCATAGGCCACGGCCGTCAGGATCATCCCGAACAGCCCCGCGGCCAGCAGGACGCTGAAGCCGAATTGTCCCTGCACGAACTCGATCATGCGGTTTCCAGTGGTTGTCGCCCGCCGGGCCATGACCCACGGCCGGCAATCTCAGTGTTCCGTGTTCCCTTCATCCATCCGTGCCGCCGGAGCCCGCCGTTGCGGCGCATCGAGCCGCGCCGTCAGTGCGCATGCTCGGGCTCTTCAGGCGGCACGTGCGGGCGGTCGAAACCCGGCAGGCCGGCGGCCATCATCTCACGCACCCGCGCCGCCCGGTAGAGCCCGGCGTGGCCGGCGAGGGCCCAGAGATACTGTCCGTCGGGCAGGGCCTCCTCCGGCGGCTGCACCGCCTGTTCGAACGGCTGCAGCAGGCCGGCGTGGTTCATGAACGTGCCCTCGCGCTCCAGCCAGGCGCAGAACGGCAGCAGGATATGCGCCCGACGCGTCAGGGCGCCGGGCAGCATATCCTGCACGACCAGCAGTTCCAGTTTCTCTGCGGCCGCAAGCAGGGCCTGGTCCGGCCAGTCCGGTCTCGGGTAGCCGCCGACGACCCACAGGGCCCGGATCGCTCCGCCGGCGGCCCGGCCGAGGATCTCCTCCAGGTCTGCCGATTCCCCGCCCAGCCCCTCGATCACGGCCTCGACGCCGCGGCGGTTGGGATGCGGCTCGGGCCGGATGATGAACCTCTCCTGGCCCGGTGCGCAGCCCACGGGGAAGCGCTCCTCCTGCCCTTCGACGAAGACCGGCCCACGGGCCAGCGGAGCCCCCGGCGCCAGACCGCGAAGGAACGTACCCAGCAGCCAGGCCTCCTCGCAGGCCATCTCCGGGGAGAGGATGGCCGCGACCGACGTCGGCCCATGTCGGCGGACCACCTGCTCGATACGCAGACGGATCATCGTCGGGAGGGACGACCAGTCCACGCGGCCGGCCTCGCCGCCGCGGCAGATCTGAGGGCTGACGATCCGGTCCGGGGCGCGGATGAAGTCCCAGCCGAAGCGCCCGCGGTCGCAGATCCACCAGTCGTTGACGCCGGGGTTCCAGCGCGGCCGGAGGCGGTAAACGCGATCTTCGTGGTGATCGACGCGGATCGCGCAACCGGTGCTGCAGCCGCGGCAGATCGACGCGGCGGTGCGGAGGTACCAGACGCGCTGCTTGAACAGAAAGCTCTTGTCCAGCAGAGAGCCCACCGGGCAGATGTCCACGACGTTGCCCTGCAGCGGGTTGTCCAGCGGCCGGCCCGGAAAGACGTCGATCTCGGCCCGGTGGCCCCGGTCCACCAGGCACAGCTCGCTGGTGCCGGAGACCTCCTGCGTGAACCGCACGCAGCGCGAGCACAGCACGCAGCGATCCTGGTACAGCAGCGTGCGCGGGCCGATGTCCTTCTTGGGATTCTTGTGCTTGGGATCGACGACCCGCGAGGCCGCCTGCCCGAAGCGGTAGCTGTAGTCCTGCAGGTAGCACTCGCCGGCCTTGTCGCAGACCGGGCAGTCCAGCGGATGGTTGACCAGATAGTACTCCATCACGGACCGCTGGTTGGCCCGGACCTTCTCGGAGTCGAAGCGGACCTCCAGCCCGTCGCGGACCGGGGTCTGGCAGCTGGGCACCAGTCGAGGCGACCACTGGGGCTCGTTGGTCCGGGGGTCGGGCATCTTCATTTCCATCAGGCACAGCCGGCAGGAGGCGACCACCGAGAGCCCCGGGTGGTAGCAGTAGTGCGGCACGTCGAAGCCGGCCTCGAGTGCGGCCTGCAGGACGTTGATGCCGTCGCGGCATCGGATCTCTCGACCGTCAATGATGATCGTGGCCATGGAGCCTCAGGCGGGCACGGCCCGCTCCCGCGCCGGCGCAGCGCCGGCCTGCAGCACCGGCAGCGCGTAGACCGACGGAATCCGGTCCCGGATGTAACGTTCGGTATACCCGGGCGGCTGGCGGCCGATGGCCTCCTCCAGCTCGCCGCGGAACTTCTCGACGATCAGGCGGATGGGATAGGCCGCTCCGTCAGGCAGCCCGCAGATGCTCATGCCCGACATCATGCCCATCCTGCCGCACAGCTCGACGATCAGGTCGAGATCGGCGATGCGGCCCGCGCCGGCGGCGATGCGTTCGGCGATGCGGGCCATCCACCCGGTGCCCTCGCGGCAGTGGGTGCACTGGCCGCAGGACTCGTGGGCGTAGAAGCGGGCGGTATTGGCCAGGACTTTCCGCATGTCCGCGTCATCGCCGATCACGATCGCTCCGGCGGTGCCCAGCCCCAGCAGGCCGTAGTTGAGCACGTCGGTGAAATCCAGCCGGCAGTCCAGCTCGTCGGCGGTGAGGATCCCGACGCTCAGCCCGCCGGGAATCACGGCCTTGACCTTCCGCCCTCCCGCCATGCCCCCGGCGAAGTCGTCGCCCTCGATCAGTTCGCGGACGGTCAGCCCCAGCGGGGCCTCGAAGCACCCCGGGCGGTTGACCGGCCCCGAGACGGTGTAGAGCTTGGGGCCGGTGCTGCCGGGGGTGCCGATGGAGGCGAACCACTCCGCCCCGCGCTCGATGATCGCCGGCAGGCAGGCCAGCGTCTCGACGTTGTTGACCACCGTGGGTCGGCCGAAGGCCCCGCGCACCGCCGGATACGGCGGCTTGATCCGGGGCCAGCCGCGCTTGCCTTCCAGCGACTCGATCAGGCCGGTCTCCTCGCCGCAGACGTAGGCTCCGGCGCCGCGGTGGATGTGGCACTCCAGCCGGTAGCCGGTGCCGAGGATATCGGCGCCGAACCAGCCCGCGGCGTACGCTTCGTCCAGCGCCCGCTGGAGGATGTGGAACAGCTCATGGTACTCCGCGCGGAGGTAGATGTAGGCCAGGTCCGCGCGGGTCGCATAGGCGGCGATGAGGATGCCCTCGAGCACCAGATGCGGGTCGTGCTCGGCCAGATAGCGGTTGTTGAACGTGCCGGGCTCGGATTCGTCGAAGTTGACGCACAGGACCGTGTGCTTGCGGTCTTTCGGCAGGAACGACCATTTCACGCCGGTCGGAAAGCCCGCTCCGCCCCGGCCGCGAAGACCGGAGCGCCGGACCTCCTCGACGATCTCATCGGGGGTCATCGTGGTCAGTGCCTTGCGCGCCGCCGCCCACCCGCCGCGGGATTCGCTGACCTTGAGCGTCCGCACGCCCTCGACGCCCACGTTGCGCAGCAGCACGGGCTCAAAGCCGCTCATGCCCGCCCCTCCATCTCCCCGGTCGGGCCGCGTATGCCGTCGTACAGGTCGCTGCGCGGCACGTCGAGCCGGTCGTTGTCGGGATCATTCAGCAGCCGGGGCACGTCCTCGGGCCGCACCCGTCCGTGAAGCCGCTCGTTGATCAGCAGACAGGGCCCCTGCTCGCAGGCTCCCAGGCACTCCTCGGTCACGAAGCTGAAGGCGCCGTCGGGCGTGGTTTCATGCTCCCCGATCCCCAGGTGGCGCTTGACGGCCTCGATGACCGCCTCCGCGCCGGTCAGATGGCACGACAGGCTCCGGCAGGCCACAACGACTTTCCGCCCGCGCGGCCGGGTCCAGAAGTGGGAATAGAAAGTCACCGTGTCGAGCACCTGGGCCGGCGGAATGTCCAGCAGCTCGGCGATGTCGCGCATCGCCCGGTGGGAGACATAACCCACCGCGTCCTGCACGATGTGCAGGGCCGGCAGCAGAGCGGCGCGTTTTTCGGGGTAGCGCGGGAAGAAGGACCGGATCTTCTCCCGGACGGCCTCGCTGAGCACCGGCGCGTCGCCATCGTCGTCCGCCGGGGTGATCCGATCGATCGCCTTCCACGCCATGGCAGGGTCCCTTGCGCCGGTCAGCGGTCCAGCTCGGCCGCGATGATGTTCAGACTGCCCAGGATCGCCACCGCGTCGCTGATCTGGTGGCCGACCAGCAGCCTCTCGAAGGTCGAGTAATGAATGAAGCTCGGCGGCCGGCACCGCGCCCGATAAGGGCAGTTGCCGCCGTCGGACGCCAGGAAGAAGCCCAGCTCGCCGTTGGCGGTCTCGTTGGCTCCGTAGACCTCGCCCACCGGAGGCCGCAGACCGCGGTTGTTCATCAGCGATTCGAAGTGGTGGATCAGGCCCTCGATGCTGAAGTAGACCTCGCGCTTGTCCGGCAGCGTCAGTTTTTCGTCCGGGCCGACGTCCACCGGCCCGGGCGGAATGTTGTCCACCAGCTGGGCGATGATGCCCAGCGACTGCCGCATCTCCTCGAGTCGCACCAGGTAGCGGGCCAGCACATCCCCGCCTCCGGACACCGGCACTTTGAACGCCACGCCGGAGGACCCCCGGCCGTCCCAGTTGTCGGCGTAGCACAGGTAGGGCTCGTCCTTGCGGAGATCGCGCCGGACGCCGGAGGCCCGGGCCAGCGGACCGGTCCAGCTCCAGGCGATGGCCTCTTCCCGGCTCAGAACGCCGATCCCCCGGGTGCGGTCGATGAAGATCCGGTTGCGGTTGAGCAGGTTCTCGATGTCGCCCAGGGCCCGTGGCAGTACGCGGCAGAAGGCCTTGACCCGGTCGGGCCAGCCGTCGGGCATGTCGTACATCAGTCCGCCGACGCGGGTGTAGCTGGTCGTGAACCGGGCCCCGCAGATCTCCTCGAAGAGGTCGTAGATCAGCTCACGCTCGTTGAAGCCGTACAGGAACGCGGTGAACGCCCCCAGATCCAGGGCCGCGGCTCCGACGGCCAGCAGGTGGTCCTGGATGCGGGCAAGCTCGGCGATGATGGTGCGGATGGCCTTGCATCGCGGAGTGATCTCGATGCCGAACAGCTTCTCGCAGGCGTGGTGCCAGGCGATGTTGTTGGCCATCGGGCTGATGTAGTTCATCCGGTCGGTGACCACGACGTACTGGTTGTAGTCCAGATGCTCGCCGAGCTTCTCGAAGCCGCTGTGCAGATAGCCGATGTGCGGGGTGCAGGCCACCACTTTCTCGCCGTCCAGCTCCAGCACCAGCCGCAGCGTGGTGTGCATGGCCGGGTGCTGCGGCCCGAAGTTCAGCGCCCACAGCTCGCCGCCCCCGGAGGGCTCGGCATTCGGCCGGCGGACGAACTGGGCGGGCTGAAAGGCCGTCTGGCTCATGGTGACTGCGGGTATTCCGTCCCACGGGTGTCGCACCTCCGCGAC
>CALLOB010000042.1 GCA_938005315.1 uncultured Phycisphaerae bacterium
TTGACGGAATCGCCATGTGCAGTTACTGTCTGATCCGGAAATCCCGTTCGCGTCACACGGGATCGTCTACTCTCATTCAAGGGAGGTTTCGCCATGGCTAAGAAGAAAGCCAAAAAGGCTGCCAAGACCGTCAAGAAGGCAGCGAAGAAGGCCAAGCGTCGCAAGAAGTAAGCGGCACGGCCTCGGCTCCGCGCGGGTGCGGCCGCGGGCTCAGGCCCCGGACGGTACCGGCCGGAGCGGCATCAGTTCCGCAGGACGGGCGGCCCTTCGGGTCGCCCGTCTTCGTTTCCGATCATTTCGTTGCCGATACGGCTGCCCGCCCTCCGACGATTCCTATTGACGACCGGCCGGTTAGAATGCCGCGGTCGGCCTGTCGACTGTCGTCGCCGGGGACGCGGGGGCCGGAGGCATCGCCTCGCCGTTCTGCTCCGCCGGCCGGTCGCATCGCCTGATGGAGCCTTCATGGCCGCACCTCGTCTGACCACCGTTGGCGTGCTGGCATTGGTCATGTGGCTGCTGAGCGCGGCCGGCCTGACGGCCTGGTTTGCCTGTTCGCAGGCTCTGGGCAGTTTCGGCGAACGGTTGACGCGGTTGGGCTCCAGACTGCTCAGTGCGGGCGGCTGACCGGCGGCCCCCGGGATCGGCGTGGTCGCGGGGGGGCCGCCTGGCCGGTGGCGACAGTACCGGCAAACAAATGACTGCGGGCCGACCCGGGGACCGATGGTGGTCGTCGATCTTGTCAGCCTGATGCTGCTGGTCTGCTCCGCCGGAGCCGGTTCCGGCCTGCTGAGCCGCTGGCTGGCGGAGGCGGCGCGGTTCGGCCGTCTGGAGCGGAACCTGGCTTGGGGCACGCTCTGGATCGGCTGGTTGGTCGCGGCGGTTCTGCTGACCGCGACCGCCACCCTGCTCACGGGCCTGCCGCTGGTGCGGCCGGAGGCAGCGGCCGTTGTGTCCCTGGTCGGCTGGCTGGCCGTCTGGATCCGCAGGCCCCACGGCGACAAGCATACGGAACGGTTCGGCGTCCCTGACGCCCGTCCAGGTCGCGTCCGGCGGAGGCTCCCGAGGGCATTTCGTTTCGTGGTGGTCGGCCCGGTCCTGTTGCTTCACATCTTCCTGGCCTGTGAGGCTCTGACGCGCCCGCCGGCGGGCTTCGACGGCCTGCACTATCACCTTCCGCTCGTGGTCCGCTGGACCCAGGGCGGGCAGCTGTCGATGGTCGAAGGCGTCTGGCAGTTCAGCCTGCCCGGTAACGGGGAAGTCTGGATGCTGCTCTTCGCCTGGCTGGGTGTCGAGCGGCTCATTGAACTGAGCATGCTGCCGGTCGGACTGCTGGCCGGCCTGCTGGTTGTCGGCATCGCCCGCGAGCTGTCGGCCTCCGGACCGGCGGCCCTGCTGGCGGCGGTGTTCGCCCTGGCCGGTCCGATGACGGCCATGCAGTGCTACAGCTCTTACGTGGACTGCTTCGGAGCGACGTTCATCCTCGCCGGCGTGTACTGGACGCTTCGCGTGCATCGCGGGCCGCCCGGGTTCCCACACATGGCCGCCTGCGCGCCGCTGGCCGGCGTGGCCCTGGGGCTGGCGATCGGTACCAAGCCGAGCTTCGTGCTCTGGGCCGGGCTGGTGGCGGTCGCGACGGCTTTCGCCGTCGTCAGGAAGGCGATGCGCGAATCGTCCGGTGGTGGCCGGAGTGCCCGCCGGCGGATCGCCTCTGCGGGGCTGGCCTTCGCCTTGGCGGCCGGGGCCTGCTGTTTCTACTGGCCGCTGCGGGCCGCGGTCTGCACCGGCTGGCCGCTGTATCCGATTCAGCTGCGGCTGGCCGGACGAACGATCGGAACGGGCCTGCCGGCCGAACGGATCGTCTCGGACCTCGGCCGGCAGGGCTGGTGGTCGCTGTGCTATCCCTGGGTGGAGTGGAAGCGCGCCGGGCATCAGCCCGCGCGCGGCGACTACGCGGCCGACAACGGTCTTGGACCGGCCTTTGCGGCCTTTGCCGTTCCCGGGGCCGTGTATCTCCTGGTGCGACGCCGCCGGATACGTCGTCCGGGCGACCTGGCGACCGACCGCACGGTGCTGGTCCTGATGGCCGCCGGCGTGGTGCTTTTCGTGGAGGCCTGCTTTTCGTATGGGCGATACGCGATACCCTTGTGGATGCTCGCCTTCGCAGCCTGCGGACCGATGCTGGATCTGCTGGTCCGTCTGCGGCCACGATCCACCCTGGCTTTGGCCTGTCCGGTGGTGGTGCTGACGTGTGCGATGATGGCGCTGAGGCCGGCCGTCGATCTGGCGGGCCGGCTGCGCGACGGGGATCTGGGCCGCAGCCGTTTCTACGGCCTTCCGCCGATCATCGAGCGGCTGGAGCCCGGGGCGGTGGTGCTCAACCTCGGTGAATCCACCGCGAACTACCCGTTGCGTGGTGGCCGCTGGACCAACCGGGTGATCGAAACCCTGCTGGCGGACCATCTGGGGCTCAAGCCGCCGTTGACCGCTTGCCAGATCGCGGCCCACGGGATCGACTACGTTTACACCCGCGACCCGTCGGCGGCCCCGTTTGCCGACGATGTTGCCTGGCAGATCGCCTGGGACGATCGCCTCGATCCGGCCCGTCTCCCGACCACCCCGCCGACGGTGCTGTACCGGGTGTTGCGATGAGCGGAACCCACTGCCCGAATACGGCCGAAGCGGCCATAGCCTGTTGCTGCGTTTTGCCACGGCATGCCTGTGCCGCTACTCTTGCACGGGCGGCGAGTCGCCGGCACCGTGCGGACGGCTCGCGGATCCGGCGGGTATGATCATGCGCTTTGACAGATCGCTGACGGCCTTCATGATCGGCTGCGTCCTGACGACCACCCAGGCCGCTCAGCTGGGCTCCGGCCCGCCTTGCTTCGGGGGGACAGCGGTGGCAGCGGTTCTCCTCGTCGGCCGGATGGCCTCTGACGGCTCCTCGGCCGCGAGCTCGGCGTCTCCCGCCCTCCCGGCTTCCCTGCCGGCCGGCGACGACGGCCCCAACAACCACCTGATCGGCGGCCCGCTGGACGTCCACCATCTGATCATCGACGAGACCGCCCCGGTCTTCGCCCAGGGCCGGCAGGAGGGCACTCGAGTCACGGAGGATCCGGCCGGCGTGCTTCTGGATGCCGCGTCGCCGAATGCCGGCGACCCGGGGCCCGTTCGGATCGGGCTCCACACTTCGCGCATCATCCGATTGCCATTCCCCATCAACGAGTTTGTGCCGTCGTGCAACATTGACGTGCCTGCGGGCTGCGGCTACACCGTCGAAGTCCGCCTCGGCCGCGCCCCCGAGGGCATCTGGACGCCCTTCTATTACCTGGGCTCCTGGGGCGACAATCCGACGCCGGAGTCGCGCGTGACCGGCGACGTCCACGGCCTCGTCGACATCGATTGTTTCCGCTCGCGGCAGTTGTTTGAACTGATCCAGTACCGCGTTCGCCTGGCCTCATCCGCGCCGGACGTCTCACCGGCCCTGCGGCGCTTTGCGCTGGCGGTCAGCAACACCACGCAGGACGCCGACCTGGCCGCGCGGTTCCGCCGCCCGGTCGATCCCGGCCCGCCGGCCGGCTGGACCCGGCGCCTGCCGGTGCCGTTTCGAAGCCAGAAGGTCGAGCCGCGCGAGCTGCGCGGACGGATCTGCAGCCCTACCAGCGTGGCCATGGTGCTGCAATACTACGGCGTCGATCGCCCGACGCTCGAGGTCGCCCAGGTCATCTATGACCCCGAGTACCGGCTCTACGGCAACTGGGGGCGCGCGATCCAGGGAGCGTACACGCTCGGCGTGCCCGGCTACCTGGAGCGATTCGGCGACTGGAATGCCGTGCAGCGGTACATCGCTCAGGGCCGCCCGATCATCGCCAGCATCAGGGCCGAGGAGGGCGAACTGATCGGCGCCCCATACCGCTCCACCGACGGGCACCTGATCGTGGTGGTCGGCTTTGACGAGGCCGGCAACGTTCACGTCAACGACCCCTCCGGCGATGACCCCGGGGAAGGCATCGTCACCTACCCCCGCGAGGGCATGGAAAAGGCCTGGTTCGGCCATGGAGGCTTGGGCTACGTTCTGCTGGGCACGGCCACCAACAAACTTCCGGGATGATCTTTAAAAGCTCTCAAGGCCAACCATGACGACGTTTTCGCGATCAAGGGCTTGCATGCCGTCGTATTGTTGTTGGAATTCGACGTTTTTTGTGGGCTAAATGGCCGTCAGGATGCGATCAATCCGCCGGGACACATCGGCCAGGTAGGCCGTCCAGTCGGTGTCCTTGTCGGACAGGTCGCCGGGGCCTTCGTAGGTCAATGGCCCGTCGTAGCCGGCGCGTTTCAGGGCGGCCATGATCGCCGGCCAGTCGGCGCTGCCCTCGCCCAGCTTGCAGAAGCCGGTGATATTGCCCACGGGAGTCTTGAAGTCCTTGAGATGCACGCGGCGAATGCGGCGGCCGAGGATGTCGATCCAGTCCTGGGGGAAGCCGAACTTCAGGACGTTGCCGGTGTCGAAATACACCTGGACGAAGGGCGAGCCGACCCGGTCGATCAGGTCGCGCATCTCCAGCGGCGAGAGCAGAAAGCTGTTCCAGACGTTTTCGATGGCGATGACCACGCCGCGCTTCTCGGCCTCGGGGGCCAGGGCCCGCAGCGCCTCGAAGGCCAGGTCCATCGCTTCGGCGTAGCCGATGATACGACCGGTCGGGTCGGACCAGTGGGTCACCGCCCCCGGGACGACCAGCAGGGCGTCGGTGCCGATCCAGCGGGCGCGATCCAGCCCGGCGATGGTCAGATCGCGGGCCTTCTGGCGGACTTTCGGGTCCGGTGAGGTGTAATGGCTTTCCCAGAACAGCCCGCAGCCCAGCGAGGCGATCTGGAGGCCCGTGGCCCGGATGTCGTCGGCCAGCCGGCGGCAGGAGTACTCATCGGTCGTGACAGCCAGTTCGCCGGAGGCCTCCAGCGTAACTTCCAGGGCCCCGAAGCCGGCGGCGCGAACGGCCCTGGCGATGTCTGTGAGGCGGCTGCCGGGTGGGAAAGCCCATGCGTTGATGCTCTTGATCATGATCGGTCGTCCGTTGAAGGTGAACCGGGTTTATCCCGCGACGCGACACGAAGACCGCCGCGTCCCGGCGCGGCCGGCAGGCGGATTGTAGCCGCGAGGACCGCCGGGTCAACCCGCCGACGGCAGGGAGGTGACCATGAGATTCCGGCAGGGCACGTGGATAACGTTGGCACTGGCATTGACGGCGGCGGGATGCGGCGGTTCAGGCGGCGGCCGGCCGGTGCGTCTGGAGCGCGGCTTGGCCCAGCTGTTCATCGACGACCTGCTGATCGGCGAGGAACGCGGCCTGGTGCGCGTGCTGCACCAGCCGGTCAAGGACGCCGGTGGGCAGGTTCCACTGATGGAGGCCGCCGGGGGCACCACGCTGCTGGCCTACAGCTCGATCGTGCACGACCGGAAGCTCGGCCGGTAGGTGATGTACGTGCAGGAATTCCCCTCGCGGCGGATGTACCGCACGACCTCAGCCAATCGTTGGCGCGGGTGTGTGGCCCCGCATGAAGGGCGGCTGAGAGCCGCGCGCCGCCGGCGGTCGTCGGGCGGGGTCTGATGCGCTATGCAGCGATTTCCGGGCGGGAATTAGCGGCGACTGGACTCGAACCAGTGACCTTGGGGTTATGAATCCCACGCTCTCACCAACTGAGCTACGCCGCCGTGTGGGCCGCAGGGCCGTCCCCGCGGAGCAGGCCGCGGGGACAGCACCTGGCCACCGCTCATGTTAGCCAAACGGGCACTTTCGGGCAATACTGCTCCGGAAAGGCGCTCGGCGGAGGAATCTGCGGCGGCCGTGCCGCGCGGTCGCGGTCCGGGCGTCCGTGTCGGCGGCGAAGGGCGCGCCCAGGTCGCGCGGGCGGGTTCGCGGTCGGCCGCAAGCGTCGGCCGACGCCGGCGGACGGTTGTCGAGAACCTGATTTCGCGGACAACGGGAGGTGGATGCGGTCATGCGTGCGGCCCTGGACCATCACGGCACCGGTCCGGCGCCGGTCATCCTCGCGCTTGTGCTCGCCCTGCCGGTCGGCTGCGTCGTCCTGGCCGGTTGCGACGATCGCCAGGCCGCCCAGTCTGACGGCGGAGCGTCCGCCGGGCTGCAGGCTTTTTCCGGGGATAGCGGCGACCATCCCGACAGCGGCTCGGCTGAGCCTCCCGGGGCGGGGCCCTTGTCGCTGCAGGCCGGTCGCTTCGCCGCAGGCCCGGCCCGGGCCGGCGCGGCGTCATCGCCGCCGGCGCCCGCCGACGGCTCGCCTCCGGGGGCGCCGGACCGTTCGGAGGCACCGCAGGCCGGCGGAGACGTGCCGGTGTTTCTGCCGCTGGCCGATGCCGCCGCCGGCGAGTGGGCCGAATATACAGCACTCAGCGGCCGGAGGCTGCGGTACGACATCATCCGCGCCGGGACCGAGACGGTCTCCACCCAGGTGACGATCGAAGCGGAAGGAAGCCTCCTGGGACTAGCGGCGGTGCGCGAGGACCGTCGCGACGCCGACCCGCTGGCCGGGCCCGGCGCGAAGCGGTCCTGCGTCCGGTTCGCCACCCCCGCGCGAATCGAGGCGGCCGGGCGGACGTGGGAAGCCATCCTGTACGAGGATCGCTGGACCGACGAGGAGGTCGGCTACGTGCGCCGCACCTGGGTCAGCCAGGAGGCGCCGGTTTTCGGGTTGCTGAGAATGGAACTGGACGGCGACGGGGAGCGTGAAGCCGAACTCGTTCTCGCAGCCTGCGGGACCGGCCGGTAGCCCCGACCGGCCTGTGGCCCCGATCGCGCCGGCGGAGGGCTCACGGAAGCCTCCGCTCGGTGGTCCCGGATGATCCGCAGCCGGCGTCGCCCGGATGCCGGGGCCCGGCCCGCCATTCCGAGCCCTTGACTCCAGGGTTCGAACCGCCCGGTCGGACGGGCAAGCCGCGGAGGTCGACGAGCCCCGTGGGGCAACACCGGGCGGTGCACCCGCCCGGCCAGGTGTCGCGGGGACGCCGGCGTTTTTTGCTGCACATCCCGGGGCGGAGGCTTATAATGAGCCCGGCGCGCAGCTCGGTCTGGCCGGGCGCGGACAAGCCAGGCCGGGGCATCGCGGCCACATGCAGCCTGCCTGAAGCACGGGAGATCTGTCATGCCCCGAAAAGCCGCCGTCACAACCCGGCGAGAGTCGAAGAAAACCCCGGTCCCGAAAGCCCGCACTGCCGCCCGGCTGAGGAATTCGGCGAAGCCGGGCCCGGCCAGGCCGGCACGCCGGACCGTCGAGCCGCGCGTTTCCCCGCCCCCGGAGCCCGTCCAACCCCGGCCCGCGGATCTCCTGGCCCGTGCCGAGCAGGACATCAACACCCTGCTGGACTCGCTGAACCGCCAGATGACCGCGGCGATGGCCACCTTCACGGAGCTGGCCGTCGCCCACCGCGGTCCCCACGAAGCCGTCGTGCGGACCAAGCCCATCGACCGGGCCACCGCCACATTCCAGCGGCTGGTCAGCGAGGTGGTCGACGAGCGTCTGACCGAGATGCTGCCTCCACTGATTCAGCTGCGCAACGAGATCGCCGACCGCGCCGAGCAATCCGCGGCCTGCACGCCTCCTGCCGGATCCGCCGGAGCGGACGACTGGGGCAGCCCCGAGCTGGAATGCCTGCAACGCTGGCAGGCGGCCCTGGACCAGGTTCTGGCCGCGGCGGAGGTGCAGGCTTACGATGCCCGCGTCGGCGAGAGCTTCGATCCGCTGATCCACCTGGCGGTCGGCGAATCCTGCCGCGCGGATCTGCCGACCGGCGTAGTGGCCGAGATGCTGGGGCCGGGCTTCAGGACGGCTCGCGGCAAGGTGGTCGTGCCTGCCCGCGTTCGGGTCAACCGGAGGTGAGGCGATGGCCAGGCTGGGCATCGACTTCGGCACCACCAACACCGTCGCGATGATGCACGACCGGGGCATCTTCTCCGTGGTCCACCACGCGGTGAAGACCGGCGCAGGCACCATCGTGCAGGAGGTTTTCCCCTCGTCCATCCTGATCCACCGCTCCAGCGGTCGGCGATGGTATGGTCTGGAAGCCGAGCGGCGATTCGGCCAGCTGGGCCCCGACCCCGACCACGTGTTCGTGCCGTCGCTGAAGCGCCAGCTGCGCAACTACGCCGAAGGGCGGCGTGTGCAGGCGATCGTGCCTGGCGCGGACGGCCGGGAAGAGACCGCCGAGCTGCCCTACGACCTGGCCGACGAACTGACCGGCTTCCTCCGGGCCCTGGCCGAGTCGATCTGCCAGAATCAGCGGCTCCCGGCCGGCGAGCCGCTGGAGGCGGTGGTGACCTGGCCGGCCAACGCCAACGGCGCCCAGCGGCACATCACCCGCCGGTCCTTCCGAAAAGCCGGCTTCGTGGTCATCGACACGCTCAATGAGCCGACGGCCTCGGCGATCGAACTGGCCGACTGCCTGACCGCCGGCCGCGGCGGCAAGGCCCTCGGCGGCCCGCAGGCCGTCGCGGTGTTCGATCTCGGCGGCGGAACGTTCGACGCCTCCGTCGTGTGGATCGAGGACGACCACTTCGAAGTGCTGGCCGCATCCGGCATCGAGGATCTCGGCGGAGACGATTTCGACCGCGTGCTTCTGGAAATGTTTCTGTCGGCCATGGGCGGCGCGATCGAGGACCTCGGACCGCTGACCCGCTACGCCCTCCTGCGCCAGGCCCGGGCCCAGAAGGAGGCCATCGCCTCCGGCACGGTGCGTTCTCTGTTCCTCAATCCGAGGGACTTCGGCCTGGAGCGCCCGCCAGTCACGATCCGACCGGCGGCCTACGCGGACCGCATCCGCCCGCTGCTGCAGCCGGCGATCGCCACCCTCGGCCGGGTCATCGCCCAGGCTGCCGGACGCCAGCCCCGGGTCGCGCCGGGCCCGGGCCTGACCATCTATCTGGTGGGAGGCTCCGCCCGTCTGCCGCTGGTGGCCGAGATGGTCTCCGCCGCCTTCCCCGAATGCCGGGTGGTGCTGACCGACAAGCCCTTCACCTCGGTGGCCATGGGAGCGGCAATCTGCTCGACGGAGCGTGTCGGTTACCGCGACGTGTTCGCCCGCCACTTCGGTCTGATCCGGCTGCGGGACCACGGACGGGCGGAGATGTTCGACACCGTCTTCTCGGCCGGCACGCCGGTCCCGCGGCGCGGCGAGCCTCCGCTGGAGCGCGTGGCCTGGTACTATCCGCGGCATAACATCGGCCATCTGAAGTACCTGGAGTGCGTCGGCCTGGACGACAACGGCATGCCCGCCGACGGCGTGCGCAGCTGGTCGGACGTGCTGTTTCCATACGACCCGGCGCTGCCGTTGACCGCTCCGGCCAGCCGCGAGGAAATCGTCAGTACAGACCGGTTCGCGGATCAGCCGGTCTGCGAGATCTACCGCTGCGACGCCGACGGAGTCATCACCGTCGAGCTCCGGCGGCCGGCCACCGGCGAGGCCCGCACCTACGAGATCTACCGCGATTGACCGGGGCAGCGTGGCGATCCGCTGCCCGGGGATGGAAGGGCCGTTTCAGCCCCGGCCGGCCAGCAGCTCGGGGAAGTGGCGGGCGAGGTAACCCAGCACGTCGCGCACACTGATGATGCCCGTGGGGCGCTCGTCCTTTTCGATGGGGACGTGGCGAAAGCCGCCGACGGCCATGCGATTGAGAGCGAACGCGATGCTGTCCTCGCTTTTCAGAGCCTCCGGCATCGGGGTCATGAAGTGCCGCACCGGCGTGTCTTTCATGGCCGCGTAGCGGTCGCCGATCTTCATCAGCACATCGCGCTCGGTGAAGATGCCCACCAGCGCGTCGCACCAGGTCACCAGCGCACAGCCGATGCCGCGCTCGGCCAGCAGTTGCACCACGTCGCCCAAAGTGTCGTTGGGCGAGACGGTGATCGGCCGCGCCGGAGCAAGCAGGGACACCGGGTCGGTGCGGAGGTCCCGCTCCAGGCCGTCTTCGGGGCCGGCGGGCTCCTCGCCGGCCAAGGGCTGCCTGCAGCCCTCGCAGCAGTCGGCCCCGGCCAGGTTCTCGAAACCGCAGGAGGGACAACGCATGATCATCCTCGTCGGCCGCGCCGCTCGGGGCGCGGCGGTCAGCCGTGAAACACCGGTTCCTCGCCGGCCCGGACTTCCCAGGTCTCCGGGCCGTACATCAGCTTCTGCAGGTCGCCCGGCCCCTTCTCGGCGGTGAGCCGGTCGATCTGCTCGTTGATCAGCCGGTCGTAGATCGGGGCCTGCACGTCGCGGAACACGCCGATCGGCTCGGGGTATTCCGGGTGCTGCAGCCGGCTCAGCAGGAACGCCAGGGCCGGCGCCGGGGCCCGCTCGTCGTGGATCAGCAGATCGTAGATGCTCACGCCGTTCTCGCCGAAGCGCACCACCTCCGGCCGATAGCCGCTGCCCAGCCGGATGCCCCGGTCCTGGTTGCGGCCGAAGATCAGGGCCTTGCCGTGCGACAGCTCGATGAGGTTGTCGTCGCGGATCTCGCGGTCGGTGGCGTGCTGGAACGCCCCGTCGTTGAAGATGTTGCAGTTCTGGTAGATCTCCACGAACGCCACCCCCTCGTGCCGGGCCGCCCGCTCCAGCACGTACTGCAGGTGGTTGGGGATCATGTCCACGCTGCGGGCCACGAAAGTCGCCTCGCAGCCGAGGGCGAACGAGCACGGGCTGATCATCGCTCCCACCGACCCGTACGGCGTGGAGACGGTCTTCTTGTTGATCTCCGAGGTCGGCGAGACCTGCCCCTTGGTCAGTCCGTAGATCCGGTTGTTGAACATCAGGATCTTGATGTTGAGGTTCCGCCGGATGGCGTGCAGCAGATGGTTGCCGCCGATCGACAGCCCGTCGCCGTCGCCGGTGATCACCCAGATCTCCAGGTCTTGGCGCACCAGCCGCAGCCCCGAGGCGATCGCCGGCGCCCGGCCGTGAATCCCATGCACCCCGTAGGTCGCCAGGTAGTACGGCAGGCGGCTCGAGCAGCCGATCCCGGAAATGAACACCGTCCGGTCCGGGTCGCGTCCCAGTGTGCTGAGCACCTTCTTGAGCTGGGCGAGGATCGAGTAGTCGCCGCACCCCGGGCACCAGCGCACCTCGGCGTCGCTGGCGTAATCCTTGGGCTGCAGGTTGACCACCGGCAGGGTCGCGGTAGCGCTCATGGCTCACTCCACTCCCTTCAGTGCCCGGTCGATGCGTTCGACCAGCTCGGCCACGTTGAACGGCTTGCCCTTGACCTTCCCGAAGGGCCGAGCGTCGACCAGGTACCGGGCCCGCAGCAGCGTGCACAGCTGGCCGAGGTTCAGCTCCGGCACCAGCACGCGCCTGAAGCGCCGCAACACGTCCCCCAGGTTCGCCGGCATCGGGTGCAGATGTCGCAGGTGGGCGTGGGACACGCTTTCCCCCAGCTGGCGGACCTGCTCCACGGCCGTGCGCACCGACCCGTAGGTGCCGCCCCAGCTGACCACCAGCAGCTCGCCTTCCGGATCGCCCAGGACCTCCTGGTCCGGGATCATCTCCACGATCCCGGCGACCTTGCGGGCCCGCAGGTCCACCATCCTCTGGTGGTTCTCCGGATCGTAGGACACCTTGCCGGTCACGTCCTCCTTTTCCAGTCCCCCGATGCGGTGGGCCAGTCCCCTGGTTCCGGGAATCGCCCAGGGGCGGGCCAGCCGCTCGTTACGCATATACGGCTGGAAACCCTCGGCCGGATAATCGTGTCGAACCTCGATGGCCGGCAGGTCCTCCAGCCGCGGCACGCGCCAGGGCTCCGAGCCGTTGGCCAGGTAGCCGTCTGAGAGCATGATCACCGGGGTCATGTACCGCACCGCGATCCGGAAGGCCTCGAAAGCCGTATCGAAGCAGTCGGAGGGCGATCGGGCGGCGAGCACCGGTACCGGGCACTCGCCGTTGCGGCCCATCACCGCCTGGAACAGGTCCGCCTGCTCGGTCTTGGTCGGCAGGCCCGTGCTCGGGCCGCCGCGCTGCACGTTGATCACCACCAGCGGCAGCTCCAGCATCACCGCCAGGCCCAGACCCTCGGTCTTCAGCGCCATGCCCGGCCCGCTGGTACCCGTGGCCGCGAACGCGCCGCCGTAGGCCGCTCCGATCGCGGCGCAGATCGCCGCGATCTCGTCCTCGGCCTGGAAAACCCGCACCCCGAAGTTCTTGTGCCTGGCCAGCTCGTGCAGGATGTCGCTGGCCGGCGTGATCGGGTAGCTGGCGTAGAACAGCTGCTTGCCGGCCTTCCAGGCGGCGGCCATCAGCCCCAGAGCGGTGGCGTCATTGCCTCGGACCTTGCGGTAGATGCCCGGTTCCTGGCGCGCGGGCCGGACCCGGTAGTGGACCTGGAAGACCTCGGTAGTGTTGCCGTAGTTGTAGCCCGCCCGCAGGGCCAGCTCGTTGGCCTTGCGCAGCTCCGGGCGCTGCCCGAACTTGGCGTCCATCCACTTCAGCGTCGGCTCCAGCGGACGATCGTACAGCCAGTAGGCCAGCCCCAGCGCGAAGAAGTTCTTGCAGCGCTCCGCGTCCTTGTGCTTCAGGCCGGTTTCCTTCACCGCCTCCAGCGTCAGCTTCGTCATCGGAACCGGATGGACGTGAAAGCCGGCCAGGCCCCCGTCGTCCAGCGGGTTGGAGGCGTAGCCGGCGAGCTTGAGGTTCGGTGCGGTGAACGCGTCGGTGTTGATGATCAGGTGCCCGCCCTGCTCCAGGTCCGGCAGATTCACCTTCAGGGCCGCCGGGTTCATCGCCACCAGCGTCTGAATCGTGTCCCCCGGGGTGTGGATCTCGTCGCTGGCGAAGTTGATCTGGAAGCCCGACACGCCCGCCAGCGTGCCGGCCGGAGCCCGGATCTCGGCGGGAAAGTCCGGCAGCGTCGCCAGATCGTTGCCCAGCACCGCGGTGGCATTCGTGAACTGCGTGCCCACCAGCTGCATGCCGTCGCCGGAGTCCCCGGCGAAACGCACGATGGCGCGGCGAAGATCCTCGATGGGCTTGTGGATCACCTTCTGATCGGTCACCTGAGTCATCGCGGAGTCTTTCCTGTACTGCCGCCGCACCTTCCGGCGTCGCCTACGCCCCCTCCCGCGAGGCCTGGGCCTGCCTGGAATCCGGCGGCAGCGTGTAGACCGTCGCGGGGAAATGATCGGCCAAGTAACCGGCGATGTGCTTAACCGACACCACCCCCAGGATCCGGCCGCGGTCGTCCCGGACCGGCAGGTGGCGGAGATGACCCTGAACCATCGTCCGGATCGCCCGGCCGATTGAATCCGAGGAACGTGCGGTGATCGGGTGGGCGGTCATGACCAGACTCACCGGCCGGTCGAAGTCGACCTCCGAGGCCAGCACCCGTTTGACCAGATCGCGTTCGGAGAAGATGCCCGCCAGTTCCGGCCCGTCAAAAACCAGGGCGCAGCCGGCCCGGGCTTCCCGCATCGCCTCGACGGTCCGGCGGATCGAATCGCCGGACGACACACGCGGTGCCGGTTGGATCGGCAGTTGCGACAGCTGGTCCGTCCAGAGGTTCTCGCGGAGACCCAAGACAAGCCTCCAGGGGCCCCTGCCGGGCAAGGTCCACGCCCCGAAAAAATGTACACAACAGTATAGGATGCGGCACGGATTCCGCCATGCCGGCCGTTCGGAAATGCCGCCGGCGGTCAGGACGCGGCCAGGTAACCCCGGGCCCGGGCCATGACCCGGCGAACCACCTCGTCCAGCGGGCCCCGGATCCGGACCCCGGCCGAATACGGATGTCCGCCGCCGCCGAAATGCTCCGCCAGCCCCAAAACCGACGTGCCGCCCTCGCCCCGCAGGTTGATCCGGACAACCCCCGGCTCGGCCTCCGAGAACAGCACCGCCATGCGGATGCCCGAGAGGGAGCGGGGCACGGAAACCTGGTCGTCGATGTCCGCCGGCGAACACCCCGCGGCGGCGATCTCCTCGTGCGACAGCACACAGTAGGCGATCAGGCCGTCCTCGGTGAGCCGCGTGTTGCGATAGACCGCCCGCAGCAGGTTGAAATCCTCGGCACGATGGGACCGTAACAGCCGCTGGCCGATCAGGGCGGGATCCGCCCCCGAGCGGATCAGCCGGGCGGCGGTCTCGAATGATTCCGCGCCGGCCCCCGGCAGCGAGAACGCGGCGGTGTCCGCGTACATGCCGGCGTACAGCAACGAGGCCGCGGGGCGGTCCAGCACCCAGCCGGCCGTTCGGATCAGGCGGTCGACGAGCTCGCTGGTGCTGCCGGCGCCGCTGTCGACCCAGTTGATGTGTCCGAATCCGGTGTTGGTGACGTGATGATCGATGTTGACGATCGTACGACCGGCCACGGCTTCCCAGCCGCCCTCAATGCCCACCCGGTTGACTCCCGCCGTGTCCAGCACCACGACCAGGTCGCCGGCCGCGATCCGCTCCGCGTCCGCCAGCCGCACGCCGCCGGCCAGCTCCAGCAGGAAACGCACCTTGGGGTTCAGTTCGGTCGTCGGCAGGACCGCCGCCGCACGCCCCCCCGGCCCCGCGCGGGCCAGGGCCTGCATCGAACCGACGGCATCCACGTCGGGATTGACGTGCCCGACCAGCAGCGGAGACTGCGATGCCTCGATCGCGTCGATGGCCGCCGTGACCAACGAACGCACGCTCTCGATCACCGGCTCGATCATCTTCCCCGCATCGCCTCGATCAGGATGCGGGCCGTCGATTCGCGCATCACCCGGGGGTCCGGCAGCCGCCCGGCCGCCAGCGCCTCGCGCACGTCCCGCCCACTGATCGGGATCGGCTTGTAGCCCTTCGGCGCGCACTCGTCCACCAGCGCGACCCGTCCGAGCTCCTCGTAATAGGCCGCAAAGCCGACCTTCAACGGGCGGATCAGCAGCTCGCCCGGCAGATCGTCGAAAATGCGCTGCGCCGCCAGCGGATCCCAGATGTCCGTGCCGTCGTCGTAGGGGGCGTCGGCGTGTTTGCGCCCGATGATGATGTCGGTGAAGCCGAAGTTCTGGCGGTAGATGGCGTGCATCACCGCCTCTTTCGGCCCGGCGTAGAACATGCGGATGTCCAGGCCCAGCAGCAGGGCCACGTCGTTGATGTCGTAGCCGACCTTCGCCCACAGGGCCTCGTCCTTGTCGCCCTGCCCCAGCTCGCGCTTCTCCAGCAGCGCCCGGTAGGTCCGCATCCGCGCGACCGCGTCCACGTCGTCGGATTTCGTCTCCCCGATCAGCGGATTCAGCACCACCGCGGTGCGGAAACCCTGACGGGTGAGAAGCTCCGCGCCGTATACCAGCGCGTACTCGTGGGCCCGGTGCAGCGGATTGCGCGTCTGGAAGGCCACCACGCGCTCCCAGCCCTTCTCGCGAAACAACCCGCGCGTCTGCTCCGGCGTCAAAACGAATCGACCGTACTCGGGGTGCTTCGGTTGCGGCAGCACCTCCAGTTCGCCGCCGACCAGAAACTCGCCGGGGTCGTTCATCACCATCCGCCCGCCGGGGTGATCCGTGCGACGCGTCTGGTAGACGCCCTCGATGTAGGCCGCCTTGTCCCAGGGGTAGATGTCCTCCACCCGCAGCACGGCGATCGTCTGGCCGGAGGCATTGACCAGCCGGGCCCGCCGACCCGGCTTCAGCCGACCGGCGGTCTCGGCCGTCGCCGGCAGCGCGATCGGGATCGACCAGGCATACCGCCGCCCGCCGACGGTGATGACCATCTCACGCAGCACCTGGTCGTAGACCGCCTTGACCATCGGACCGGTCAGCGGGCTCAAGGCCCCGTCTCCGATGCGGTACACGCTGGACTGGTCCGCCTCGCTGACCGGAAAGGCCGGCAGCTCGGCGGCCTCGGCGATGAATTCGCGGCGCCGTTCCTCGGGGACGGTGCGGTTGACCGGCCTCTCCAGGCCGCCGTGCGGTGCGATCAGGTCAGGCATGCTGCGAGCGTCCTCAACCGTGGCAGGGGCCTTCCACGCCCCGGGGAGTTCACGAAAACCCGCCCGATGGCGGGAATCAAAGCCGATTCTAGACGCGCTGGCCGGCCGCGGCGACCGAAGGTCCCCTCCGGATGCGGGACTTCTCGGCCCGGGTCCCCGCGACAATTGGCACGCTACTTCTTCGCCGGGGCCACGATAGTGATCAGGCGTTTGCCCTCGTGCCGGGGCGGACGTTCGATCCTGGCCCTCTCACCCAGGAACTCCAGAATCTCGTTGACGATCTGCAAGCCCAGATCCTGGTGAAACCTCTCCCGCCCGCGGTAGATCATGGTGAACTGGACCTTGTCCCCGCTCTCGAGGAACTCCACCGCGCGGTTGACCAGACGCTGGCGGTCGTGGTCGCCGATCTTGGGGTGAAGCCGGACTTCCTTGAGCTTCTGCTCGTGGTGCTTCTGCCGCTTCTTGCGTTGGGCATACTTGAACTTGCCGTAGTCCATGATCCGGCAGACCGGGGGGCGCTCGGCAGGAGCGATCTCCACCAGGTCCATGCCCACCGCCCGGGCGCGGTTCAACGCCTCGTCGGTCGGCACGATCCCGATCTGCTGGTTGTTCTCGTCGATCAGGCGAACCGGGGATAGCCGGATCTGCTCGTTGCAACGAAGTGACTGTGCGATGGCTGCCTCCTGATAGTCTTATCAACCTCCGCCGGACGTATCGGACTGTACGCGGTCCGATCGCTCTCCGTCCATGCGGCCTGACTACCCCGCGATTATGCCTCAGCCGACGGCGCGCTTTCAACTACCCTTCGCCCGACTTCGTCCAGACAGCGGGCCGCGAAATCCTCCAGCCGGACCGTCCCCAAGCCCTTGCCCGACCGATCGTTGACGTTGACCGTGCCCTCGGCGGCCTCCTTCTCTCCGACAACCAGGATGTAGGGCACCCGCTGCTGACGGGCGGCGTGCTTCTTGGGGCCGATCCTGTCGGGCGAAACGTCCACTTCAACACGCAAGCCTTTTTCTAAAAGGAGGTTGCACACTTTATGGGCGTAATCGGCGCTCTTCTCGCTCACCGAGGCCACCACCACCTGTACGGGGGCCAGCCACAAGGGGAAAGCGCCGGCAAAATGTTCGATCAGGATGGCCACGAAGCGCTCCAGGCTGCCGAACGGCGCCCGGTGGATCATCACCGGACGGTGGGGCGCGTTGTCCGATCCGATGTAACTTAAGTCGAATCTTTCCGGCAGGTTATAGTCCACCTGAACGGTCCCCAGCTGCCAGTCCCGGCCGATGCAGTCCTTGACCACGAAATCGATCTTGGGCCCGTAGAAGGCCGCTTCGCCGAGCTCCTCGGTACAGGCCATGCCGCTGGAACGCACCGCCTGGCGGACCGCGTCCTCGGCCAGACGCCAGTTCTCCGGGCTGCCGACGTACTTGTCGCTGGCCGGATCCCGCAGGCCGATGCGGACCCGGTAATCTGTCAACTTCAGCAGATCCAGAACCTTGCGCGTCAGATTGACGCAACCGGTGATCTCCTCGAGCAACTGGTCGGGGCGGCAGAAAAGGTGGGCGTCGTCCTGGGTGAACCCGCGGACCCTGGTCATGCCCGACAGCTCGCCGCTCTGCTCCATGCGATAGACGGTGCCGAACTCCGCCAGCCGCAGCGGCAGGTCGCGGTAGCTGCGCGGCTCGGAGGCGTAAATGCGGATATGGTGCGGGCAGTTCATGGGCCGCAGGAGGTATCCGTCGTGTTCGACCAGCAGTTCGCGCACGGCCTGCTGGTTGGCCGAGGCCCGGCCGGCGGCGGGTTGCCACCGGGCCATCAGCCGCTCGTGCACCGCCGGATCGGTTTTGCGGATTTCCTCCAGCAGGCGATGCTCCTGCGGGCTGGGGCCGTCGGCGTCGCCCCGGGCCCGGACCGCTTCCCAGAGGTCGTTGAGCAGCCGGGCGATGTCGCCCTCGTACAGCGGCGGGAACTGGGCGTCCTTGTAGTAGGGGAAGTGGCCGCTGGTGCGGTAAAGGTCCAGCCGTCCGATCTGCGGCGTGTAGACCATGCTGTAGCCGGCGCCGATGAGCAGCTCGCGCATGAGCTTCTCGAGCTCGTGGCGCACCACCGCCCCTTTGGGCTTCCACAACACCAGTCCGCCGCCGACCAGCGGGTCGATGACGAAGAGCCCCAGCTGCCGCCCGAGCTCGCGATGGTCGCGCCGTCTGGCCTCTTCCAGCCGGCTCAGGTACGCCTTGAGCTCCTTGCGCGTCGGCCAGGCGGTGCCGTAGACGCGCTGCAGCTGCTTCTCGCGCTGGTCGCCGCGGTAGTAAGCCCCGCTGACCTGCATGAGCTTGAACGCTCCGACCCGGCCGGTGCTGGGCACATGCGGCCCGCGGCACAGATCCTCGAAATCCCGGCCCGGCCGGGTGCCGGTGACATAGAAGCTCAGCGGTCCCTCGGCCCGCTCGGCGTTATCGATCTTGTAGCGGTTGCCCTCGCGCCTGAGACGGGCCATGCCCTCCTCGCGGTTCATCTGGCAGCGGGTGAAGGGTCGATCCTCGCGGACGATCTCGGCCATGGCCGCCTCGATGGCCGGGAAATGCTCGGGCGTCAGCGGCTCGTCCAGGTCGATGTCGTAGTAGAAGCCGTTCTCGACCGGCGGGCCGTAGACCAGTTTGGTTTGGGGAAACAGCCGGCAGATGGCCTCGGCCATGACGTGGGCACAACTGTGTCGCATGACGTACAGGCTGTCGGCGTTGTCGGCCGATGGGGTGAGGATCTCCAACCGGCAGTCGCCCTCCAGAACGTGCGTCAGATCGACGATGCGGCCGTCGACCTTGCCGGCGATGGCCGCCTGGGCCAGGCGTGGTCCGATCCTTGCGGCCACGTCCGCCACCGTGGCACCGTGCGGCACTTCGATCTGCCTGCCGTCCGGCAGCGTCACCTGGGGCATGATGATCCACTCCCGCGGCCGGGGGCCGGCCGGCTGAACACCCCCGGGTCCCTGAAGCAAGAACGGCACGGAACCGCCGCCGGCGCACGAGACGGGTCTCGACAACAACGTCGAGCCGCCGCTTCACTCCGTCGTGCGCGTCGTGGGTTTCATGCCGTCCGGTCGTCCCTTATGCACCTGACGGAAGCCTGCGGCTGCAATCTGCAGGGCCCCGTTTCCGGCCCCCGACCTCCGGCAGACCTCCATATTGAATGCCACTATATTCGGCGACGGCAGACCGTCAAGGCGGTGTTGCAGGGGCCCTCCCCTGCAGGCCCCGTCTCTCGCAGGGCGCCGCTCCGTCGGGGCCGCGAAAACAGGCGTGAAGAAGGCCGTCAGCAGGCAAGCGACGCTTCTGTGCGCAGGCAGATGCGGACGCGACGGAGCGCGTCCCTCCCAGGACGCGGGACAGGACGCGACGGCGCGAGCCCCTCCTTACTCTTGCCGCCGCCGGGACGATTCCCCGCCACAGCTGGGGCAGATGTATGGGTGTCCTTTACTTTAGCCTTGGGTGTCCTTTACTTTAGCCTCCGGCCCGATGCTCGGCGATTCTAACCTCTGCGGTATATGGGTGTCCTTTTCTGCTTTTGTTTTCTGCTTTTGGTGGGTGTCCTTTTCTGCTTTTGGAGGTTGCGGGCCCAGCTGTTGGGGACGTAGTTGAGCTCCCGGGCGGCGTCCAGCACCCGGCGGGCGGTGACGGGGGAGATGTGGCGCTTCTCGGCTTCGCCGCGGAGGACGATGCAGACCGTGGTGCGCGACAGGCCGAGCCGCTCGGCGATGTCGCGTGTGGTGGCACGTGGGGGTGAAGAATCGGTGCTCATTTCAGGTCACCCCTCCTGAGGGGGAGGGTGGCGATTCCGTTCGCCAAGCCGCGTCCGGTCGCCCTGGAGGGGGCGATCAGCGCTCGAACAGCTGGAACTCCGATATCGTCGGGCCCTCGGACGCCTGGAGAATCCTGAGGCGCACGTGCCGGGCCTGGACGGGCTCAAAGCGGATCTCGGCGTGGTGTCCCAGTCCTTCGCCGGTATGCACCGTCTGCCAGTCGCCATCGCCACGGGTCTGCAGTCTGAAGCGCCTGACGCGCCCCGGAATGGCCTCGATGATGACCGCCCGGCCGACGGTCTTCGGCTCGCCCAGGTCGATCACGAGTTCGGCCTCACTGGTGCCCGCGTCGGTCGCCCAGCGGGTGTTGATGTCGTCATCGACCGCCATGTCGGGGCCGAAATCAGGCATGCCGGCGAAAACGTTGGAGGCCGAGGCGACGGCGCCCGTGGCCAGCGAAGGGGAGCCGAGCTTCACCGGGCGGATGCCGTCGGCCAGGGTATCCAGCTGCAGTTCCACGATGGTGTCGATTTCCTGGCGGTGTCCGCGGGGCACGACGACCGTCCAGGCTTCCGGAGTCTGTTTCACCTCGCACCAGCCGCCGGTCATCAGGCGGGCGGAGGCGACGGCGGCCGGCAGGGGCGGCAGTACCAGGTCGCCCTCGGCGGGCCATTCCAGCACGTGAAGCCAGACGGTGCGGTCGCGCCGGGTACTGACGACCGGCGCCGGGCCGGGCGCGGTCCAGCAGTACGGTCCGCCCCGGGTACCGTAGATCGACCGGCCGTAGCGCTGCAGCCAGCAGCCCATCTCGCGGAGCCGTTCGGCCTGGCGGCCTTCGATCTCGCCCTCGGGCGTCGGGCCCACGTTGAACAGCAGGTTGCCGTCGCCCCCGGCCACGCGGACCAGCGTCTGGAGGCACTGGCGCAGGGACTTCATCTCGTCGTCGGGTTTCCAGGCCCACTGTCTGCAGATGGTCATGCAGGATTCCCAGGGGCGGGTGTCGCGGAAACCGCCGATGGTCTGCTCAGGCGTGTCGTGGTCGGCCGGCAGGCCGGCGCGGTTGTTGATGATCACGCCGGGCTGAAGCCGGCGGATCATGGCCAGGAGGTTGACGCTGTCAAGCTCCTCGGCGGTGCAGTCCAGGCCGTCGAACCAGATGATGTCGATCTTGCCGTAGTTGGTGCACAGCTCGCGGAGCTGGCCGTGGAAGTACTCGAGGTAGCGCTGATGGCCGGCGCGGCGGAAGTCGGGATGGTGCCAGTCGGGGGGGGAATAGTACAGCCCGAAACGCAGGCCGCCCCGGCGGCAGGCCGCCGCCAGCTCGCCGACGATGTCGCGGCGGAAGGGCGAATCGGGGCTGGTGATCTTGTAATCCGTGAGCTGTGTATCGAAGTTGACGAAGCCGTCGTGGTGCTTGCTGGTGAAGACCAGGTACTTCTGCCCGGCGTCGCGGGCGATCCGCACCCACTCGTCGGCGTCGAAGCGGACGGGGTTGAAGCGCTTGTAGAGGTTGTCATACTCCTCGACGGGAACCTCTCCGGTGCCCTTGAGGCCCGGCCGTTCGCCGCCGCGCGACCAGCCGATCTCGGTGCCTTTGAGGCTGACGGGCCCCCAGTGGATGAACAGGCCGAATCTGGCCTCGCGCCACCAGGCCATCCGGGCGGCGTACTGCTCTTCGGTCTCGCCCTCGGGTCGGCCGATGGGAGCCTGCTGGGCGGGCAGCGGGACGGCGGCGAGGCAGAAGGCGGCCAGGGCCGCAGGAAGCGAAACATGGCAGCGTCGCATGCGGGTTCCTCCATGGTCAGGCCCCGCGGCCGGGGACGGCGAAGGGGTCAGGCCCTGGCCCGAAGCCCGCGCAGGATATCCCACCAGGCCCCCCGGGCGCCGTGGCGAACGGCCTCAACCAGGGCCATATTGTCGCTGTAGTTGTGGTCCCGCGGTTCGTCCGCGTCGCCGGGCACGCCGCCGTCGGCCGGTCCGAAGAAGCGCTCGTCGCCGGCGATCAGGTCGCGGACCAGGGCGGCCGGGCGTTCCCCGAGCTGTTCGGAGATGTAGAACGTCGGCCGGAGGAGGTCCACGGGGCCGTCGTAGCCGCGCCGGATGCCCGGCAGGTCTTCCAGCGGTCCCCGGGCGGCCAGAAGTCCGGCCAGCGGGGTATTCGGATAGACCCGGACGCCCAGCGGCGCCCCCACGCAGTCGGGGGCGATGCTCTTCACGAATGCGATGGTGTCGGCCAGCGTGTCGGGCGTCTCGCCCGGGCCGCCCAGCAGGAGGTCGATCATCACCGCGATGCCGTTTTTCCGGCAGAGCGCCACGGCGGCGGCGAGATCCGCCCGTCGGTGGGCCTCGCGGTAGCTGGCGAGCATCAGGTCGCTGGCCGAGTCGCCGGTGAAGTCGATGCCGACGCAGCCGGCCCGGCGCATCGCCGCGGCGAGGTCGGCGTCGAAGGGTACCACGGACATGTAGGCGTACCAGCGCACCCGCTCCCCCAGTCCGCGGCGGATCAGCGCCTCGCAGACCTCGCGGGCGTGCTCTCGGGGGATATTGAACTCCCCGTCGCACAGGTGCAGGACGTTGATCCCCTGCCGCAGCAGGGATTCGACCTCGGCGGCGACCTCGGCCGGCTCGCGCTGCCGCACCGTGGGGCCCTTGGCCACCGGATCGGCGCAATAAATGCAGTGGCGGTGGCAGCCGCGTTTGGTCTCGACGCCGGCCTGTCCGCCCAGCCGGAAGTAGGACAAGTTGTCGATGGCGTCGCGGGCGGTCGGGACGTTGAGTTCCCGGGGCCAGGCCGGTTCGTTGGCCAGGGCCCGGGCGGCGTCGCGCCACAACAGCCCGGGAACGCGCTCGAGGTGCTTGCCTCCGCGGATCTCGCCGACCAGGGCGATCAGGGCCTGCTCGCCGTCGCCGCGGATGCCGAAGTCGGCCCCGACGCGGTCCACGAGCCGGCGGCCGAAGATGGAAAACCCGACGCCGCCCAGCACGATCGGCGCGTTGGTCAGCGTGCGGATGAGGCTCACGGTCCCGGCCAGTTCCTCGACGAACGACCGGCCGCTGGGCCAGAAGCAGTCATCGACATTGCGGAAGGTCAGGCCCACCAGTTCCGGATCCAGGCGGGCGAAGAAGCGGCGGGCGGCAGCTTCCGGATCGTCGGTCAGGCACAGGTCGAGAATCTCGACCTCCAGACCGGCGGACCGCGCGGCTCCGGCCAGGTAGTCCAGGCCCAGGGGAGCAACGACCGGTCTCATTCGATTGGTGTTGACCAGGGCGATCATGCGGTATCGGTATCGCCGGGATATAACACGCCGATTCTGCCGGGCCGGGGGCCCGGGCCGCCGGGGCCCGGCCGACCGGCAGACGCATCATACCGCCTCGACGCACTTTCTCCAGTTTGCGGCCCGCCCGCACCGGCCGAAGGGGCATCCGCCCCAATCGGGGGATGAAAAGGCCATCGAACCCGCCATCCGATTCGTGGACGGATTCTACGCTTTATCAGGCTGGTCCCATCATCAAGACGCACCACGAGAACTTCGACGGCAGCGGCTCCCCGATGCGGACGCGCGGCCACCGCATCCACGTGTTGGCCCGATGAGCCGCAGGCGACGGGGTATTCTCTCAGCCCAGCGAGCGAAGCACTCGCACAGCCTTGCGGGCGTCGCCGGCCCCGTCCAGCGCCAGGTGCATGATGAAACGTCGGCCGATCGCGGCGGCCGAAACGCCGCGGAGGTTGAGGTGTTCGACGGCCAGGGCCTGGGTGATCCGTGCGCCGATGCCCGGCCGGTCGGAACCTTCGACGCGCACGCAGTGCAATCCGCTGCTCTTCTGAAAGCCGGCCTGCCGGGCGGCCTTGAGCTGCGCGGTGCCGCGCACCGGCGTGACGAAGACCACGCCGCCGGCCCGGCCCGGCTCGCGCCGGGCGATGACGAATTCCAGATTGCAGCCGGCATCCGCCAGAATCGCGAGCCTGGCGGCCAGGGCCCCGGGGCGATCCTCGATTTCGGCCGCCCAGACATCCATCCGGTTGACGGTGAGCTTCATGTATCGTTCTCCGCTGTGTCGAACCTCGACCGTTCCCCCAAGGGCCAGCATAAACGCAGTCGGTCCGGCTGGCGAGACCCTGCCGACGGGCCCAGCCGGGCTTGCGGCGCGGAGCGCCGACCCCCACAATGCCGTCCGGGGGGACGCCAGGCCACGGAACCTCGCCCCCCTCCAGGCCCCGCGGAGGTCCATCGATGCCATCCGTTTCACGTACCGGACGCGTTCGACCGCCCCGTCCGCAGACCAGCCTGCTGATTCCGCTCTCGCTCGCCCTGGCGACGGCCCTGTCGGCCGGACAGGAGATCGCGACTTTGCCGGCCGAGCGGCTTGAGGCGGTGGCCAGCCTGTTGGACGAGACGCCGGCCGGGCTGGGCCGACCCGCGGCGGACCGAAAGGCGTGGGAGCCTCTGGCGGCTCACCGGGCGTTCCGCGAGGCCGTGGCCAGGGCCGAAAAACACCTGCAGGAGCCGCTGCCGGACCTGCCCGACGACCTGTACCTTGATTTCTCGCAAACCGGCAATCGCAGCCGCTGGCAGGAGCGCGCCGGCCAGCTCGACCGGCGTTTTCGGGATCTGGTGCTGGCCGAATGCGCGGAGTACGCCGGGCGTTTCCTGCCGGCGATCCGGGAGTGCATCCGGGCGTTTGCCGCGCAGAAGACCTGGGTGCTGCCCGCCCACGACCGGTCGCTGGCCAACTTCCACGGCCACAGCACAGACATTGATCTGCGGGCGGCCCTGCTGGGCTGGGAACTGGCCACGACCGACTGGCTGCTCGGGGACCGGCTGGGCGAGGAGGTTCGCGGGCTGATCCGGGACCAGGTCGGCCGGCGGGTCCTGGACCCCTTCACCGAGATGGAGCTCGGCCGCCGGCCGGCAGCCTACTGGATGCGGGCGACGAACAACTGGAACGCCGTGTGCCATGCGGGCGTGGTCGGGGCCGCCCTGGCTCTCGTGCCCCAGCGCGATCGGCGGGCTTTCTTCGTGGCCGCGGCTCAGGTCAACACGCAGCGGTTCCTGGAGGGCTTCACGCCGGACGGTTACTGCAGCGAGGGCGTCGGCTACTGGAATTACGGCTTCGGGCACTACGTCATGCTGGCCGAAACGGTGTATCGGGCCACCGCCGGCCGGATGGACCTGCTGGCCGGAGAGAAGGTGCGGCCGCCGGCGCGTTACGGTGTCGAGATCCAGATCCTGGACGGCGTGTGCCCGGCGTTTTCCGACTGCCAGGTGGGCGCAGCCCCGAGCCGCCTGATTCTGCAGCTGCTGCAGCGCCGCATCGGGCTGGGCCGGCCGGAACTGGAAGCCTTCGACCCGGTGACCACCGCGACCTCGCCGGCCGCGGCGATGATCTACGCCTTTGCCTCCTCCGGGGCGGGCGTACCGGCGTCGGTGCCTGCAGGCACGGTCGGGCGGCCGTTGCGGAGCTGGTTCGAGCAGGCCGGCGTGCTGATCGGCCGGCCGGCCGAGGGGTCCGGCGGCCGCATGGGCGTGGCCCTGAAGGGCGGGCACAACGCCGAACTGCATAACCACAACGACGTGGGCTCGTTCGTCGTGGTCGTCGACGGCCGGCCGGTGCTGCTGGACCCCGGCGGGGAGGTCTACACCGCCCGGACCTTCGGCGAGCAGCGTTACGAAAGCCGTCTGCTGAACTCCTGGGGTCACCCGGTGCCGGTGGTCGACGGCCGGCTGCAGCGCGCCGGTGCCGAGGCCCGCGCCGAGGTGGTGCGCGCGGAATTCACCGACACGCGCGACACGCTGGTGCTGGACCTGACTGCCGCCTACGACGCGCCGAAGCTGCGGAGCCTGCGGCGGACGTTCGTTTACACGCGGGAGGGCGCCGGCGGCCTGACGGTCATCGACGAGGCGGCCTTCGAGGCTCCCTCGAACTTCGAGACGGCCCTGGTCACGGCCGGCGTTTTCGAGCAGGCCGGCGAGGGAACGCTGGAGTTCCGCGACGGACCCGCGGGCCTGCGCGTGACCTTGGAGGCGGGGGGTCGACCGGTGCGTGTGCGGACCGAGCCCATCGAGGAGGAGGCCATGGGCGGAATCAGGCCCCTGCGGGTGGGTATCGCCCCGGTCGAGCCGGCCGGGGAGGTGCGGCTGGCGATGCACATCGCGCCCCTGGAGGCGGCCAGACGGTGATGTCTCCGCGGCCGCCCGTCCGAGTGAGGACTGACGCCATGAACCACGTCGAACGCTTCAGGGCGGTCATGAGCTTCCAGCCCGTGGACCGTCTGCCGCGCTGGGAGTGGGCCATGTGGTGGGATCTGACGCTGAAACGATGGTATCGGGAGGGGCTGCCGGCGAATCTCACCGACCCGTTCGACATCGCCGTGCACCTGGGCCTGGATCCGTACCGGCAGTTCTGGTTCAGCACCACGGATCCGACGATCGAGGCGGCTCAGCACCATGTGATGGGACATGTGTCGAGCGTTGACGACTATCTGGCCCTGCGGCCGCGGCTCTACCCTTCGCACGAGTCGGCCATCGCGGACCTGGAGCCCTGGGCGGCGCGGCAAAGCCGCGGGGAAGCGGTGGTCTGGATCACGCTGGAGGGTTTTTTCTGGCTGCCGAGGACGCTCATGGGCCCCGAGCGGCACATGCTGGCCTTCTACGACCGGCCGGAGCTGCTCCATCTGATCTGCGAGGACCTCGCCGCGTACAACCTCCGCCTGCTGCAGGCGGTATCTCGGGTCTGCGTGCCGACGTTCATGACTTTCGCGGAGGACATGTCCTACAACCACGGCCCGATGATCGGCCGGTCGATGTTCGAGTCCTTCATCGCCCCTTACTACCGGCGGATCCTGCCGCTGGTGCGCGAACTGGGCATCATGGCGATCATGGACACCGACGGGGACGTCACCGCGATGGTGCCGTGGCTGCTGGACCTGGGCCTGGACGGCGTTCTGCCGCTGGAGCGACAGGCGGGCGTGGACGGAATGGCCCTGCGGCGGGGGTTTCCCGGGCTGCGGATGATCGGGCACTTCGACAAGATGGTGATGGAGCGGGGCGAGCCGGCCATGCGGGCGGAGTTCGAGCGTCTGCGTCCGCTGATGCGATCAGGCGGATTCGTTCCCAGCGTCGATCACCAGACGCCTCCGTCGGTCTCGCTGGGCGCGTACCGCACATACCTCAGGCTGCTGGCGGAATATACCGCCGCCTGATGGCGTCCCGGTTCCTCGAGGAACCCCGTCCGTCGGGCGGACCGGCGGCGACTTGGGCCTGCGGCCGGACAACGGCGGCCTAGAGGTCCAGCAGCTCGTAGCGCTTGGCCAGGTAGGTGCAGGCGACGCTGGTGCAGACAATATGTCCCCGGACGGCGCGGCCCGGGGCGTGGGTGTGGCCGCAGAAAACGTGGCGGACTTTCGGGTGGCGCAGGAGGATCTCGCCCAGGGCGGCGCTGCCCAGAAAAGCGCTGGCGAAGGCCCAGCCGGGGCGTTCCTGCGGGGGCACCAGCTCGGCGAAGGGCACGTGGTGCAGGCCGACGACGATGGTGTCGCACTGCCCGGCGAGCTGGGCCAGGTGGCGGTCGAGCCGGTCGCACAACCGGCGGCAGAACGCCTCGTCGCTCATCGGCAGGCGGACATGGGCCCCGTCCATCCAGCGGGTGCCGATCTCCATGGCCTGGAGGGGCACGTCGGCGGTTTCGGCCAGCAGGTGTTCGAAGCCCGGCGTCCGGGCGGCGGCGCCGGGGGCGATCTTGTCGCGGTAGAAGCGCAGCGGAATCTCCAGTCGCCGGTCGCGGAAGCTGTAGTCGTACCAGCCGACGGAACCGGCCAGCCCGACGCCCCCGATCACCGCCGGTTCGACGTCCAGGGGATGGAAGCCTGCCCGGCGGACGGCGTCGGGCAGTTCGCGCTCGAGCCGGTCGAGGGCGTCGCCGTCGGGGCCGGTCCACAGCTCGTGGTTGCCGGCGACGAAGAAGCGTTGGCCGGAGAAGCCTTCGAAAAGCCGGAGGCACTCGCTTACAATGGCCGGATCATGGCCGCCGACGTCACCGAGGATCAACAGGGCATCGGCGCGGAGCCCGCAGACTTCCTCGGCCAGCCGCAGAGTCGGCAGGCGGCTGCGGGCGATGTTGTAGTGCAGATCCGCGGTAACCGCGATTCTCACGGGCGGGGCCTCCGGGCCCCAGTGTAGTGGTCCGGCGCGGCGGTCACAACGGGGCGCGGCCCCGGCGGGAAGCCCATGGCGGTACTGGAACTGCACGACCTGCACAAGCGCTTCCGGCTGGGGCAGGAGATCATTCACGCCCTGGCGGGGGTCTCGCTGAGCGTCGAGGCCGGGCAGATGGTGGCGATCATGGGGGCCAGCGGCTCGGGCAAGAGCACGCTGCTGCACCTGGCCGGCGGGCTGGATCTGCCCGATAGCGGCCGCGTGATCGTCGAGGGCCGCGAGATCAACCGGATGTCGGACCGCCGGCGGACGATCTTCCGGCGGCGGCGGATCGGCATCATCTTCCAGACCTTCAACCTCCTGCCGACGCTGACGGCCCGGGAGAACGTGGCCGTGCCGCTGCTGGTGGACGGGGTGCCGGCATCGCGGATCGCCGAGCGGGTGGACCGGATCCTGGATCTGGTGCACATCGCCCACCGCGCCGGCCACCGGCCGCAGGCCATGTCCGGCGGCGAGCAGCAGCGGGTGGCCATCGCCCGGGCGCTGCTGAACGACCCGGCGCTGATTCTGGCGGACGAGCCCACCGGCAACCTGGACTCGGTGAACGCGGCGGAGATCTGGCAGCTCCTCGGCCAGCTGGCCCGGAACCACGGCAAGACCGTCCTGCTGGTGACGCACGAGGCCGCGGCCGCGTCGTACGCGGACCGCATCCATGTGCTCAAGGACGGGCGGGTGGTCGGCACGATCGACAAGGTGGAACCCGGCAATGCGTCACTGGTTGCAGCTCAGTACGCGCAACTGGCGGGCTAGGCCCGGCCGCACCGCCGCTTCGCTGGGCGCGATCGCGCTGGGCGTGGGCGTGGTGGTCTGGGTGACCTGCGCCTATGAGTCGGTGCGGCTGGCGCTGGCCGACCAGGTCTGGTTCTGGATCGGGCGCAGCCACATCTCCGTCGAGAGCGTCTACGGGGCCCAGGGCACGGTCTACCAGGTCATCGCCGATCAGGTCCGCTCGGTGGACAACATCAAGGCGGTGACCGTCCGCCTCAAGCACGAGATGATCCTTCGGCCGGCCGGAGCCCCGGCGGAGCAGGCACTGGAGGTCGAGGCCGTCGGCATCGATCCGAACAGCGAGTACGCCTTTCGCGACTACACCAGGGAGCAGCTGGAGGGTCGGGCGCTGGTTCCCGGGGACACTGACGCCGCGATCGTCGAGCGGCAGCTGGCCGCATCCTGCGGCCTGAGCATCGGCGATCGCTTCACGCTCCGTCCTTCGAGTCTCGTTTCCGCCGGTGCGGCGAGTGGTCCGCGAACCTACACCGTGGTCGGAATCATGGAGCATCGCCGCGTCGCCCGCCAGCAGCTGCCGGTGGTGGTGGTCATGCTCGACGGGCTCCAGGAGCTGGTCGGCTACGACGGCCGCGGCGGCGATCAGAAACGGGTGACGAAGATCGACATACTCCTGAACGACACCTCCGCGCGGGCGATGTATCTGGCTCAGACACGGATCATGCGGATCGTCGACGCCCACGCCCAGGGCTTCCTGGTGACCACGTCGGCGGCCCGGTTGCGGCAGGTGGAGGCCGCCGAGCGCCAGACCGGGTTCGTGCTCTGGCTGGTTTCCTGCGTGGCCCTGTTCACCGCCTTCTTCATCATCCTCTCGACGCTGAGCATGGGGATGGTCGAGCGGATCGGACAGCTGGGCATGTTGCGCTGCCTGGGGGTCACGCGGTCGGCGATGGCCCTGCTGGTGCTGGCCGAGGCGGTGCCGCTGGGGCTGGCGGGCATCGGGCTGGGCATTCCGGTGGGCCTGGGGCTGGCCAAACTCAGCGTCCTGATGGCTCCGGAGTACATCGGACACTTCGCGGTCAGCCTGCCGGGCATCGGACTGGCCGTGGCCGGCGGGGCGGCCACCACGCTGGCCGGGGCGCTGTCGCCGATGGTCCAGGCGATGTGGGTCTCGCCGCTGGCGGCCTCGCGACCGCAGTCCCGCCCGGCGCCGGTGCTGCTGAGCTGGATCGGCGCGGCCTGCGGGGCGGCGATGATCTGGGGCCACGGCTGGATGGTGCACCACGTGTCGGTGCGGGAGTGGCTGGTGCGGCCGCAGGTGTCGCTGGCGGCGGTGACGCTGCTGTATTGCGGTTACGCCCTGGTCACGCCGCTGCTGGTGCAGCTGGTCGGACCGGTCGCGGTGCGGCTGGCGGCCGGCGTGCTGCGGGTCCGGCCTCCGCTGCTGAGCGACCAGGTCGGAAGGGCGACGTGGCGCTCGGCGGCGATCTGCTGCGGGCTGATGGTCGGGCTGTCGCTGATCGTCTCGCTGGTGGTGCACAGCCGCTCGCTGGCCGCGGGCTGGGACTTTCCGCGGGACTTCTGCGAGGCCTTCGTCTATGTCTCGCCGCCGGCCTCGCGGGAGGTCGCGGACCGCGCCCGGCACATGCCGGGCATCGCCGCCAGCTGCCTGGTCAACGAAAGCATCCGCTGCACCGTCCAGGGGCGCGGCTTCATCCACTTCCCGATCTCGCGATTCGTGGTCGGGGACCCGGACGAGTTCTTCCGCATCGCCCGGCTGGAGTTCGTCGAGGGCGACAGGGAGCGGGCGGTCGAGCTTCTCAAGCAGGGCGGGCACATCCTGGTGACGCCGGAGTTCATGCGTGCCCAGGGTTTCGTCTTCGGCGACCCCCAGAAGGACCTGGTGCCGATCCGGCCGGCGGGGCAGTTCCTCCGCATGTCGCACTTCCGCATCGCCGGGGTGGTCACCTCGCCAGCACTGGACATCGCGGCCAACTACTTCAACGCCGGCGGGATGCTGGTGTCGGCCTCGGTGTACGTCGTGCTGGGCACGTTCGAGGACGCCCGTCGGCACTTTCGCGTGCCGGATGAGGTGACGCTGTTCCTGGTGAACTTCGACCTGCCGGCGACCGAGCCGGACCACCCGCCGGAGTTTGACGCTCCTCGACCGCCCGTCGGCGGCGATCGGAAAGCGTGGGCCGCCACGCTCGCGCGCTGGGCCCCGCTGATGCCCGAGCGCCGGGAGGAATTGCGGGCCGCCGGCGTGCTGGGCCCCGTCTCAGAGCCCCCGGCGGAGTCGCGGACGGTCCTGGAGTCCTTCCGGCAGGCGCTGGGCGGAACCGTTTCGGCCGAGTGGGGCCGGATGTCGCCGGCCGAGCGGTGGCACGCCTATCGCGAGGAGCTGGTGATGCGTCTCCTGGCCGAGAGGGCCGGAGCCCGGTCCCAGCAGTACGCCTCGGTGCGCCGCCTCAAGCAGCAGATCGACCGCGACCTGCGGCGGGCGACGCTGCTGTTCACCTCCATCCCGGCGGTGTCGCTGGCGGTCGCCGCCCTGGGCGTGGGCAATCTCATGACCGCCAACGTCGCCAGCCGGGCCCGTCAGATCGCCACGCTGCGGGCCCTGGGGGCCACACAGTGGCAGATCGTGCGCCTGGTGGTCGGCGAGGCGGTGGTGCTGGGGACGCTGGGCACGCTGCTGGGGATCGGGCTCGGGCTGCACGCCGCCGCGAGCATGAACGCCATGACCCGCTCGATCTGGGGGTTGGCGCCGCAGTGGACGATCCCGTGGGACCTGGTCGGTCTGGGAACCGCGCTGACCGTCGGCGTCTGCGTGATCGCCGGCATCGCCCCGGCGCGGCGGGCGGCGCGCAGCAACATCATCGACGCCCTGCAGACCACCTGACCGCCCCGGGCGCGAATCGTGTCACGGCCCGGTATGCGCCGCGCGCAAAAAAAGAGAGCATGATCGGACGGAAGAGAACTCCGGCCGCTGCTCTCTCGACCGTGTGTCCCGCCGGAATTCGTTGTCGCAGGCCTCAGGCGGGCCGGTCTGCGGCAGCGAAATCGGCAGGGGCGGCACGGTTGCCCGGTTCCCCTTGTGCAATCACGACGCCGCGGGCCCGCCTCGCCTGACGGTACAGGCCCGCGACGAAGTTCCTCATACGATATTATCGACGCGCCTGCCCGCCGATGCCAGCCAGAGCGGGTCGGCTCGAGGGGTGGCAAACACCCTAATTGTGTCCGGCATGCACCTGGTGGGGACGATCACCGTAAACGCCCCCGGGCTACGCGGCCGGAAGGAGCACGCCGACGACGCGTGATGCCGCCGGCGACGATGGACGGGTCCCACAGGTGCGGGGCGCCGTGAACGTCCGCGTAATCGCGCCAGAGGTCATACCAGTAGGCGAGAAACTGATACGGTTCCCAGATCCTGTAGTAGTCGATGGCCTCAGCCGGTGTCCACCGCCGGCCGGGTTCCCGACCGCCAAGCATTCGGCGCATCTCGGAGTCCCAGGCCAGGCAACCGTAGCGCCCCAGCAGCATCGCGAGATGAGCGGCGCCGTAGGGACCGATACCGCGGATACGACGCAGGTCGCGCATGAGGTCCGCCGTCGGCGCCGCCGAGCGTTCGAAGGCCGTCAGATCGAGCCGGCCGTCGGCCACCGCGCGGGCCAGCGCGGCAATCCAAGCGGCGCGATAGCCCAGGCCGGCGGCCCGCAGGCGAGCCTCCGTTGCGACCGCCAGCCGGCCGGGCGTGGGAAAAGCCCGGCGACCGGTGCCTTCGGCCGGCACGCCCCAGCTGTTCACCAGGTTCCCGACCATGACCACCGTGCGGCTCCAGGCGGTGTTGCAGGTGCAGATGACCTTGACCACGTCCTCGAAGAAGCTCGCCCCGCGCAGCAGGCGGCCGAAACGCTGCCGGGCGGCCGGTCGGTGCGTGCGCGATGACCGACAGCGGGCGTGAAAGCCCGACAAGTCCTCGTCGAGACGAAGCATGCGGACGGCCGCGCGGCGAACGGCGCCGACCGCGGCACGGCCTGGTCGGCCGGTCAGGAGAATGCGTACCCGCCCGTCCGCGGCGGCCTGCAGGTCGGCGGCGACGGCGTGCTCGTCGTCCACCGCGACGGCAGTGCTCAACACGCCACCGCCCGGGTCCCAGCTGTTGGGGGCCAGCATGAAGAAGCCGTGGGAGCAGACTGCGGAGCGAAAATCGAAATCCGGCCCGGCTCTCAGGAGCATGTCGGCATTATCGGTCCTGCCGGGCCCGCGCCAACGATGCGGGCAGGCCGGATGTCCATGGCCGGCAAGCGGAAGATGGTGACTTAAGTTACAAGTTTATGATTCGCGGCAAGGCCCGGCGGCATCAGTTTTACTCCTGGAGATCATCAACCCCGCTGATGTTGTAGCCGATACAGGGCGCGTTACCTCCGTACGGGGCAGGCGGAGGCGGATTTCGGAGCCTTCCCCATTCAACTCCGGGCTCCTTTCCGATTCGCCGTGCTGCTGCCCGAAGGGAGCCCATCATGTTTTCCAAGTCCTGGACCATCGGCAAGAAGCTCGTCACCGCCTTCGTCGTGATCGCCGCGATCACCCTGGCGCTGGGCCTGTGCGGTTACTTCGGCGTGACCGGCCTGGGCCGTGCGGTGGACGAAATCGGCGTGGTTCGCCTGCCCAGCGTGCAGTCGCTGCTGGTCATGAGCGAGGCCCAGACGGCCATCGACAGCGCCGAAAACGCCCTGCTGTGCCGCAAGCTCGACGGCAAGGGGCGGCAGGAGAAGTACGACGCCATCGCGGCCGCCTGGAAACGGGTGGACGGCGCCTGGAAGGTCTATGAGCCCCTGCCGCAGACTCCGGAGGAGGCCGAGGCATGGAATCGGTTCGTGCCCGCCTGGAATACATGGAAGGCTGATCACCAGAAGTACATCGAGCTCTGCCGCGAGTACGAGAAAGCCGGCGGCGATGCGGCCACGGCCGACGCGCTTTACGACCGGATGGTCGAGATGGCACTGGTGACCAACGCCCGGACGTTCGGCGAGGCCGAATCGCTGCTCAACCGCATCGTGGAGATCAACACCAGGGTGGGCGCCGAGGCGGCGGCCGAAGCGCAAAGCCAGGCCGGCAGACTGAAGATCGTCTCGATAGTCGGCCTGCTCGTCGGGGTAGCCTTGGCGTTGTCGCTGGGGCTGCTGATCAGCCGGTCGATCAACAGCGCCCTGCGGCGCATCGTGGCGGCCCTGAACGACGGCGCCGCCCAGGTCAACGACGCGGCCGCTCAGGTCTCGTCGGCCTCGCAACAGCTGGCCGAGGGGGCCAGCGAGCAGGCCTCCAGCCTGGAGGAGACCTCCAGCGCCCTGGAGCAGATGGCGGCCATGACCCGCACCAACGCCTCCAACGCCAAGGAGGCCAACGATCTGGCCGTCCAGGCCCGGCAGGCCGCCGACGAGGGCGACAAGACCATGGGCCAGCTCAACGGGGCCATGGCCGGGATCAACGAGTCCTCCGAGAAGATCAGCAAGATCATCAAGGTCATCGAGGAGATCGCCTTCCAGACCAACCTGCTGGCCCTGAACGCCGCGGTCGAGGCCGCCCGGGCCGGCGAGCA
>CALLOB010000043.1 GCA_938005315.1 uncultured Phycisphaerae bacterium
GTGCGCCCGGCGGCAGGCGCCCAGCTGCCGGTGCAATTCGATGACCAGCGACCGGGCCCGGGCGTTCTCCTTCCGGGCAAGGGCCTGGCCCAGCTGCCGCAGGGCGTCCTGCAGCCGGTTCCATTCCCGGGCCTGATCCGATGTCCAGCTGCACCGCAGTCTTCCCGCGACAGGCAGCCGGTTCACCAGGACCTCTATCCGGCCCAGCCGCCATGTTGCCGTGTCGAGTCGGCCGGCGCGGACCGCCGAAAACAGTTCGACGTGCACCAGGTCGATATCCTCCAGAACATCCTGCACCGGGGGATAATAGACGTAAAGGCCCGAAATTGCACATGCGACGACCACGACTGCGATGAGGCCCCACGACCGCCACCGCGACAGGGCGCCCGACGCCTTCCCCGGGCCCGATGAGGCACCGGGAGCACGAACTCGCCGACCGAGGCGGTGCAGCCAGGAGGACAAACGCCGGCGGACCGCGGTCACCGCGGCGAGCCCGAGCAGTCCCGCGAGCTGCGTCGGCCCCAGGACGTTCCGAACGCCGTCCGCCATCTGGGCCACCCCCTGAACGGTCGAGCGGGCGGGGTGCCATGGGCGCGTGAGGCCATCGAAGGCGTGACTATCGGCGGTTCCCAGGGGTGAGCCACCGAGCAGCACGTCGGCGACCAGGCCCCAGCCGACGACCAGCAGGATGAAAGAACATCCCGCCAGCAGGCCGGCACGGACGCCAAGCCGCCGGAGCATCCAGTATGGGGCCGCCAGGCACAGCCCGCCGCCGCTGAGGGCGATCGGAACCGCCGCCCCCGGCAGCAGCCCGACCCGCAGCGCCTCGCGGACCTGCACCACGTTGATCTCCGGCGGGACCCACGCCGGCAGCATCGCCACGGTCAGCCAGGGGATGCCCGCGCGCGACGGTGCGCACACATGCTGTTCGATCACCCCGGCCGGCATCGCCGCAGCCAGCATGCCCGTTCCGACCAGACCGCATACAAGGGCATACCGAATCCGTCCTCTCTTTTCCCCCGATCCGCCGGCCCCGGGGGGCGACGGGAAAGGCGCCGGCGGCATCCAGCGTTCCGCCACCCACCCGACGCAGGAGGCGACGGTCAACGAAGCGGCGGCAATCAGCAGCCAGGCCGCCGGGGACGACACCGAAAGCCCGTAGATCACGGACCACGGATGGCACACCGGCGCGGACACGAGCAACGCGACGACGGCCGCCGGCCTGACTCCGGCCCGAAGCATCTGCTCACCGACGGGAAGGACCCCCAGGCTGCATACCGGCATGACCAGGGCGAAAAGCCAGGCCCGGGCCGCGGCCAGCGGGGCGGGACCGCGAAAAAGGCTTCGCAGCCGGGCCCGGTCGATGAAGGCGTCCATCCCGGCGGCCAGCACCATTCCCAGCAGCAGGTACGGCGACGCCTGGACGGCCGTCTCGACCGTCCGCAGGGCGAAGGTCCAGAACCACGCCTGCAGCATCGACATCCGGCTTCACCTCAGGCGCACCGCTGGTAGGCCGGCAGGGGAACGGAGGCGATGATCTCATCGGGGATGCCGGCGCCGCTGTCCGTGTCGAGCGTCAGATGCACCTCCAGTACGGGGCGGGCAACGTCCTGGACATCGTCGGGGATCACGAAGTCTCTGCCGAGCAGGAAGGCCCGCGCCTGGGCGAGCCGCTGCCAGATCAGCAGGCCTCGCGGGCTGACGCCCATCGTCACGCCGGGATGCCGGCGGGTGGCCCGGGCCAGATCGACGAGGTATCCCTGAATCGGACGGGCCACGGCGACGGCCGCCGCTGCAGCCTGGAGCCTTCGAAGATCCGCGGGCTTCAGGACATCGACCGACTCGTCGTTCGCGGCGCCGGCCGCATCCGCCGCCAGCATGGCGATTTCGTCCTCGCGGCCGGGATAGCCGATGCGCAGTTTCATGGCGAAGCGATCGAGCTGGGCCTCCGGCAGCGGATAGGTGCCGTGGTGCTCGACGGGATTCTGGGTGGCGATGACGAGGAACGTCCCGGCCAGCTCGTAACGCACGTTATCGACGGTCACCTGGCGCTCGCCCATGGCTTCCAGCAGCGCGCTCTGCGCCCGGGGGGTCGCGCGATTGATCTCGTCGGCCAGCAGCACGTCGGCGAAGACCGGCCCGGGAATGAAATCGAACTCGCGGGTCTTGGGATTGAAGACATTGAAGCCGGTGATATCGCCCGGCAGAAGATCCGGCGTGCACTGCAGGCGCGCGCAGCGCCCTCCGATCGCCCGGGCGAGCGTTCTGGCGAGCGTCGTCTTGCCCGTCCCCGGAAGGTCCTCCAGCAGGATGTGGCCGCGGGCCAGCGCGCATGTCAGGACGTGTTCGATGACCTCCGCCTTGCCGCGCAATGCGAGGTTGAGGGTGTCGCGGAGAAGCCGGACGGCTTCCTGAAACGCCCTTGCAGGCGCCCGGGTATTCACGATCGCGGAAAGACTCATCGACATCCGCTCCTTGTGGGGAAAACGCGTCTCAGATGGCCGGTCGTCAGAGATCGAACCGCCCGACGGCAGGCCTCCCGAAGCTCATCGGTCTGCAGCTGCCTGAGACGCGGTTCAGGCGCGAAGGCCGTCCAGGCGGCTCCCTCCACGGCGCGTCGGACGGCCTCGCCGTCGGCCGCCGCGCGGGCGGTCAGAGCTCCGTACCACCGCGCGGGCGTGGTCGCCCGCGGACGGGGCCGGCCGGCGAGCCGGCAGCGTCGATCCAGCAGCGCGAGGGTATAGAGAGGCAGGAGCAGCGGTGTGCGGCGCGACGCCAGCTGCCACTCCAGCGTGTACAGGG
>CALLOB010000044.1 GCA_938005315.1 uncultured Phycisphaerae bacterium
AGGGTTCCGCGCCCGGCAAGACGTGCCGGAAGCCCGGTCGGCGGACGGCCCCGGCCCGCGCGTCCTCGCCGGCCGGAGCGGGCCGTACTCCAGGTCCGGTCCGCAGGATCGGAAAACCGGCTCGGCCTTGCGGAACTCCGGCTCGGTGACCGCGACCAGACGCATGGGGTGCTCCCGCCATTCCGCGTGCCGGACAGGTCCCCGCGGGTGTCGGACCCGGCGCCAGGCAGCGTATCGCCGGGCGTCCTCCGCGAAAGAAGGATGAACCCGTCTGCGTCCGAATGACACGAGGGCGAGGGCTGGGGTTCGGCCCGCGACGCCGGGGCTTCGGGCCGCCGGGGCGGTCACGCGCCGGGCCGGCCGGCCGCGGCTGGGGCGCTCCGGCCGGCGTCGCCGCGCAGCACCTCGATGAATCGTGTCAGCGCCGGAGTAAACACCTTGCGCTGGCGGTGGATGATGCCGATCGGCCGCTTGAGGTCGCAGTCCGCCAGTGGCACCGAGGCCAGGTCGCCTCTCTCGACCTCGCGCTGCACCGTTGGTTCCGGCAGAATGCTGAGCCCCGCTCCGATCTCCACGGCTTGCTTGATCGTCTCGATGTTGTCGAACTCCATCACCTTGCGCACCACCACCCTCCGGACCCGCAGGCAGCGGTCCAGTTCCTTGCAGATCGCCAGCTCACGGTCGAAGGCCACGAAGTCCTCGCCGTCGAGATCCTCCAGCGAAACCGACGGCTTGCCGGCCAGGTGGTGTCCGGGGTGGCAGACCAGCACCATCCGCTCGTCGCGCAGAGGGATCACGCTCAGACCCCGGCTCTCCGAGGGATATGACACCACGCCCATGTCCACCTCGTCGTTGAGCACCGCCTCGTAGATCTTGCCCGGCAACAGGTACTCCAGGCGCACCTTGGCGCGCGGATGCAGCGTCATGAAGGTCTGCATCGCCCGATTCATGTTGTGCAGCCCGACCGAGTAGATGGCCGCCACACGCACCAGCCCCGACACCGTGCTCCGCAGCGAGCCGATGCCCGCCTTGATCGTTTCGTACCGGTGCAGAATGTCGCAGAGCCCCTCGTAACAGAGCTCTCCCTCGGCTGTGAGGTTGAAGGGGCGTCGCCGGCGGTCGATCAACTGCGCGCCGAACTCCTTTTCGAGATGGTTGATCGCCTGACTGGCCGCTGATTGCGTGATGCCGTTGAGCTTGGCCCCCTGGGAGAAGCTGTGACACCGAACCACATCACAGAAGAGCTTGAAACTGTTGATGTTCATGTCCGTCTCATTAGCAGGCTTAATGATAAGGATAAAGCTATCTGTTTTCGGCCGTTCATCGCCTTGCCTTCTGATGCAGCATCCGATACAGTAGCATAACCTCGATTATATTATAATGCCGCTCTAATGAAAGCCGCACTTTGGATCTGCACGGGCGTCGCCGTGCGGGAAGGCGTTCTGCGGGCCGGCTGGACAGGGCAATACAGCCCACGAAAGGAAAGAAAAATGGCCTACGTCGATGATGTCATGAATGAGGTCACCCGACGCAACCCCGGCGAGCCGGAGTTCCATCAGGCGGTCTGGGAGGTGCTGGAGACCCTGGCCCCGGCCCTGGAACGCAACCCGAGGTACCAGAAACACCAGCTGCTCGAGCGGTTCGTCGAGCCGGAACGCGTGCTGATGTTCCGCGTGCCCTGGACGGACGACAACGGACGGGTTCATGTCAACCGCGGATACCGCATCGAATTCAACAGCGCCATCGGCCCGTATAAGGGCGGGCTTCGTTTCCACCCGACGGTGAACCTCAGCATCCTGAAGTTCCTGGCCTTCGAGCAGGTCCTCAAGAACTCGCTGACCACCCTGCCGATGGGCGGGGGCAAGGGCGGCTCGGACTTCGACCCCAAGGGCAAATCGGACGCCGAGGTCATGCGCTTCTGCCAGTCGTTCATGACCGAGCTTTGCCGGCACATCGGTCCGGACACCGACGTGCCCGCCGGCGACATCGGCGTGGGCGGCCGGGAGATCGGCTTCCTGTTCGGGCAGTACAAACGGATCCGCAACGAGTTCACCGGCGTGCTGACCGGCAAGTCGCTCAACTGGGGCGGCTCGCTCATCCGTCCCGAGGCCACCGGCTACGGCGCGGTCTACTTCGCCCAGGAGATGCTCAAGACCCGCGGCGACGGCTTCAAGGGCAAGGTCTGCACCGTCTCGGGTTCGGGTAACGTCGCCCAGTACACCGTCGAGAAGCTCAACCAGCTCGGGGCCAAAGCGGTCACGCTGTCGGACTCCAACGGCACCATTTACGATCCGGCGGGCATCGACGCCGAGAAGCTCGCCTGGGTCATGGAGCTCAAGAACGTCCGCCGCGGGCGGATCGCCGAATACGCCGACAAGTTCCCCGGCTCCAGGTACATGGAAGGCAAGCGACCCTGGGGCATCAAGTGCGACTGCGCCTTCCCCTCGGCCACCCAGAACGAGATCAACGGCGAGGATGCCCGCACGCTGGTCAAGAACGGCTGCTTCCTGGTCAGCGAGGGCGCCAACATGCCCACCGACCCCGAGGGCGTGGAGGTCTTCCTGGCCGGCAAGGTGCTCTACGGCCCGGGCAAGGCGGCCAACGCCGGGGGCGTGGCCACCAGCGGCCTGGAGATGTCGCAGAACTCGCTGCGACTAACCTGGACCCGTGAGGAAGTCGATGACCGGCTGCACAAGATCATGATCGCGATCCACGAGAACTGCGCCCGCACGGCCGCCGAGTACGGCAAGCCCGGAAACTATGTGCTGGGCGCCAACATCGCCGGTTTCACCAAGGTGGCCGAGGCGATGATGGACCAGGGCGTGGTCTGACCCTCCGGCTGCCCGGTTGCGGATCGAATCGCAGGCCCCTGCGTGCCTGGTGGCGCGCGGGGGCCCTTTTCTTGCGCGGCCGGCGGCACGGGCCGGACGGCCGGCTCGGGCGGAGGGCGGCGGTCAGGTCCGAAGGCGTCGCCCCAGCCGGTGCTCGACGGAGGCCACCTTGCCCTCCAGGCGACCTTCGGCGCCGCGCCGCCAGTCGATCTTGATGGTGCAGACCACCCGGTCGGACGAGCCGGCCGTGCGCTGCAGACAGGCCTTCACGACGCCCATCACCTCGTCCCACTCGCCTTCCAGCACCGTGCCCATGGCGTTCAGCCGGTAGGGCAGGCCGCTGCGGTCGATCAGATCGACGCACTCGGCCACCTGGGCGCCGACCGACTCGCCGGCCCCCAGCGGAAACATCGAAAACTCCAGCAGCATGGCCATTGGCGGATCCTCCTGCGGCGGAATCCCGGGCGGCCGCGGGCGGCCCCGTCGAGGCCCGCGGCGTTGCCCGGGCTCATCATAGCGCACCGGCGGCACGTTCGCCGGTCCGCAGCGAGAGATCCGGTCTTCGCCGCGCGTCGATCACCCGGCTTCCGGGCCGCTCCAGACCGGCCGCAAAGGGGCTTCGGCGATGGCCCGCTCCTGGGAGGAGTCCGGACTTCCGGCGGGCGAGCTCTGACTGAGGCCAAGGCTTGACATTCCAACCCATTGCCCATAAAGCACTAACGGCCGGCAGATTCGCGGCGGCGGTGGCGGCCCTCGGGCACGCGCGGCCGAATCACAGCCTCTGTGCTGGCGGCGGCGCGCCCGTTTCATGGGCGTTGTCGAGGAATCCGATCGCCGGCGGGGCGGCCGGATTGCGCCGGGCGGCCGACGCGGCTTAGAATCTGTTTGAGCGGCGGCCGCCGGGGGAAAGCGGGCAGCCGACAGGGACGGAGCGGTTCGCGTCCTGTGCGGCGCGGACGGCCGGCAGGCCCGGCGGAGTGCCGGATGGGCGATTACTTCCGCGACATCTACCTGGCCGTCCGCACCATCCTGACCGGCATGCGCATCACGCTGCGCTACTGTTTCGCCCGCACCATCACCGTGCAGTACCCCGACGTGGCCCCGACCCTCCAGCCGCGCTTCCGGGGCATCCACTGGTTCGAGATCGAGAAGTGCATCGCCTGCGACCTGTGCGCCAAGGCCTGTCCGGTGGACTGCATCTACATCGAGAAGACCGCCCCCCGCAAGATCGACAAGGAAACCGGCGTGGCCATGGGCGGGGCGCTCGTCCGCTACGCCATCGACTATTCCAAGTGCATGTTCTGCGCGCTGTGCGTGGAACCGTGTCCGACGGACTGCATCCATATGGGCAACGTGCACGATCTGTCGGGCTACGACCGCCGGAGCATGATCGTGGAGTTCACCGAGCTGGCCCGGCAGGGGCTGCAGACTCCCCAGCCGATCTGGATGCTCAAGGGTCGGCTCCCGCCCTGGGCCCGGGAGATGAAGCAGGATTGGGTGGAACGCGGCCGCCCGCGGCGCGAACAGATGGCGCTGGCGCTGACCGAGCAGAAGCCGGCCCCGAAGCGGCCGGCGACCGCCGAACCGTCCGGGGAAACCGGCAGGCCGGCGGCGGGCGGGCCTGAAGCCGCGGGAGCGGGAGCATGATGAACGTCGCGCAGCACGCGATGATCGCGGAGGCCGCCGGCGAGGGCGGGGCCCTGCTGCTGCAGGGGCTGGCGGTGCTGGTGCTGGCCGGACTGGCCATGGTGCTGGGGGCCCTGCTCTTCGGGTGGCTGCTGCGTCCGTCGGTGCCCCATCCGGACAAGCTGGAGCCGTACGAATGCGGCGAGCCGGCCATCGGCAGCAGCTGGGTGCAGTTCAACCTGCGCTTCTACGTCGTGGCCCTGGTTTTCCTGGTCTTCGACATCGAGCTGGCCCTGTTCTGGCCGTGGGCGGTGGTCTTCGGCGCCGGATCGTCCGATGCCGCTCCGGCCGGCGGTCCCGACCCGGTGCGGCTGGCGGCCACATGGGACATGCTGTTTTTTTTCGGAGTGATCGTGGCGGGGTTCCTCTACCTCTGGCGTTTCGGCCACCTGGACTGGGTGCGGGCCCTGGCCGCGGGGCACGGAGCTTCGTCCGGCGGTTCGGAGGGCGGGGCAGGGACCGGCGGCGACGCCTGAGGTCGCTTCGGTCGGGCGGGACGGATCATGAGCTGGATCGAAAACCGTTTCGAAGAGGGGCTGGTGGTCACCTCGCTGGACTGGGTGCTCAACTGGTCGCGGCTCAACAGCCTCTGGCCGCTGACCTTCGGCCTGGCCTGCTGCGCCATCGAGATGATGGCCACGGGCATGTCACGGTTCGACCTGGACCGTTTCGGCATGGGTGCGTTCCGTCCCACCCCTCGGCAGGCCGACCTGATGATCGTGGCCGGCACGGTGACCTACAAGATGGCCTCGCGGGTGCGGCGGTTGTACAACCAGATGGCCGACCCCAAGTACGTGATCGCCATGGGAGCCTGCACCGTGGGCGGGGGACCGTATTTCAAGCACGGCTATCACGTGGTCAAGGGCATCGACCTGGTGGTGCCGGTGGATGTGTACGTGCCCGGCTGTCCCCCACGTCCGGAATCGCTTCTGGAGGGACTGATGCGGCTCCAGGACAAGATCCGGGGGCGGACGATCGCCCGCCGGCCCGGTCCGGCCGACATCGCCTGACGGCCCGGAGCGCACCGACCGATGACGCCCGAGGAAGTCGCCAGTCTGATCGGTTCCGCCTTCCCCGACGCGGTGGTCGACGCGCCGATGAACACGCTGCACCCGGCGGTCGGCGTGGTTCCCGACCGCTGGCGTGAGGTGGCGCTGTTCCTGCGCGACGATCCGCGGCTGCGGTTCAACCTGCTGCGGTGCCTGAGCGGCGTGGACCGCATCGCCGAGGGCCGCATTGAGCTGGTGTACGACCTGATGTCGCTCCGGCCGGCCGGCGATGGCCGGCCGTGGTCCTGCGGCGCCGTGGCCGCAGTGCGCATCGGCGTGCCCCGCGACGGCGGCTCGCTGCCGAGCGTGGCCGACGTATGGCCGGCGGCCGAGTGGCACGAACGCGAGGTCTACGACCTGCTGGGGGTGTCCTTCGACGGCCATCCCGACCTGCGGCGGATCCTCTGCCCGGACGACTGGGTCGGACATCCGCTGCGCAAGGACTACGTCTTTCCGGTCGAGTACCACGGCATTCCGGGATCGACCGAATTCGGTCAGAGGAGCCCGCGGCACTGAGCGGCCGCGGAGCGGGAATGACTGCCATGCCGGACGCGATGTTCACCTCCGAGCCGGACCTGCTGTTCGACGCGGCGCGCGACGGACCGGACGGTCTGCGCACCGAGGAGATGCTCATCAACATGGGACCGCAGCACCCCAGCACCCACGGCGTGCTGCGGGTCCTGCTGCGGACCGACGGGGAGATGGTCGTCGAGGCCGTGCCGCACATCGGCTACCTGCACCGCTGCGCAGAGAAGATCGGCGAGAACCTCCAGCCCTATCAGTTCATCCCCAAGACCGACCGGATGGACTACCTGGCGGCGATGAACAACAACCACGTCTTCAGCCTGGCCGTGGAGAGACTGCTGGGCGTCGAGGTCCCCGAGCGGGCGGCCTACATCCGGGTGATCATGGCCGAGCTGAACCGCATCGCCTCGCACCTGGTGGCCTTCGGCACCTACGGGCTGGACATGGGGGCGTTCACCGCCGTGCTTTACGCGTTCCGCGAGCGCGAGTACATCCTCGATCTATTCGAGGCCGCCTGCGGGGCGCGGCTGACCTACAGCTACATCACCATCGGCGGGGTGACCTTCGACCTGCCGGAGCGGTTCATCGAGCGGCTGGCGGAGTTCCTGGACTACTTCGAGCCCAAGATCGACGAGTATGACCGGCTGCTGAGCTACAACCATATCTTCGTCAAGCGCACGGCGGGCGTGGGCGTCATCTCCGCCGAGGACGCGATCGCCTGGGGGCTGACCGGCCCCTGTCTGCGGGCCAGCGGGGTCAGGTGGGACCTGCGGCGCTGCCTGCCTTACGAGATCTACGACCGCTTCGAGTTCGACATTCCCGTCGGCCGGCCCGGCGGAGGCGGCATTCCGCGGGGAGTCGTGGTCGGCGACTGCTGGAACCGCTACTTCGTCCGCATGCAGGAGATGCGCGAGTCGGTGCGGATCCTGCGGCAGTGCATCGCCGCGATCCCGGCCGGCGAGGTGCGGGCCAAAGTGCCCAAAAACGTCAGGCTGCCGGCCGACGAGGTCTACTTCGAGGGCGAGAATCCCCGCGGGCAGCTGGGTTTTCTGGTCGTCGGCGACGGTTCGCCGATTCCCTGGCGGGTCAAGGCCCGCGGGCCGTGCTTCTGCAACCTGTCGATCACCAGCCACGTCTGCCGGGGGGTGCTCCTGGCGGACGTGCCGGCGATCATCGGCAGCATCGACATCGTGCTCGGCGAGGTGGACCGCTGACCGCCGCGGCGGTGCTTCCGGGCCGGCGCACGGGCGGATAGAATCAACGAGCGGCCGGGCCGGCACGCAGGCGCGTGCGGGTCGTCCCGGTCTTACAGGCGCGCCGGGCAGCCATGACCGAGTTTACCGCACAGGACGTCATCCGGCCGCGGTGGAGCCCCGCCCTGCGGGCCCGGGCCATCCGCCGCTTCATGCTCGCCGGGCTGATCATCATGATCGGCACCGGCGTGGCCGCCGTGTGCCTGGAGATCTTCGGCCGCAGCCTCAGCCCGCTGTGGCTGACGGTGGGAATCGTTCTGCCGTCGGTGCTGGCGTTCGGGGCGCTTTTCGTCGTGTTCGCCATCACCGCGCACGCCCTGCTCGGCCGGCTGCTGAAGCGACTGGCTTTCGTCCTGTTCATCGGCTCGCTGGCGGGAATCGTCCTGACCGCCTGGGGGGCGTCGCTGCTGTTCGGGCTGGTGGACCGCATCGTGGCCGCCCGCCCGGACCCCATTGCTCAGACCATCTTCGGCGGCGAACTGACCACCGACGAGATCGTGCGGTTCTTCGCCGCCACGCCGGAGGATCCGAAGGCACTGGAGGCCCCGCCGGCGCTGGAGTTTGTCGCTTACCTGCTGTGGCCCTGGCAGTTCCGGCTCCTGCGGGATCTGGTCCTGGCCCTGGTTATCCTGGGATTCGTGTCGGTCACCGCCAGCTTCGCCATCTGGTGGGAACGGAAGGTGGCCGGTCGCATCCAGAGCCGCCTGGGGCCCATGCGCGTCGGCGGCTGGCACGGCTGGGCCCAGGGCATCGCCGACGGGCTCAAGCTGGTGCAGAAGGAGGACATCGTCCCGGGACGGGCCGACGGGCCGGTCTTCCGCCTCGCGCCCTACCTGGTGTTCATTCCCGTGCTGACCGCCTTCCTGGCCCTGCCTTTCAGCGACCGGTGGGTCCTGCGGGACCTGGAGGTCGGGCTGGTGCTCGTGCTGGGGCTGCTCGGCATCGACGTGATCGGCGTGATCCTGGCCGGATGGGCCTCGCACAACAAGTGGAGCATGTACGGAGCCCTGCGCGTGGCCGCCCAGATGGTGTCCTACGAGATTCCGATGGGCATGGCCCTGCTGCTGCCGGTCATGGCCGCCGGCACGCTGCGCCCCGGCGCGATCGGAGCATTGCAGAGCGGCGGTTTCCATACCTGGCTGGCGTTCTGCAGCCCGTTTCTCTTCGCGGCCGCGGGCGTCTACTTCGTGGCCTCGCTGGCGGCCTGCAAGCGGGCGCCTTTCGACCTGCCGGAGGCCGAAAGCGAGCTGACCGGCGGCTTTCACACCGAGTACAGCGGGTTCCGCTGGGCGGTGTTCTTCTTCGGCGAGTACGCGGCCATGTTCGTGGTCTGCGGGCTGGCGGTGTTGTTGTTCCTGGGAGCCTGGCACTCGCCGCTGCCGGCCTCGTGGGGCGAGTCCCTGGCCGGGGGCTCGTGGTGGCAGCGGGGGCTGTATGCCCTGCTGTTCAGCGGGCCGGCCTGGTTCATCGCCAAGACCTACGCCCTGCTCTTCGTGCACATCTGGCTGCGGTGGACGTTGCCCCGCATCCGGATCGATCAGGTGATGTACGCCTGCGTGCAGGTGATGCTGCCGATGACCATGCTGCTGCTGCTGGGGCAGATGTTCTGGCAGCTTCTGGTGCCGCCGGACGGCATCACGGCCCGGGCGGCCAACATCGTGTGCACGCTGGCCGGAGCGGCGATCGTCGCGGCTTTCGTCGGCACCGCCGGCTGGGGCTATCTCAACCGGCGCCGGCTGGTCGGACCGCTGGCCGTGAATCACCTGCCGGGATCGTGAGTTTGTCGCGGCGCGCAAGGGTGGCGACCGCCATGAGCGAGTTTCAAGGATGACCGGATCGAACCGTCTGTCGATCGTCGCGGCCGTGCTGGTCTGGCTCGCCCGGGCCGGTCCGGTCTGGGCGCGCGGTCCCCGGGGCCCGGGACCGGCGGACTGGATCGGCATCGAGCTCGAGGCGGTGATGTTCTACCTCCTGGGCGGCCTGGCCGCGGTGTGCGCCGTCGGCTGCGTGCTGTCGTCGCGGGTCGTGCGGATGGCCCTGTTTCTGTTCGGGGCCCTGGGAGCGGTCGCAGGTCTGTATCTTCTGCTGCACGCGAACTTTCTGGCGGCGATTCAGCTGATCGTCTACGCCGGCGGAACGCTGGTGGTGATCATCTTCGGCATCATGCTCAGCAGCGCCTCGGCGGCGGCGCGGTACCGGGCCCGGCCGGCGGAAAAGGCCGCCGGCGCGGCCGTGGGGCTGCTGCTGCTGGCGGGCCTGGTGACCGCGGTGGGGCGGATCGACTGGTCCGAGGGAATCGCGGCGGCCCCGTCCGCTCCAACGGTCGACGGGCTTGGCCGGGCGCTGTTGACGACCTACCTGGTGCCGTTCGAGCTGTCCAGCGTGCTGCTGCTGGCGGTGATGATCGGCGCGGCCTGGCTGGCCGGAAGCGGCCGCAAGTGATGCCGCGGACCGGTCCGTCGCGGGCCGGTCGGCGGAGGAGTGCGCTCGGATGGGTTCGATCACGCTGATGCACTACCTGGTGCTGGGGGCCCTGCTGTTCTGCTGCGGCCTGCTGACCATGGTCGTCAAGCGCAATGCCGTCGGCATCCTGATCGGCGTTGAGCTGGTGCTGAATGCCGCCAACGTCAACCTGGTGGCTTTCGGCCGTTATCGCGGCGCCGGCATCGACGGCCAGGCCGCGGCCCTGTTCGTGATCGTGCTGGCCGCGGCCGAAGCCGCCGTGGCCATCGCGATCTTCATGAACTTCTATCGTCACCTGACCACCGTGGACGTGGATCGCGGCGACCTGCTGCGGGGATAGACCGGCGATGTCCAGCCTCGAACTCATGCTCCTGGCCGCCACGGTGATCCCGCTGGGCAGCTTCCTGCTGCTGGCCCTGGCCGGGGCCCGGCTGGGCAAGCCGCTGGCCGGCTGGGTGGCCACCGCCGCCATCGCCGCCAGCTGCGTGCTCTCGGGGCTGGTGGTGGTCCGGTGGCAGGGAATGGACGCCGCCGCCCGGGCCGCGGCCCGCAGTGCGCCGGTGCCCTGGACCGTCCTGGGCGACGTGCCGCTGGAGGTCGGGGTCAACCTCGACGGCCTGACGGTGGCCGTGTTCTTCATGGTGACCTTCGTCTCCACCTGGATCCACGTGTTCAGCATCGGCTACATGGCCGGGCACTCGGATGAGATCGACGGCCGCAGCAAGTTCCACCGTTTCTTCGCCTTTCTCTCGCTGTTCTGCTTCAGCATGCTCGGCCTGGTGATTGCCGACAGCCTGGTGCTGACGTTCGTCTTCTGGGAGCTGGTCGGGCTGTGTTCCTACCTGCTGATCGGCTTCTATTTCCACAAGCCCAGCGCCTCGGCCGCCGCCATCAAGGCCTTCGTGGTCAACCGCGTCGGCGACATGGGCTTCATCCTCGGGCTGGGCATGGTGTTCTGGTTCCTGGGCGACCTGTCGCTGGCCGGCGCGGCCCGGCGGTTCGCCGAGGCCTGCGGCGACCCCGGGTCGGCCCTGCGGCAGGCCGGTCCGCTGGGGCTGGACATGGCCACCTGGCTGGGGCTGCTGCTGTTCTGCGGGGCGGTGGGCAAGAGCGCCCAGTTCCCGCTGCACGTCTGGCTGCCGGACGCCATGGAGGGCCCGACGCCGGTCAGCGCCCTGATCCACGCGGCCACCATGGTCGCCGCGGGCGTCTACCTGGTGGCCCGGATCTTCGTGCTGCTGACCCCGCAGGCCCTGCTGGTGGTGGCCGGGGCCGGCTGCATCACGCTGACGCTGGGGGCCCTGGTGGCCGTCGTGCAGACCGACATCAAGAAGGTTCTGGCCTACTCGACGATCTCGCAGCTGGGCTACATGATGCTGGGCATGGGCGTGGGGGCGTGGATCGGCGCCCTGTTCCACCTCCTGACCCACGCGTTCTTCAAGGCTCTGATGTTCCTGGGGTCCGGGCAGGTGATCGAGGGCTGCCACCACGAGCAGGACATCCGCCGGATGGGAGGCCTGTGGCGGCGGATGCCGGTGACCTGCGCGACATTCCTGATCGGGGTGCTGGCCATCGCCGGGGCGGGCATTCCCGGCACGTCCGTGGGGCTGGGCGGGTTCTTCAGCAAGGACGAGATCCTCGCCGTGGCCTACAGCCGGGTGTACGGCGACGGAACCCACGGAGCCCGCCCGCACGGTTCGGCGGCGCCGGCGGCCGGCCCGTGGGCCATGACCGAAACCGGCCATCGGTCCGCCTTGACCCACGCGGTGCCCGGCGTGGAGCACGCGCAGGCGTCGGCCCCGCTGCCGGCGCTGCTGTTCTGGGTGCCGGTGATCGTCGCCTACATCACGCCGTTCTACATGATGCGCTGCTGGTGGCTGACGTTCATGGGCCGGCCGCGCGACGACCACGTCCACGCCCACGCCCGCGAGTCGGCGCTGATGGTGGTGCCGCTGGTGGTGCTGGCGGCCGGCACGCTGGTCTGCGGGCTGGTGCTGTTCCGGCCGCTGGTGGCCGAGGTCGCCCCCGCGGGGCTTCTGGCGCCGACGGTGGACGGGCATGAGCTCCACGAAGTTCATCATGCACTGATGCCGATCGTCGGCGGGGCCTTCGTGGTCGGGTTCGCGGTCGCGATCGCGCTGTATGCCCGGGGACTGAGCCTTGCGGCCGCGATCGCCCGCCGGCTCCGGCCTCTGCACCGCCTGCTGGAGCACAAGTTCTACTTCGATGAGCTCTACGGGCTGGTGCTGGTCGGCGGTACGCATCTGCTCAAGGGCCTGTGCGACCTGTTCGACCGGATCGTGGTGGACGGGATCGTCGACGCCCTGTCGGCCTCGACGGTCCGGCTGGCGCGGTTCAGCGGCCGGGATCTGGACGAGCGGGTCGTCGATGGGGCGGTCAACGGCGTCGGACGGACGACCTGGGAGCTCGGCGGGGCGGCCGGGTCGCTGCAGACCGGGCGCATCCGGCTGTACATCCTGCTGGCGGCCGGAGGCGTGACCGCGATGGTTTGGCTGGCGCTGGCCGCGGGAGGCTGAGCGGCCGGCGGTCACGAAGCGACGCAGCGGCCGGGTCCCGGCCGGCGGCGCGAGACTGGAGTCCAGGGGCCGGATCGAGGGATCCTGCGGTGGAACACGGCAACCTGCTGAATCTGCTGATCTTTCTGCCGGCGGTCGGGGCGGTGCTGTGCCTGATCGTGCCCGGCACGCGCACCGTCAAGGTCGTCGCGACGGCGACCACGGCTCTGGTGATGCTGCTGTCGCTGGGGCTGTTCCGGCATTTCGCCTGGTGGGGCCGGGGCGACGGCTGGCAGGAGGCGGTGTTCGGCGGGACCTACGGGGAGAGGCTCTACGAGGTCACGCGGCTCGACTGGATCCGCCTGGACGGGACGACCATCCAGTACTTCGTCGGCATCGACGGCCTGAGCTTCCCGCTGGTCATCCTGACCACGCTGATCACCTTCCTGGCCTGCCTGGCGAGCTGGAACATCGAGAGCTGGAAGGTCGGCCGGGGGGTGCGGGGCTACTTCGCGCTGTTTCTGCTGCTGGAAACCGGCATGATCGGCGTGTTCTGCGCCCTGGATTTCTTCCTGTTCTACGTCTTCTGGGAAGTGATGCTGCTGCCGATGTACTTCCTCATCGGCGTCTGGGGCGGGCCGCGCCGGGAATACGCGGCGATCAAGTTCTTCCTCTACACCCTGGCCGGTTCGGTGCTGATGCTGGTGGTGCTGCTGGCGTTCCACTTCTACTCTCCGGTGCGCACGTTCGACCTGATCGAGATGGCGGTCAACGACCGGATCGCGGCGGTCTTCAACGCCGAGACCACCTCCTTCCTGGGCTGGAAATTCGCCACGGCGATGTTCGTGTTCCTGTTCATCGGTTTCGCGATCAAGATTCCCGTCTTCCCGTTCCATACCTGGCTGCCGGACGCCCACGTCGAGGCCCCGACGCCGATCAGCATGATCCTGGCGGGCATCCTGCTGAAGATGGGAGCCTACGGGCTGCTGCGGATCAGCTACCCCATCCTGCCGGCCGCCGCGGAACACTTCGCCTATGCCCTGGCGGTGCTCGGGGTGATCAACATCCTCTACGGGGCCCTGTGCGCCATGGCCCAGACGGACTTCAAGCGCCTGGTGGCCTACAGCTCGATCAGCCACATGGGCTACGTGCTGCTGGGCATCGCGATCATGACCGCCGCCGGCCTGCAGGGAGCCATGTTCCAGGTCATCGCCCACGGCATCTCCAGCCCGATGTGCTTCTTCCTGGTCGGCGTGCTTTACGACCGGGCCCATCACCGCGAGATCGACCGTTTCGGCGGGCTTTGGCTCTCGATGCCGGTCTACGGCTCGCTGGCCACGCTGGGCTTCTTCGCGTCGCTGGGGCTTCCCGGCCTGTGCGGTTTCATCGGCGAGTTCTGGGTGCTGGTGGCGACCTTCTCGGCCCCGTTCGCCTGGGCCCGGCCGATGGCGGTCCTCGCCGCCGTCGGCGTGGTGCTGACGGCCGGATACATCCTCTGGATGCTGCAGCGGGTCTACCTCGGGCCGGCGCGGCCGGAATATGAGTCGTTCCCCGAGGTTACCGGCCGCGAGGTCTTCATCCTCACGCCGATGGCCGTCCTGGCCGTCGCCCTGGGGATTCTGCCCCAGCAGACGCTGTTCAACTTCATGAATGGAACGCTCGAGCAGATCTGCGAGCTCTACGGCGACGGGGTCTCGATGATGGCCTCCGTCGCCGGGATGTGCCTGGGACGCTGACCGACGCGCAGCCGAGAGGCGGGACCATGACCATGTTCGCTCCGCTGGCCGGAATCTGGATGCCCTCCCCGCAGGACCTGCGGCTGTTCGGCGCCGAGCTGAGCCTGGTCGCGGCGATCGTCGCCCTGCTGGTGCTGTCCATGCTGTTCGGCCGGTCCGAGCGGCTTGGCGCCGGCGTCGCCCTGGCCGCGGCCGTGGCGGTGATCTTCTTCTGCCGCGACGCAGCCGGCCTGGTCGATACCGGCGCGCGGGCGGCTCTGACGCCGCCCGGCGCGGCGTCGATGCTGGTCGCGGACCGGTTCACGGTCTTCTTCAAGCTGCTGCTGGCGTTGTTTCTGGCGACGATCATCTGGCTGTGGATGACCGGGGCCGCCGCCGGCCGTACGGGCGGCGAGGTCCGGCCCGTGCCCGCCGGGCCGGAGTTCTTCGTGCTGCTGCTGACCAGCATGCTGGGCATGTCGCTGATGGTCGCGACGCCGAACCTGCTGGTGATGATGATCGCCGTGGAAACCGCATCGCTCCCGAGCTACATGCTGGCGGCCTCGGACCGCCGGTCGCGGGCCGGGGCGGAGGCGGCCCTGAAGTACGTGCTCTTCGGCGCGACCACCGCCGCGGTCATGGCCTACGGTCTGTCGCTGCTGTTCGGCCTGTTCGGCACGCTCGACCTGCCCGCGATCGCGGCGGCCGTCTCGGTCAAGGGCATGCCGGCCCTGGGCTGGATCGCGATGGCCGCATTCCTGGTGGGGGTGGCGTTCAAGATCTCGGCCGTGCCGCTGCACTTCTGGTGCCCGGACGTCTTCGAAGGGGCTCCCGTCGAGGTCGCCACCTGGCTGAGCGTGGCCAGCAAGGCCGCCGGGCTGGGACTGCTGTTGCGCATCGTCGCGGCCTTCGGCGGAGACGTGCCCGCCACGATCGCCCTGCCGCTGGCCTGGGGCGTGGGCCTCGTGGCCGCGGCGACCTGCACGCTGGGGAACCTCGCGGCCCTGCGCCAGGAGAGCGTGAAGCGCATGCTGGCCTACTCGTCCATCGCGCATGCCGGCTACATGATGATGGCCGCGGCCATCCCACCCGCTGCGGCGGGCGATGCGACCGTCCGCCCGGCGATGGCCGCGATCGTGTCCTATCTGTTCGTGTACCTGCTGATGAACCTGGGGGCCTTCGGCGTCACCGCCATGGTCGCCTGGTCTCAGGGCAGCGACCGCCTGGCGGCCTTCACGGGCCTGGGCCGCCGGGCGCCGTGGCTGGCCGTGCCGATGAGCATCTGCCTGTTCTCGCTGGTCGGTCTGCCGCCGCTGGCGGGATTCGCGGCCAAGTGGTGGCTGCTGGCGGCTCTGGGGCAGGGCGCGGACCGGCATTCGTGGCTCTGGTGGCTGGTGTTCGTGGCGGTCATCAACACGGCGGTCAGCCTTTACTACTACGTGCGCGTGATCCGGCAGATGTTCCTGGCGGACGACGAGCGGCTGGAGCGGCTGGCCGTGCCCGTCGGCGGGCTTGCCCTGGCCAACGGCTGCGCGGTGCTCCTGCTGCTTCTGGGCACCGTGGCCTTCGGGCTGATGCGCGATCGTTCCCTGGCGTATGCGGCCTGCCTGGCCCGCGCCGCGCCGGAAAGCGTCGTTGCGGCGCAGGACCGCCTTGCCTGGAACGGCGGTCCGGAAGGCATGGTCGTGAACGGGGCGGATCGGCCATGAACGACGACCGGCAAGCCGCTGGGAAACTCCTGGAGGCGTTGTACGCCGCCGAACGCGGGCACCTGCTGCTGCGCGTGCCCGAGATCGCCCCGTTCGCCGATCGCCGTGCGGCCGGGCACCTCAGGACGGTGCGGCAACTGGCCCAGGAGGCTCGCGAGCACCTGGACTGGCTGGCCGAGGCCGCCGAGGCCTGCGGCGCGGGGATCGCCCCGGCTGCCCCTCCGGCCGATGCCGGGCACCTGCATTACCTCGATCTGCGGACCCTGCTGCCGCGTCTCATCGAAAGCACCGAACGGCTGCTGGAGCGGTATCGGTCGTGTTCCGCCCGTCAGGCTGCGGGCAAGCCGGAGGTTGACGAAGTTCTGACCCGCATCCTCGGCCGCCATCAGATTCATCTCGAGACGCTCAACCGCATCCGGGCCGAACTGGAGTCGCCGACGCCGGCCTGACGATTCCCCCGTTCGCGGAAACGCGGCCGGCTTCTCCGCCCTCGCCGCTCCGCGCGCCGCACTTGATCGACGATCTGCTGATCCCCGACCGCCCCAGGTTCCGCGAGATCGTCCGCCCGATGGACCTTCGCGGCCTGAGCCGCCGTTCTGCGGCTCAACGCCTTCGTCCGCGGCAGGCGTGCTGGAGCGGTTCCGGCCGAAGGTGTAGTATCAAGCCCGTTGAACGGACCATCCCCCCGCGCAGGAGTGACCGACCATGGCTCGACGCGAACCACACCGCGCGTGTTCACGCCGTGAAGCGCTGTCTGCAGTTTTCGCCGCGGCGGCCGGGTGCGGGCTGTCGTCCGGCGCAGGCTCCGGCACCGCTTCGGCCCAGACCCGGCCGGTCGCGGATCCTCCGGTTCCGCCCCGCCCGGCCGAGCGACTGGCGGCGGATGTGGTGGTGGTCGGCGGCGGCATGGCCGGCGTGTGCGCGGCCCTGGCCGCGGCCCGCAACCGGGCCGAGGTCGTCCTGGTCCAGGACCGGCCGGTGCTGGGGGGCAACTCGTCCAGCGAAGTCCGGATGCACATCGTCGGAGCGACGAACGCGGGGCACCGCACGGACACGGATTCGCGCGAAACGGGCATCATCGAGGAACTGTGCCTCGACGAGGCGGTCCTGAACCCCCAGCGTTCGGCCAGCATGTGGGATCTGCTGCTGTACGACCGCGTGCGGCGCGAGCCGGGCATCCGCCTGCTGCTGGACACGGCCTGCACGGGCGTGCGCATGGCCGGCGAGGACCGTATCGCGGCCGTTCTGGCCGGGAGCGCCACGCGCGAGAAGTCGTTCGAGATCGCCGGGCGGATCTTCATCGATTGCAGCGGCGACGGGCGGCTGGGGGCCGAAGCCGGCGCCGACTTCCGCGTCGGCAGGGAGGCCCGAACCGAGTTCGGCGAGTCTCTGGCTCCGGAGGCGGCGGACCGCAAGGTGCTGGGCAGCACGCTGCTGTTCATCACCCGGCCTCACGACCGGCCGATGCCCTTCGTGCCGCCGGCCTGGATCCGCCGCTTTCCGACGTGCGCAGATCTTCCTTACCGGCCGCACGACGAATGGTCCTACGGATACTGGTGGGTGGAATGGGGCGGGCTGCGCGACACGATCGCCGACCAGGACGTGATCCGCGACGAACTGCTGGCCGCGGCCCTGGGGGTCTGGGATCACATCAAGAACAGCGGCGCCCACCCGGACAGCGCGAACTGGGCCCTGGAATGGCTGGGCTTCCTTCCCGGGCGGCGCGAGAGCCGTCGCTTCATCGGC
>CALLOB010000045.1 GCA_938005315.1 uncultured Phycisphaerae bacterium
GATAGGCCAGCCGCTCGGCCAGCCCCGCGTCGCGGACCACGATCGCCCCGCCGACCACGTCGCTGTGGCCGTTGAGGTACTTGGTGGTCGAGTGGATGACGATGTCGGCTCCCAGGGCCAGCGGGTTCTGGAAGAACGGGCTCATGAAGGTGTTGTCCACGATGGTCAGGGCCCCGGCCGACCGTGCGATCCCGGCCACGGCGGCGATGTCCACCAGCCGCAGCATCGGATTCGAGGGCGTTTCCACCAGCACCGCGCGGGTGTTGGGCCGCAGCGCGCGGCGGACCTCCTGCGGGTCGCCCATCGACACGAAGCTGACCTCGATGTTCAGCCGCGACAACACCGCCTCGCACAGCCGGATCGTGCCGCTGTAGATGTCGTGCCCGGCCACGATGTGATCGCCGGCCGAGAAGAGCATCATCGTGCTGGTCACCGCCGACATGCCCGTGCAGGTGGCCCAGGCGTGCGTGCCGCCCTCCAGGGCCGCGAGGTTGTCGGCCAGGGCCTGCCGCGTGGGGTTGCCGGAGCGGGTGTAGTCGTAGCCCTTGTGCACGCCGACGCGTTCGAACGCGAAGGTCGAGGTCGGGTAGATCGGCGTGGTCACGGAGTTGTAGGCCGTGTCCTTGTCCACGCCGCGATGGACCGCCAGTGTCGCCGGCCGCAGGCCGGTTCGTTCCTCGCTGCTCACAGATTCTTCGCCTCCATCGATTCCCGGCGTCAGATAGCGGGGAAAACTCAGAAGTCAAACAGCGGCGTCGAGAGGTACCGCTCGCCGAAACTGCACGCCACCGTCACGATCACCTTGCCGCGGTTCTCCGGCCTCGCGGCCAGCCGGGCGGCGGCGCAGACGTTGGCCCCGGTGCTGATGCCGCCCAGCAGGCCCTCCTCCCGGGCCAGCCGCCGGGCCCACTCGAAGGCCTCTTCGTTGGTCACCTTCTCGACGCCGCTGAGCAGCGAAGTGTCGAGATTCCTGGGGATGAAGCCCGCGCCGATGCCCTGGATCTTGTGAGGGCCCGGCGCGCCGCCGGAGATCACCGGCGAATCGGCCGGTTCCACCGCCACCGCCCGGTATTCCGGCTTCCGTGAGCGGATGTGACGCGACACGCCGGTGATGGTGCCGCCGGTGCCCACGCCGGCCACGAAGATGTCGATCTTTCCGTCCGTATCCGCCCAGATCTCCGGCCCGGTGGTGGCCTCGTGGATCGCCGGGTTGGCCGGATTCTCGAACTGCTGCGGCATCCAGGCATTCGGATCGCCGGCCAGCAGTTCGTTGGCTTTTGCGATCGCCCCGCGCATGCCCTCGGTCGCCGGGGTCAGCACCAGCTCGGCGCCGAGGGCCTTCAGCAGGCTCCGCCGCTCGATGCTCATCGACTCCGGCATGGTCAGCGTCAGGCGGTAGCCGCGGGCCGCACAGACGAAGGCCAGGGCGATGCCGGTGTTGCCGCTGGTCGGCTCGATGATCCGCGTCCTGGGGCCGATGCGGCCCTCGCGTTCGGCGGCCTCGATCATCGCCCGGCCGATGCGGTCCTTCACGCTGGCCAGCGGGTTGAAGAACTCGCACTTGACCAGCACGGTCGCGTGGCCGGAGGAAATCACCCGGTTGAGCTTCACCAGGGGGGTGTTGAACGTCGTCTGGACGATGTCGGGATAGACCTGACCGTGCGGCATGGGGGACCTCTCTTTCCGCGAGAAACGCGTCGCCGGCTCAGATACCGGCTCCGCCCATCAGCTCCACGTCGAATACCTCGCGACGCTCCACCGGCTCGCCCTGGTGCACGGCCGCCAGCGTCGCCCGGTCCATCAGCCGTGCGGTGGTGTTGCGGATCTCCAGCAGCACCCGCCTGAAACGGCAGCGACCCTCCTGGCTGCACGGCTCGTAGCGCGAAACCGACACGCAGCCGATCGGAGCCAGCAGCCCGTCGAAGTGCCGCACCACCTGGCCCATGGTCAGCTGGTCGGCGGGCCGGGCCAGCATATAGCCTCCGTGCTTGCCTGGAAGACTCCGCACCCAGCCTTGGGCCTTGAGCTCGAGCATGATGTGCTCAAGAAAGCGTCTGGGCACATCATTCCGCTCGGCCAGCACCCGGATCGAGATCGGCCCGCGACCTTCCTGCTCGACCAGCGTGAAGAGGGCTCGAAGAGCGTAATCGGCCTTCTGGGAAAGTCTCAAGGCACGGCCTCAAAATAATCACGATCAAGTCGATCATATATTAGTCGGATAGTTCGAGCCTGTCAAGCCCGAAGATATAGGAGGGCCGAAAAATAAATCATCACTACAAGTTTTACTATTTGAAAGCAAAATGGAGTGCTGGTGGATATACCAGCCACCGGATATCCAGGATGAGGGCGTGTTGGCTGGCAGCTCCGGTAGCGGTGGAGCCACGGCGATCTTGGCGTGTCTCGGAGGCCAGCCAATCCTTCAGCCGCCGTAGCGGTTGAACCAGGCGCGTTCGGCGAAGGGCTTCTTTTCTTTCTGGGGCCAGGATTCGGCCGGTACGCCCAGCGGCAGGAGGATCCGCAGGACTTTGGATTCCGGCAGGCCGATCATCCGGCCGATCTGCTCGGCGCGATTCTGAACCCGCAGCCAGCCGTCGATCCAGACGGTGGCGTAACCGAGAGCGGTGATCGCCAGGAGCATGTTCTCCACGGCGGCGGCGCAGTCTTCGACCTGGAAGCTGTGGCCCTCGTAGACGGCCTCGGGCCGGCGGTCGATGATGCAGGCGATGAACGCCCGGGCCTGCTGCACGGCGAGGTTGTTCTCGTGCATGGCGGCGACGCGGCGGACCAGTTCGGGATCGTCGATGATCACGAAACTGGTGGTCTGCATGTTGCGGCCGGAGGGTGCCTGGATGCCGGCCTGGACGATGCGCTGCAGGTCTTCCCGGGGCACGGGCCGGTCGAGGAACGGGCCGCGGTAGCTGTGACGGCGGTTGATGGCTTCGAAAACGTCCATGCGTCGGTTCCTCCGCGGCCGCGAGGGCGGGCGAAGCGGGGTTCAGGCGGATCAGCGATCGTCACCGTCGCCGCGAATGGCGTCGCGTTCCCGCCGGTCGTGGAGTTTGGCGAGGTTCTGGGCGGCGACTTCGCCCATGTCCAGCTCCAGCTCCGAGCACATCGCCGCGACGTACCAGAGCACGTCGCCGAGCTCCTTGCGCAGGGCGTCGCGGCGTTCGTCGGTCAGTACGCCGTCGGCGTCGCGCATGATCTTTTTGACCTTTTCGGCCACCTCGCCGGCCTCTCCGGCCAGCCCCAGGGCCGGGTAGTAGAGGTTGCGCCCCATCTGGGGGTATTGCGCGGTCCGGCGGGCGGCCTCCTGGTAGCCGGTGAAGTCCATGCCTGTATCCTCTCCGGTGCCGTGAGCCGGGCGGGGCCGAGCGGGCACGCGCCGTGCCCGATGCATCCAGCCGCCGGGGCATTATATCGCCGCTCCTGGGGCGATGAAGCCCGCCGGGCCTGATCGCGGTTCCTGGAGGGCCGCCGCGGGCGGGGCTAGAATCGCCCGCACGGCGGAGCACGGCGATGGCACCGGCGGAGGACACGGCCCTGGACGACTCCCGGAGGCATCTGGAGATCCACAACCGCGTGGCCGAGGCGTTCCTGACGCTGGCCGGCGACGAGGTTTACGGCGCCGTGCTGGATATCGTCCGCGAGGTGTTTGAGAGTCCGCTGGGCATTTTCGGCTACATCGACGAGGACGGCGCGCTGGTGTGCCCCTCGCTGACCCGGGACGTCTGGCAGGAATGCGCCATGGCCGGGAAGGACTACCGCTTTCCGCCGGAGTCCTGGGGCCAGAGTCTCTGGGGCCGCGCGATCCGCGAGCGCCGGCCGCTGTTCACCAACGAGCCCTGCCGCGTGCCGGCCGGCCACCTGCCGATCCGGCGGGTGCTGTGCGTGCCGATCGTGGACCAGGGCGAGTCGATCGGCATCGTGAACGTCGCCAACCGCGACCGGGATTACGACGATCGCGACGCCGCTGAGCTGTGGACCATATGCAGCCACATCGCCCCGGTGCTCAACGCCCGGCTGCAGCGCGACCGGCATGAGAAGCACCGCCGCCGGGCGGAGGCGGAGCTCCTGCGGGCCCGCGACGAGCTCGAACAGCGGGTCATCGAGCGCACCGCCGAACTGTCCGAGGCCAATGCCCGCCTGCGTCAGGAGATCGCCGAGCGGGGCCGTGTCGAGCACGCCCTGCGGGCCGCCAACCGCCTTCTGGAGCGGCTGTTCTCGACCACGGCGGTGGCGATCGCCTACCTCGATTCGCGCGGGTGCTTCATCCGGGTCAATCGGGCGTTTGCCGAGATCGCCGGCCTGAGCCCGGACTATTTCCCCGGCCGGCAGTACGACGAGATTCTCGGCCACGACGAGATCGCCGCGGCCCTGGCCGAGGCGGCCGCGACCGGTCGGCCCGCGGAGGCCTTCGGCCGCCCGCTGGAGGTTCGCTCGGCCGCAGGTGGCGATCCGGTGCACTGCGACTGGAGCATTCAGCCGGTGCTCGGCGCGGGAGGGGGCGTCGAGGGCCTGGTGCTGACCATGCGGGACGTCAGCCGCCGCTTGCGGGCCGAGGCCCTGGCCCGTCGGCACCAGGAGGAGCTGGCCCACGTCTCGCGGCTGGGCGTGATGGGCGAGATGGTCTCGGCCATCGCCCACGAGGTCAACCAGCCGCTCTGCGCGATCGTGGCCTTCGCCCAGGCGTGCCGGCGGCTTTTGGGAGATCGACCCGACTGCCCGCCGGAGGCCCGTGAGGCCCTGGAGCAGATCGCCGGTCAGGCGCGGCGCGCCGGCGACATCGTTCACCATCTCCGGGAGTTCAGCCGCCGGCGCGAACCGCGGCGCGCGGCCGTCTCGATCAACGATATCGTGCGCTCGGCCGTGGGGTTCATGGCGCCGGTGCTGCATCCCCGGGGGCTCGGCGTCCGACTGGAGCTGGCCGAGAATCTTCCTCCGGTGTCGGCCGATCAGATCCAGATCGAACAGGTGCTGGTCAACCTGCTGCGCAACGCCGTCGAGGCCATGAGCGATCTTCCGCCCGAACAGCGCGTGCCCGTGGTCCGGACCCTGCTGCCGCAGGAGGGGATCGTGGAGGTGGAGGTCCGCGACTGCGGCTCGGGCCTGAGCGCCGACGGGCTCGAGCGCGTGTTCGAGCCCTTCTTCAGCACCAAGCCCGACGGCATGGGCATTGGTCTGCCGTTGAGCCGCTCGATCGTCGAGGCCCACGGCGGCCGGCTGTGGGTGGTTCCCAACTGCGACCGCGGCGTCTCTTTCCACTTCACTCTTCCCGTCCACGATGCTGACCGGCCCGGGGACTGACGGCCGGACCGGCGCTCCCGAAGATGATCCCGGCCGGCGGGCGTGGTAGCTTCGGACCGCGTGCGTATACAGTATACTTGGCACCGGAGGCCGCCCGGCGCGTGGGGACGCCGGGTATGCGGATGGGCGCGGTATGGCGGACCGTGGCGGCAGACCCGTGGTGTTCGTGGTGGACGACGACGAGGGCGTGCGCAAGGCTCTGAGCCTGCTGATCCGTTCGGCGGGGCTGGAGGTGCGGACGTTCGACTCGGCGGAGGCGTTCCTGGAGGACTACTCGCCCGGCGTCGCCGGCTGCCTGGTGCTGGACGTGAAAATGACCGGCATGGACGGCATGACCCTTCAGGAGGAGCTCTGGAACCGCGGCCTGGACATCCCGGTGATCATGATGACCGGTCACGGCGACGTGCCCATGGCCGTGAAGGCGGTCCAGCGCGGGGCGATCGATTTCCTGCAGAAGCCTTTCGACGACCAGGCTCTGCTGGAGCGCATCCACCAGGCCCTGGCCCTGGACGCCCGGCGGCGCGTCGAGGCCGGTGAGCGGGCCCTGTGGGCTGCGAGGCTGGCCAGGCTCTCGGCCCGCGAGCGCGAGGTCATGGATCTGCTGGTCGCGGGGATGGGCAACAAGGAGATCGCCCTGAAGCTGGGGCTGAGCCGCAAGACGGTGGACATCCACCGTGCCCACGTGATGCTGAAGCTGGGCGTGGAGTCGGTGGCGGAGCTGGTACGCGTCGGCCTGCTTCATGGATCCGGGCCGGGCGGCGGATGACGCCCTGCCCGAATCCCGTTCCCGCGGAACGGACGCCCGCGTTCAGGGCACGGAGCCTCGACGGGACAGGCATGACCATCGACGACATGCACGGCGCGATCAGCGAAAGGCGGCTGCGGGCCGGATGGACCCCGGTCCGCATCGGCCGACGGCTGGACCTGCGGTCCGAGACCGCCAGCACCAACACCGATGCCCTGGCCGCGGCCGGGAATCCCGATGCCGACGGGCTGGCGGTCCTGGCCGAGTACCAGACGCAGGGTCGGGGACGGCTGGGTCGCTCGTGGCTCTCGCCGCGCGGTGCCGGGGTGCTGTGCAGCGTGCTGATCATCGAACCGGAGGCCCGACTGGACGAGCGTTTAGCCGAACTGGCCGGTCGGCTCACGCTGGTGGCCGGCGTGGCGGTCTGCGAGGCGGTCCGTCAGGCCACCGACGTCGCCCCGGCGATCAAGTGGCCCAACGACCTGCGGGCCGGCGGCCTGAAACTCGGTGGCGTGCTGATCGAGTCGCGGGCCCTGCCGGACGGCAGCCGGGCCTGGGCGATCGGCGTGGGCATCAACTGCCTTCAGCACAAGGGCCACTTTCCTCCCGAACTTCAGGACATCGCCGGGTCGCTGGAGATGCTCGGCGCCCACGCCGTGGATCGGGCCGAAGTCGCCCGCTGCCTGCTGGCCCGGATGGACGCCTGGCTGGCCGGGGCGGCATGGCTGGACGACGCCTCGGTCCGCGATGCCTGGCTGAGCCACGCCGAGCCCGTCGGTCGTCGGGTGGTCGCGCGCTGCGAAGGGCGACAGGTGGAGGGCACCGCGATGACCATCGACCCGTTTGGCGGACTCATCCTTCAGGGCGACGACGGCCGGCAACACTGGCTGGACCCCATGCGCACCACCCTGCTGTAGGCCGGCGCGGCCGGCCGGAGGCCCGAGGCGGCATGAAGCCGAGGCTCCCACGACACCAGAGGCGCGGCCGCCGGAAGTCCCCGCCGGGCGCGGTTTCCGCGTTGCCGCCGGAGGCCGCGGACGCTCCGCGCGATCATGCGAAACCGTCACCGGTCCGCCGCCGGGGTTCGGCCGCCGCGTGGCGCCTTGCGGTCCGGGCCGCCCGAAGGGCCCTCAAAGGTCTGCGCCCGAGCCCGGCGGCATTGCTGATCGGTCTGGCCGCCGGGTGGCAGTGGGCCGGGATGGAGCGCATCCTGGCCGCCGTGCTGGGACCGCTGCCGGATGTCGCGGGCATGTTCGCGGTCATCGCCCTGCTGGCCGCGGCCGCGGGACCCTGGATTCCCGAACGGTTGGCTGCGGCGGTCGGCTACAGGCGTGCCCGTCGGATGCGCACCGGCGGCGCGCACGGCGAATCCGGTGACGCGGACTGGATGCTGCGTTCCCTGCGGGCCCGCGATGAAAGTCTCTTGTGGTTGCTGATCTCGCTGCTGGCCTGCGTGCAGGGGTTAGCGAACCTGCTGGTGCTGGCCCTGACCGGTCCTTTCGACCGGAGCCATGCGTATCTGCTGGATCACTTCTTCTGGACGCACCTGACGCTGGTCGCCCTGCGCTGGTCGGCCGCCGTCCTGCTGACCGGTCCCGGCTGGATGATCCTGGGCTTGTTGGCGGTGCTGCCAGCTCCTCTGGCAAACGGTCGCGGCGACTCGCCAAGCCGTGCCGGGGCGGTCGTGGCCGGCCTGTTGCTGGGCCTGGGCCTGGCCTGCTCGACGGGGGGCCTGATGCGCCGCGCGGAGCTTTCGGGCGACCAGATCCTGCTGCTGGGGCTATTGCCGGCCTTCGCGCTGGCGGCACTGGCGGCGTTCCGGTCGCAGCGGCTCGACGCTCAGCCTGCAGCCCGGCGGTTCGCCTCGCCGTCGCCGCCGGAACTCCAGGCCCGAGGGGAGGGCTGGATCTGGCTGGCGGGGGTGATCTGGGGCCTGGGCACCGCTGCGGCGACCGTCGGACGGCTGGCGGTCGAGCCGGGGAGCCCGTCGGGCTTCGAGCCGGTCGAGTCGGCGGGCCGGACCCTGGCGCTGGCGGGTCTGGCGGCTCTGCTTGCCGGCCGGCAACTGCGGGACAGCCGCCGCTCGGCGGCCGGTTGCGGCATGGCGGTCTGGGCCGCCGGTGCCGGCACGGGAGCTGGTGCGATCCTCACGGCCTTCCGCCCCGACTCGGCGCCGGCAGCGGCGCTGGTCCAAGGCGTCTGCAGCCTGCCCGCCGGCTACGCTCTGGCCTACATCACGCATGCCTGGCTGGCCAGGACGGGCGGCCGCGCTTCGGGCTTCGCCCAGTTGCTCAGTGCCGTGCTGGGCGGGTCGGGCATCGGACTGATCGCCGGTTGCTGGGTGCTCCGGCCTTCACTGGGGCCGATCGGCACGATGGCGGCCGCCGCCCTCGTGCTGCTGGCCTTTGGCGGGCTGGTCCAGATCCACGAATCCTCGCAGCCCGCGCGGACCCGGCATCTGCGCCTTTCACTGGTCTTCGGGGGGCTGGCCGTCGCGCTGGTGCTGTTCCCCGCCGGGGCGCGCCGCTGGGCACGGTCGATCGCCGAGGGCGCCGGGCATCCCGGCGCGATCGTGCTGCCGGAGGCGCTGCGCTCCTGCATCCTGAGTACGACGCGGGTGTGCATCATCGCGTCGACACCTGCGGCGGCCGAAGCGCTGGGCCGCTCCCTGCCCGCGCGAGCGGATGTGTTCGGCGCCCGGCGCGACGAGGCGCCGCTCCGTGCGGGCCGGGCGGCGCGCTCCGACATGCGGTGGTTCACGGATCTCCGGATCGGCCGGCGGCAGTATGACGCGATCATCTACCTGCCGCCGCCGCTCTCGCGCACGCGGGCCGGGGCGGACTATTCCCTGGAGGCTTTGTCGCTGCTGGCCGATCGCCTCAGGCCCGGCGGGCGGGTGGTCATGTTCGTGCCGCCGGAGGTCGTCCGGCATGGACGGCTGGACGTGGTGGCCGCGACGTTCGCCGCGGTGTTCGGCGAAGCCTCCGGCTACCTGGCCCTGCGGGAACCCGGTCCGGATGCCGGCCTGATCATGGTTTCCCGCCGGCCGGACGATCCTCCGACGACGACGTCCGATAAAGGTCTGAACTTCAACCCGCTGGACCTGCTCGCCGCCGGCGCGAGGCGGGGTTCCCGGCCCGTCCATTCGATGCGACGCGACCGGCTTTCGCTTTCGGTCCGCGGCGAGGACCCGGGCGTCTGCGCGATGGACGGCGGCTCCGGCCTGCCGGTCGATCCGGTCCCGTGACCTTCGGCCCGGCGATGAAGTCGGGCCCGTTTCTCTCCGATAACCCCTGTGGTCCGGCCGGGTCCGGCTCCACCGTCCGGTCCGCCGGTCCAGGGGGAACTGCCGGCATGTTCCGCCGCCGCGCGCTGACGCTCATCGAGTTCGTGATCATCGCCCTGGTCCTGGGCATCCTGGCGATGGTGGTGGTGCCGCAGTTCAGCCGCGCCGGCGATGACCCGCGCTTGAGCAGCCTGCGGATCAGCCTGCAGTGGGTTCGCGGGCAGATCGAACTCTACCGCGTGCAGCACGGGGGACGTTATCCCGGGGCGGAGACCTTCGTGCGGCAGCTGACCGGACGGACCCGGCCGGACGGTACGCCCTGCGATTCTCCCGACGAGGACTGTCGCTGCGGACCCTACCTCCAAGCCGTGCCGGTCAATCCCTACACGATGGGGTCCCGGGTCGGCGCGGGGCCGGTGGGGACAAGTGACTGGCACTACGACCCGGCCACCGGCGCATTCCGGGCCAACGACCATCCCGACCGCACGAGGTACTGAATGACCGTCGTTCTGCTGGCCCACGACGAAACCTGCGTCCGCAGCGTGCTGGCCGAAGGGTTGCGCCGCGCCGGTCTGGCGGTGCTGACCGCCGCCGACGGCGTCGCGGCCCTGGACACCGCCCGGGAAGCCGGTCCCGACCTGATCGTGAGCCACTACCGCATGCCTCTGCTCGGCGGGCCGGAACTGTGCGCCCGGCTGCTGGCCTGTCCGGCCACGCGCCGGATCCCCGTGTTGCTGCTGGCTGCGCCGGGCATTACCATCGCCGCGCACGGTGCCCGGCCGGCGAACCTTCGCGGCATGCTGACCGGTCCGGTCACCCCCGGCGCGCTGCTGGCGGCGGTGCGGGCGATCCTGACTCCGGCGTTCCGGCCGCAGGCGGCGACCGTCTGAACCCGAACGGATCCGCGTTTCGCATGGCCGGCAAGCTTCCCGATCTGAGCCGTCCGGCTCCCTACCGCCACGGCGGGCCGATCATCGACGCCCACTGCCACTTCGGCACGCCGGCCGCGACCGCGCGGATGCTGCAGGCCGGCGCGGATTACGGCGTGACGCGCTGGGTGGGCATCTGCCGGATCGACCAGGTTGCCGGTCTTCGCCGCCGCTTCGGCTCGCGGCTGGACTTCGTCTGCTGGACCGACCACCGCCGTCCGACCACCCGCCAGCGGTTCGTGGACACCAATCTGCGGATCATCGAACGCGCGGTGCGCCTGGGCTGCCGGGGCCTGAAGTTCTGGTACAAGCCGGAGTTCAACGCTGCTACCGGCCTGTACTTCGACAGTCCCTGGCTGGATGCGGTCTTCGAGGCCATGATCGCCGCCAGCCTGCCGGCGCTGGTGCATATCGCCGACCCGGATCTCTGGTGGCGGACCCGCTACGCCGACGCCGAGCGTTTCGACCCCAAACCCCACACCTACCGGCAGTTGACCAACACGCTCGAGCGCTTCGGCCGCCTCCGCGTGCTGGTGGCCCACATGGGCGGCTGGCCGGAGAACTTGCCGTTTCTGGATGCCCTGCTGGACCGGTATCCGAACTGCTTCCTGGATACATCCGCGACGCGCTGGATGGCCCGCGAACTGTCCGCCCGGGCCGCCGCAGCCCGGGCGTTCATCATCCGGCGGTCCGATCGGCTGCTCTTCGGCAGCGATCTGGTGGTCGCCCCTCGGGCCGCGCCGGACCACTACCGCTCGCGGTACTACGTCATGCGCCACCTGCTGGAGCGCGACCGGCCGGAACGCTCCTGTATTCCCGACGACGACGCCGCCCGGCCGGTACAGGTCGCCGGCCTCAAGCTGCCACCGCGCGTCCTTCGGCGGCTGTATCACGACAACGCAGCGGCCTTCTTCCGCCTGGAAGTGCCGTAAGCGGCTCGCGATCGGAACGCCCGGGCACGGGGGCGGCCGGTCTTCCCGTCCTCGGAGCCTGGCCGGGTGAATCGCCGTGTCGGCGGAACCGTCGCGGGAAACGAGGACCCATCGGCAAACGGTAGCCGGTCGGGTGACGCGCGGCGGCCGGCCCGCCGGCCGCTTTCCGAGGCCGGCAATTCCGCCAGCCGGTGCCGTGCCAGTCGCCCCGCGCGCGTCACCGTCCCGCGCGGTCCCGCTGCCCGAGGGCTTTACACGCGCGGCCGCCTCGTGCTACAACCCCACGGTCGCTCCGGCGGCCCGGGAAACCCGTCAACGTCATGCCCCACGCGGGAGGATAAACCGTATGCAACCGCACCAGATCGGCGTCTGCCACTGGTCCTTGGCCATTCCCGACCTGGCCGAGGCCCTCGATACCATCCGCAACCGGCTGGGCCTGAAACGCGTGCACCTGGGGTTCTTCGACGACGGTTACCGGGACCCCGGACGCATCCTGGATACCGTCCAGGCCTCCGGGCTGGAGGTCAGCGCCACCTGCGTGGGCTTCGCCGGCGAGGACTACTCCACCATCCAGCGGATCGAAGAGACCGGCGGCTACATGCCCGACGGTGACTGGGACAGCCGCTACGCCAAGACGGTGGCCGTGGCCGACATCACCGCCCGGCTGGGCACCAGACTGCTGTCGGTTCATCTGGGCTTCCTCCCGGCCGAGCCTGGCGACCCCAAGCACGCGGTGATGGTCGATCGCATCCGCCGCGTGGCGGACGCCCTTGGTGAACGCGGCCTGACCCTTGTCGCCGAAACCGGCCAGGAGTCTCCCGAAACACTGCTGGCGTTCATCGAGGCGGTCGGCCGCCCCAACCTGGCCGTCAACTTCGACCCGGCCAACATGATCCTCTACGGGTCTGGGGACCCGGTCGAGGCCGTCGGCAAGCTGGGAGCCCACATCGTCCACACCCACATGAAGGATGCCAACTGGGCCGCCAGGCCCCGCCGGGAATGGGGCGAGGAGGTTGTCCTGGGCACCGGGCAGGCCGACATCCCCCGCATCGTCAGCAAACTGCGGGCCATGGGCTACGCCGGGGCCCTGGCCATCGAACGCGAGGCCGGAAACCGGCGTCTGGCGGACATCCAGGAGGCCGTCAACCTGCTGCAATCCCTTCTGGGCTGAGCCGCACGCCCCCGCCAGGGCCGCCGTCCGTCCGGCGGGACCCCGGCAGCACCCGCGGTTGAAGGCCGCGCCGACGGAAGCCTTCCCGGGGAGCCGGCTTCGGCCTGCCGCGGGTTCGTCGTGCGCCGTTTCGGGCTACAACGTGCCGCGACCGGCGTTTTCCCCTCTGCAAAGACCTGGTGCGCCGCCGCGAACCCCGCGGATCACCCCGGCGGCGACTCGAGGCCGCGGCATGGCCGTCGTTTTTGCGAAAAACCGGTGAAAAACCACCGGCCGGGCTGCAGGTCCGTATGGCATGCACCGATAGATCGTGTGCGAGAGCCTCAGATCCTGGAGGAGCGAATCGTGGCGCGTCAGGCGACCATCAGCCAACAGATCTTCTACCTGGGCCTGTCGGTCATGTTGCTGGGCGGCATCGCCATCGCGGCACCGTCGCCGACGGTCCGGGGCGCCGCCCTCGTGCTCACCGGGGCGGGCGCCCTGCTGGCCCTGGCCGGACGGCTCTGGCAGTGGTTCATCCGCCGCCGCTGCTGGTCGTCTTCGGACATTCAGGAGCTGGGCGGCTATCCGCTGGACATGGTTCGCGACCCGCGCTTTCTGGCCCGACACTGAGCGGCGCGGTCCGGCCCCGGTCCGGTCTTCGACGATGCACCGCCATGACAACCCCTGGACGCCATGCGGCCAGACGGCTTTCCGCGGCACCTGCGCGGCACCGGCCTGTGCATTCCGCCAATCTGATCATCCCGAACTTGCGGCTGCCTGAACCTCCCGCGACCCTGCCCAGTCGCGGGATTCCGGGTTCCTCTGCCCCCCGGCCGGCGGTATATTGACGGGTGGCCCTTCGCCGCCGCCGCAGCCCCGGCGGCCGCGCCGACGGGCTTTATCCCTTCAAGACGCAGGCCGCGCCGGCCGCGACCGGTACCCGGCGGTTCGCGCTGTGTGGCGATGGAGACCGACTGCATGCCGGCCAGGGCACATCGACGAACCTCCCGGACCCGCAAGCCGCCGGACCGCGAGTCTGTTCCGGCATACCTGCCCTTTCTGGTCTTCTCGCTCGACCCCTCCGGCCGGATCGTTCGCCTGGAAGGGGACGTGAAACGCTGGACCGGCCGCAGCGTGCGGAGCGTGATCGCCGACCCGGCGGCTGTGATTCCGCTGATTCACCCCGCGGACCGCGTGCATGTCCTGGGGTTCGTCCGGGCCGCGCTTCGATCCTCCATCCCGCGGGAAACGGAGTTCAGATGCCGGCCCCCCGCAGGCCGGACGTTCATCCGCTGCCGCCTGCATCTGCAGCCGGCCGGCGGGCCTGAGGCCGCTCCGCGCCGCCTGAATGGTCTGGTCACCGGGGTTCCCCGCCGCAGGGTCGCCGGAGGCGGGCGCGCGGTGCGGGCCATCGATCAGGCCGTGCTGGAGAACGAGCGTCGCTACCGCACGCTGGCCGAGTCCTCCCAGGACATGATCTTCATCCTGGATCGCGACTGCATCATCCGATACGTCAACACCCGTGCCGCCGCCCAGTTCGGCTGCACTCCCGGCGAACTCGTCGGCCGCGGCAACCATACCCTCTTTCCGGCGGAGATCGCGGCCCGCCACCAGCGGCTGGTCCGGCAGGTCTTCGAAACCCGCCGACCGATTCTCACGGAGAATCGCCAGGAGTTTCCCGGTCGCACGCTGTGGCTCAGCACCCAGCTCACGCCGCTGGTCGATGAGCACGGGCGCGTATACGCGGTGATGGGGGTGGCCCGCGACGTGACCGAGTATCGCCGGACCGTCGCGGCCCTGGAGGCCAGCGAGGAGCAGTACCGCACGCTGGTCGAGAACGTCGGTCTGGGGGTATTCCGGGTGGGCATCCATCCCTCCCCGCACTTCGTGCACGCCAATCCCGCCTGCGTGGCGATGTTCGGCTACGACGACTTCGCGGAGATGGCCCGGCGACCGGGGGAGGACTTCTTCCGGGATCCGGCCGACAACCAACATATCCTGAACAAAGCCCTGGTCGCCGGCAGGCTGTGCACGGACCTGCATGTGCGCCGCCGCGACGGGTCGCCGTTCGAGGCGTCCGTGACGCTCGATGTCGTGCGGGACGAAAATGGCGTGCCGGTGTACCTCGACGGGGTCGTCGAGGACGTCACGGAGCGGCGGCGCTCCGAGCAGCAGCTGCGGATCCTCTCGGCCGCCGTCAGTCAGGCCTGCCAGGGCATCGCGGTGGCCGACGAGCGCCACGGGCTGGCCTACGTCAACCAGGCGTTCGCGGACATGATGGGCCGGCCGTCGGAGGGGCTGCTCGGTCTGTCTCTTTTCGAGCTGATATCGCCGGGCGAAAGCCCGGCGGCGCTGGAGGCGCTGTCGGTTCTCGAACGGACGGGTCGGTTCTCCGGTTCGTTCACTCTGCGACGGGCGGACGGGCGTCCGTGGATCGCCATGGTCGAGTCGACCCTGCTGCATGATGCCGACGGCCGGGTGACCGGCTCCCTGGTCACGGTCGCGGACGTGACCGAGACGCGCAGGATCGAGCTGGAGCGGGGTCGCCTGCTGCGGGCGGTGGAGAACGCGGCCGAAGGCATCGGCATCTGGGACCCCGACATGCAGATGGTTTACGCCAACGCCGCGCTGCAGAAGCTGCTCGGGGAAACCACCGAACGGCCGGCGGCGCGTCGCTGGCCGGAGGTGTTCTCCGGAGACGAGTTGCGTGCTTCGATGGGGTTGTTCGACCGTTCGGCCTCCGGCCTGTCCTGGGAGGGTCGGCTCAACCTGGTCCGGCGCGACGGCGTCGTCGTGCCGGTGGCGGCCCACTGCTCCCGCGTGGCCGAGGAGGACGGGGGGTTCCAGGTGGTCGCCGCGCTGCGGGACATGACCCGGGAGATGGCCTACGTGGAGCAGATCCGCAGACTCACCGCCGACGCGGCCAAGAGTCTGGAGAACGAGCGTGCCCGGATCTCCCGCGAACTGCACGACGAACTCGGCCAGCTGGTGACGGCGGTGAACATGAACCTGGCCTGGCTCAAGGCCCGGGTTCCGGATTCGGTCAACGGCTTCGGTGAGCGGCTGGCGGAAACGGGCGCCATCGTCAACGAGATGCTTGAAGCCATCCGCCGGCTCTCCGGCAGCCTCCGCCCGCCGATTCTGGACAACCTCGGGCTGATCGAGGCCATCCGCTCCTGGGGACGCGATTTCTGCCGCCGGGCCGGCCTGAAGTGGCGGGTGACCACCCGCCCGGCCGAAATCGGGGTCCCCGACCCCCTGGCCACCACGGTATTCCGCATCGTCCAGGAGGCCCTGACCAACGTCGCCCGCCACGCCCGGGCCACCCGCTGCGAGGTTTCCGTGGTCGTGACAGGCGGCTGGCTGGAAGTTACAATCTGCGACGACGGCCGGGGGGCGGTTCCAGAAGACCTCGCGGGCCTGCAATCACTCGGGGTGGCCGGGATGCGGGAACGGGCCGCTGCGGTCGGTGGAACCTTGACCGTCGAGAACCTGCCAGGGGGCGGAGTGTGCGTCGCAGCCCGGCTGCCCTGGCCTCGATAGTGACATATGGATGGCACGATGATCAAGATTCTGATTGCCGACGACCACCAGCTGGTTCGCGTGGGGATCCGGCGCCTGCTCGAGGACGAGAAGGACTTCAGGGTGGTCGGCGAGGCCGCCGACGGCGAGGATTGCCTCGAGAAGGTCAAACAGCTGGAGCCCGACGTGGTGCTGCTGGACGTCACCATGCCCGGTATGGACGGCATGGAAGTGACCAAACGCCTGGCCAAGAAGCGAAAACCGCCGGTGCGCATCGTGATTCTCACCATGCACGCCGATGAGCATTACGCCGCCCGCCTGCTGCGCATGGGGGCCACCGGCTACGTGGTCAAGGACGCGGCTCCGGCCGAACTGGCCGAGGCCGTCCGCACCGTCCACGCCGGCAAACGCTTCGTCTCGGCGTCCCTGCGCGAGGCTCTGGCCCTGCGCTTCGTGGACGGGCTGGGCGAGGAACCGGTGGACGTGCTGACCGACCGCGAGTTCCAGGTGCTCGGCCGTCTGGCCAGCGGGGCGACCAACCGCGAGATCGCCCAGGAGCTGGGCGTCAGCGTCAAGACCATCGATGCCCACCGGCTGAATCTGCTGGCCAAGCTCGGGCTGCGCAACAACGCCGAGCTCACCAAGTTCGCCGTGCGGCACGGCCTGGTCCAAGCCTGAGCCCCGGAACCGCACGACCCCGTTTCCTGGCGGGCATGGTCCTGCCGCGAAGATCCGGTGCCCGGCCCGCGTGGCCGCCGAAGAAATTCACTGTCGCTGGCGGTATAGGGACGGATCGACCACCCCGACCATCGCCTGGATGTCCAGCCCGCCGCCCAGGAAGGCGTCCAGCCTGAGGGCCGCCTCCATGGGGTCGCGAAGCGCATCGTTGTAGTTGATCTCCAGCAGCCGGAAGTTGGCGTGCGCCGCCAGGTGGGACTTCACCTGTCGGATCTGGTCCTCGAACATTGCGATCAGTCGGTCCTCGCTCAGCCCGTCGCTGGCCTTGCCCCTGCGACGCAGCATCACGTTCTGCGAGGCCACCACCTCCCGCAGATGACGGCGCATGAAGACCACCCGGTAGGGCCGGTCGGTGGGCAGATCCAGCAGCAGCAGATGGACCATCTTGACCGCCTTGCCCTGGGAACCTTCCAGCCAGGAGGGATCTTGGCGGGTCCGCTTGACCGGCTCGAATTCGTAGTAGCCCAGCGGGTTGTCCTCGTCGGCCTGGCGCAGGTTGTCCGTCAGCGCCGGAATCCCCCCGAGATCGAGCATGCGCATCATCATGGACGTGCCCGACCGGGGCAGGCCGGAAACAATGGTGAGAAAGTCGCGCGTCATGGCAGGCCAGGCTCCTCGAAACCCCCGGGAGCGCGGGAAACTATGGGTCCGCCGCCGGCCTGTCAAGCCTTCCGGCCGCATGCCGATCCGGCGTGTTGCCGAGCCGATGAAGTCATTCGCCGAATGCCGCAGGGGGTTCGCGGGCTCGCGCGAAAAAAACCAGGCCGGGCCCCGCGCCCGGCCTGGTGCCGCGTAGACTCCACCGCCTACGTTAAACAGCCTGAAGTGGACCGCCGCGCCGCCGGCGCGGCCGGAGTGGACACTCATCGGCAGCCGCGGTAATAGCTCACGTGCCCGCCATACCGGGGCCCGCAGCTCGAACGGTGATAGACCGACCGACTATACCCACTGGACCAGCCGAAGGAGAAGCCGCCGTACGTCCTGGGGGCGTAGTAAACCGGCGATACCGGGGCGCAGTACGTCGGCGGAGCCACGTAAATCGGGGGGGCGACGTACACCGGAGCCGGGGTGACGTAAACCGGAGGCGGCAGGTAGGTCGCGTACCCGTAACCGTAGCTCACATACTGGGCGTTGGCCGTTTCGGCCGCTCCCAGGAGCAGGGCCATCGCCAAACCACCGCACAGCATCGTCGAGGTTCCGGTTTTCATGACCTTGATCCTCCTTGTACCCCCATACTGCGTCGGGGGTTCGCTCGCCGGCCTGCAGGCCGGAACACAGGAGATTATTCGTTCCGTTCAGGCTATTAGACAATCGATCCCCGAAAAAAGTTTGCACCAAGATATTTTTATTTGCGCCCCTGCCATTGCGCATATAACATGTTTCATTTGATGGAGTTATGCAGCATTTCGCGAATCAGCCGAAGGATCCGCATGAACTCCTGCCGGTCCTGGTCGCTCAAGGCCAGCAGTAGTTTCTGGATGCTCCCCAGTTTCATCTGGCGGTAGGCCTGATAGGTGCGGGCTCCTTTTTCTGTAAGCGAAACATCAATTTTTCGTTTATCGCTTTGATTGATCTCGCACCGTACCAACGGCCCGTCGGCCTTGGATTCAAGCGCCCGGATGATCCGCGACATCTGTGCCGGCAAGACCCCCAGCCGCCGTTGGATGTCGCCGACGGAAAGCTTCTCTTCGGCGTGGTTGAGGATGTCCAGCGTCAAGAACTCCGTCTCGGTGATTTCCGTCGGCTCCCGCCCCCGCGAACGGCTCTGCTGAGCCCAGACTTCCTTGCTCAAAGAGAAGACCTCTTCGGCAAACGCCCGAAGCTGCTCGGCTTGCTGAAGTGTGGGCACGAGACAGTTCCTCCATGGTGAATCAGCTGGGGCGTCGTTCGTACAGGCCAGCGGCCCGGAGCCCGTGCTGAACAACCCGCGAGATAAGCCTACGGAGTCGGCCCCCGGATCTCGCTTCCCGTACTGGACGCTGGTCTCGCTTGCCGTACTGGAAATTCTTCCGAGACCCAGATCGCCGACCGGTCCCCCCGATATGGAACACCGATCACCGAGAAGCCCCCGTCCGGGCTTCAGATTGCCGGTCAGTGCCCGCCCGGCCGCGAATCAGGAAACTGGTCGACTCGATCTCATCGTCCCGCGCGGCGGAATGTATGCATTGTCAGAATATTTGTCAACCAGAAACATTTGTGGTCAACTAACGGCCCAACGCCGTCATCCAGCAGGAATCGCACCCACGTTCCCTGGGACTTCAAGCCGCGGGCGCCTCCGTGACGAAGATCCAGGGTTGGTTGTAGGCCCGTTGGCGCGGCCGATCCCGGAATGCCGCAGCCGGCTGGAAGGCCGAGCGGATTATGCGTCCTGGCCGGGCAGCGGATTGGCCGCCACCGGCGATTCGACTTCGCCGACGGCCACCGTGTCGGGCTGTGGCGATGCCGAGGGGCGGGCCGTTGCGGAGCCAGGGTGAGTCGGCGTGGTGGATGAGCAGCCCGGGTATGATCGGCAACCATTTGCCTCGCAGGAGGTTGCGCCATACGGGGTTCTTGACGCCAAGGGTTGACGGCTTTACCATCTGGTTTTCGATCCGGATCGTTGCCGCCCGGTCAGACAATGGTCGCGGCTTGTGAGGGCGTCGGGAGAGCGTGAGCGGGCGGAGGCGTGATTACACGGCTCAGGGGGGCGGCCAGCGGAGGAGCCTGCCTTAGAGGCCGGGGTTTTCGCGGGAGCACGGTCGGGGCAGTCCAGGAGCAATCCGCGGCCGGTCGCGGGGAGGTCGGCTGCGATGGCGAGGGCGCGGCAGGCCGGGCCGCGGCGTCTGGAATCCGGCCATCGCGCCGCCGTTGGGCGCGGGACGTATCATAGGCTGGAGGCATGAGATCATGGTTTGCCAGCAATGCAAGAAGCACCCCGCGACGGTTCACCTGACTGACCTGGTCAAGGGCGAGAAGCGCGAGCGTCACCTCTGCGAGCACTGCGCCGCGACCGAGGGAATCAGTTTCAAGCAGCACGTGTCGATCAACGAGGTGCTCAACTCGTTCCTGATGACGCAGGCCGGGGTGCAGGAACTGATCAAGATGCGGTGCCCGGACTGCGGTATGAGCTTCGTGGAGTTCCGCAACCAGGGGCTGTTGGGTTGCCCGAAGGACTACGACGTTTTCGGGGAGGCCCTGGCGGCGGTGGTACAGCGGGCCCAGGAGGGCGCGACGCACCACACCGGCAAGCGGCCCGGACAGACGGTGAAGCTGGATCCCAGGCAGCAGCGTCGGCTCGAGCTGCAGCGCGAGCTGCGCGCCGCCGTGGAGCGGGAGGATTACGAGCGTGCGGCCGATCTTCGCGACCGGCTGGCGGAGCTGGACAAGGCATGAACCTGGACCAACTGGTTCACGAGTGCGGCGAGTGGCTCAAGGCCGGCGGGCCGATGAGCGACGTGGTGATCTCCTCGCGGGTGCGTCTGGCCCGGAACCTGGCGGGTCACCGCTTTCTCAGCAAGGCCTCGCCCGAGGAGCGTGCCGAGATCGAGCGGACGCTGTTCGACGCGATCCGCTCGCTTGAGTTCGGCAAGAACACCTTCTACGTGGACGTGGAGCAGAGCGACCCGATCGACCGGCAGTTCCTGGTGGAGCGGCACCTGATCAGCCGCCAGCACGCCGAGGGCGAGGGCTGCCGGGGGGTGGCCATCTCGACCGGCGAGACGATGGCCCTGATGATCAACGAGGAGGACCACCTGCGGATCCAGGTGCTGCGGCGGGGGCTGAACCTCGACGACGCATGGAATCAGACCACGGAGGTGGACGCGGCCCTGGAGGGGGTCGTCGAGTTCGCCTGGCACCGGCAGTACGGTTATCTGACGGCCTGTCCGACGAACGTGGGGACCGGGCTGCGGGTCTCGGTGATGCTGCATCTGCCGGCGCTGAAGCTGACGAACGAGATCGAGAAGGTGCTGCGGGCGGCCAAGGACATGCGGCTGGCGATCCGCGGGCTTTACGGCGAGGGCACCGAGGCGTTGGGCGATTTTTTCCAGGTTTCCAACCAGGTGACGCTGGGGGCCGGCGAGGAGGAGATTCTCAACGGGTTCAAGTCCGAGGTGATTCCCGCGATGGTCCACTACGAGCGTGAGGCCCGGCGGCAGCTGCGGACCCAGAGTCCCGCGGCGCTGGACGACAAGGTCTGGCGGGCTCTGGGCGTTCTGGAGAACGCCCGGGTGATCAGCAGCGAGGAGGCGTTGTTCCTGCTGTCGCACCTGCGGATGGGCATCCTGATGGAGCGGGTCAAGACGATCGACCTGGAGGCGGTCAGTGAGCTGCTGCTGGGCACGCAGTCGGCCCATCTCCAGAAGCGTCTCGGTCGCCGGCTGGAGGGCCAGGAGCGTAGCGTACTGCGGGCCGAGTACATCCGCAAGCGCCTGGACCAGGCGCGTCCCAGCAACAACTGACCTGCGGCTGGCGGGGGGGCCTTGAACGCCGCGGCCGTCCTCTTTCGCGGACCCTTGCGCCATGCTGACGGGGGCGGGGATGTCCGATCCACGCTGTCGTGGCGTTTTCCTTCCGGGCTTTCCGGGGTACAGGCCGGGAACGGGGCGGGGAGACAAGTTCCGGGGCATTCTGACCGCATGCCGTGTCGAATCGGAGCAGGACAGGACCGGCCGCCATGGTCGGGCGGCACATGCCCGGCGGGAGATGTCAATGGGCGGGTGGATGGCCTGCGGCCGGCAGCAGGGCGGCCACCGGCGGCCGGACGCTCCGGAGCCCGCGGATGCCCGTCTCCGGGCGCGCACGTCGGACGGATCAGCGAACCGCCATCAGGCTCTCCACGTGGGCCTGCACGCAGTCGGCCAGGGCGTCGAGGTTGTAGCCGCCTTCCAGCACGGTCACCATCCTCCCGCCGCAGACCTCCTCGGCCAGCAGGCGTACGTGCCGCGTCATCCACTCGAAGGCCTCGGTCGTCAGGCGGATATTGGCCAGGGGGTCGTCCATGTGGGCGTCGAAGCCGGCCGAGACGAGGAGGAACTGCGGCTCAAAGCCCTGGATGGCGGGCAGAATCCGCTGCTCGAAGGCCCGGACATACTGCTCGTCGCCGGCCCCGGGCATCATCGGGCAGTTCAGGACCGTGCCGGCGCCGGGGCCACGGCCGGTCTCGTCCTCGAAGCCGGTTCCGGGAAACAGCGTCCGGGGGTGCTGATGGATGCTGACGAACAGGACGTGGGGATCCTCCTCGAAATGGTGCTGGGTTCCGTTGCCGTGGTGCACGTCCCAGTCGAGGATCGCGACGCGCTGCAGGCCGTGGCGGTGTCGAAGGTGCTCGGCGGCGACGGCGACGTTGTTGAAGTAGCAGAAGCCCAGGGCCGTGGCGCGTTCGGCGTGGTGGCCCGGCGGTCGCACGGGACAGAAGGCGTTGCGTATCCTGCCGGACATCACCGCGTCGGCGGCGGCGACCGGCGCCCCGGCCGCCAGCCAGGCCGCCTCGTGCGTGCCGGGGCTGAGCGGGCATTCCTGGGAGTCGATGAACGGCGCCTGGCCGGCGCACCGCTGGCGGAAACGGGCGATATAGGCGGGGTCGTGGACTCTTTCGACCATCTCGGCCGGCGCGGGGTCGGGCTGGATCACGGACAGCCGGGCCATGAGGCCGGTGTGGGTCAGGCGCTCGCGGATGGCCTCCAGACGGGCGGGGCGTTCTGGGTGGTGGGCTCCGGTCCGGTGGTCCAGGAAACGGTCGGTCCAGATCAGGCCGGTCGGCGGACTGGTCGACATGGTGGTTTCACCCGCTCCGGCCGGGCCTGACGTTTTCGGCCGCATCGCCGCGCGGCCCGCGGCGCAGCTCGTACTGAACCGATTGACCTTCTGCCAGCGCCCGCACGCCGGGGGCGGTGATGGCCGCCGCGGCCACAAACACGTCCGGACCGCCCTCATCGGGCTGGATGAAGCCGAAGCCGCGGGCTTCGTCGTACCACTTGACCGTACCTGTGGCCATGACCAGACCTCGCGCCGTGTGGAGCGTGCGCTGCGTCCCGGCGTTCCGGGATACTCTCCCGCCGGGGCAGGGCGGTGTCAACGCATGCCGGTGCCAGGCCATTCTATCCGCCGGAAGCCACGTTTTCCCCGGGCTGCAGGAGGCTTTTTCCGGGGCTCCCGGTCAGCAGTGCGACCATGATGGCGGTGGCCTGTTCGAGCTGGTCGAGGCTGATGAATTCGTCGGCGGTATGAGCCTGGGCGATGTCGCCGGGCCCGAACAGGACGGCCAGGATGCCGGCCTGGTGAAACGGACCGGTGTCGGCGAAGTAGTTGACGCCCTCGGGGCCGGACTGGCCGTTGGCCTGCCGGCAGAGGTCCAGCAGTCGCCGGACCAGCGGGGCGTCCGGCGGCGCGTCCAGGGCCCCGAAGCTTTCGGCCGAGAGAACGCGGAAGCTCTCGGCCCCGATCTCCTCGGCCAGCAGGGCATCCAGGTCCTCGACGGCCCGGGCGCAGGACAGGCCCGGGACGATCCGGGCGTCGATCTCGGCCCGGCATGAGGCCGGGATGATGTTGATTCGCGCGCCGCCCTCGATGCAGGTCACAGCCGCGGTGGAGTTCCCCAGCAGGGGGTGGTCCGCAGCGGCGAGCCGTCCGGCCCAGGGCCCGTGGACGACGGACACCGCGCGGGCCATCCGTTCGACGGCATTGACGCCGAGCCCGGGCGTGGACGCGTGGCAGGCGCGTCCGAGGGTTTCCAGCCGGATCCAGAGGGGCTGCTTGTGGGCGGTGACCAGGCGGCAGCCGGTGGGCTCGCCGACGATGGCGGCATCGGTGCGGAATCCGCCGGCCATCAGGGCCCGGGCGCCGCGGCATCCGGTCTCCTCCGCGCAGGTCGCGACGAAGTAGAGCTTGTCGGCCGGCAGCCGGTCGGACTCGCGGGCGATGGCCATGGCGGTCAGGAACGCGGCCATCGAGCCCTTGGTATCGCAGGTGCCGCGCCCGTACATGCGGCCGTCACGGACTTCTCCGCCGAAGGGATCGACGGTCATGCCCTCGGCGGTGACGGTGTCCATGTGGGCTTCGAGCATGAGGCTGCGGCGGCCGGCGACCGGCTGGTCGGGCCAGTGGGCGACGAGGTTGGCCCGGCCGGGGACCATCTCGCGGGTCTCGACGGCCATGCCCATGCCGCGGAGGTGATCAGCCAGCCAGGAGGCGATCCGGGCCTCGGGGCACAGGCGGTCCTCATCCTGCGGCGCCGGGACACTGCTGTCGATGCCCACCAGCACGGCCAGCAGCTCGCGGACGCGGCGTTTCTCGGCGTCGGTGAGGGTTCTCACGGCTGCGGCCACCCCCCGGCCGGCGGCGGCGGGACCATCGGCCCCTTGTGTTTCCAGAGCCGCTCGCGGATGGCGGGAAACAGTTCCAGGGCATTCTCGCGAAAGATCTGCCGGCCGATGCGGAGCGCGTCGGGCTCGGTCAGTCGGCCGGCCTGGACCTTTTCGGCCAGGACTTCGGCCCAGCAGCGGCGCATCAGGGCGGTGGCGCCGTAGAGGCCCTCGGCGTTGGCGGTGTCGGCGCCCCAGAGGATGCGGTTCGAGGGGATCATCTCCAGCCATTCATGGAACGCCCGGCGGGCGGTGGTTTCGCTGAGCATCGGCAGCCAGACGCAGTCCACCCAGACGTGGGACGTATTCCGCATGACGATGACGCCGGTTTCGCCGACCCAGGGGAAGCCGCCGTGGAGGAGGATGAAGCGGGTGTCGGGGTTGGCCTCGATCAGGTCGACCAGCAACATGGGGTTGGAGCCCTGGATGCGCGCCTGGCCGGTGTGGATCTGGAGGGGCAGTTCGTGCCGGGCGCAGGACTCGACGATCCGCCACATGATGAAGTCCTGGAAGGCGGCGATCTGGCCGGCGGTCAGCTCGGACCTGGGTCGTCCGAACGCCTCGGCGGCCTTTTCGCGGGGCACGTTCTCGAAACGCAGCGACCGCCCGTAGGCCAAGGTCTGCTTGACGCAGGCGACGCCGCGCTGCCGGGCGGTGGCGATGATGCGGTCGACCAGGGCGACGTAGTCATCCAGCGATTCCACGCGATGCCCCAGCTCGGCGGCCAGGCGGTAGGGGTCGGCGGGGGGGTAGGGGGCCGTCTCGGACGGATGAAATCCGCCCACCAGGCAATTGATGTTCAGCACCGGCACCTCGAATGGGTAGGCGGCCGACATCCGCAACGGATCCCAGTAGGGATCGGTGAAGACCAGTTCGACGTTGGCCCGTTCGGTCACGACGTGGTAGAACCATCGCGGATCGCGGTAGTTCTCCGTGATCCGCCGGTCCAGATCGCGGGCCTGCTCGTCGGTGACGTGGTCGAAGTCGACGCCGTACAGGTCGGCCAGGGCCGGCAGCATGAAGCGGTAGAAGCCGGTCGCGCGGACATCGGCGAAGTCGTTGCGGGCCCGGGCCCACCAGTCGTCGAAGGGTTCCCCGGCCGCCCGGGCGGTCAACGGGCGGATCCAGCTCAGCGTGGTGTGCTGCCAGAGCCGGCAGAGGTTCATGGCCTCGACGCCGGGTTCGGGGCCGGCGGTGCAGAGGCGTTCGAACGGCCAGAGATGGTCGTGGGTGTCGATGGCCGGCACGGCGTCGATGCGGGCCTTGATCCGGCGGAAGGTGTCTTCGTCGCCGGTGGTGCCGGCCGGAGACGTCGCGGCGATCGACAGCAGAATCACGATTGAAGCACGAAGACCGATCACGGGGCTCATGGCCGGTCATTATAGGGCCGGGCGGGAGGTGAATCATGGTCAGGCGGCTGTGGACGGCGGGCGTGGCGGGGCTGCTGGGGCTGTTGACCTCGCCAGCCGTGGCCGACACGCGGTTTTCGCTGACCAGTGGCCGGTTGCAGCTGGACATCGATCTGGCGCTGGACGGCCCGGGCTGCGTGTTGACCGACCGGCGGACGGGGGAGGTCTGGCAAGCGCCGGACTTTGGCGTGGTGCGGGTCTGGGACGCCACCGAGGACCGCATGCGGTCGCTGATCATCAGCCCGCAATGGACCGCCTCGCGCTGCACGGTGGGCATCGAGCGGCTGGACGACGCCCGGGCGGTGATTCACGTCGATACCGGCGAGGGCTCGGCGTCGGCCATGGGCACGATGAGCTTCGGCGTGGCCTTCGACGTGGAGCTGCGGCTCGCCGACGACGCGTTGGAGATCGCGGTGCCGATCGGCTCGCTCCGGGAGCAGCAGGCCGGCGGGGACATTCCGCAGCGCTGGCGGCTGATGAGCATCGAGCCGCTGCCGCACCTGGGGGCGACGCCGGCAGGCTCGCCCGGGTGTCTGCTGATCCCGAGCTGGTCGGGGGCGGTGTACTACTTCGACCGCGCCCATCCACGGGCCAATCGGGCGTCCGAACGGTCGGACGCGGGCGACCCGGGCAGCGAGGCCTGGTTGCGGCGTCGCTGGGGCTTTCGCGCGGACGCCCCGGCCGAGTACGGCGGGATGATGTACGGCCAGCAGGCCGCCTGGGAGGACCAGCTCCAGCAGCCGGTCTATGCGACGCTGCGCGAAGGCGGCGGGCTGATGGGCGTGCTGTTGAGCGGCGAGTACGACACCGAGATCCGGGCCAGACGCGATCAGGGCCCGCGTCGTCTGGCGTCCGTGAACCCTGTCTGGCACTACCGCCGCTTCTGGCACTCGAAGCTCGATCCGGTGGACCGGCGGCTGCGGCTGATCGCGTTGGACCGAGCGCAGGCGGATTATTCGGGCGTGGGCAACGTCTTTCGCGAGATCCTGCTGAAGGAGCGCGGCGTGCAGACGCTGCGGCAGCGTGCGGCCGGGAATCCCGACATCGCCTACTTTCTGGACGCGGCCTACCTGCGGGTGATGATGGGCATGAGGCAGGCCGCCCTGGACGGCCGCGGGGAGATGCGCTCCTTCCAGTCCTGGGATGCATTCGCCGCGCGCGTGCCGCTGTTTCGCGAGGCCGGCTTCGAGAAGATCCAGTTCGTCTTCGTCGGCGCCAACTTCGGCGGTCACGACGGGGCTCATCCGACGGTCTTTCCGCTGGAGCCGGCCCACGGCGGCGAGGAGGGCTTCCGGCGGGCCATGCGGGCGATCGAGGAAGCTGGCTACCGGGCGACCTTCCACCTGAACTACAAGGACGTGTACCGGTGCTCGCCGGACTGGACGCCCGAGGCGATCCAGGTCAACGAGTACGGGGAGCTGCGTTACCACGGGGCCTGGATCGGCGGCTACTCCTACCAGGGCATCCCGCAGGAGATGCTCGAGCGTTTCGGCCGGCGGGACCTGCCGCGGCTGCGGGCCCTGGGGCTGCGGGGAATGCATTACTGGGACGCGTGCCTGTCGGTGATGGAGGAGACCTTCCCGCCGAACCGGGTGATCACCCGGCGGGAATACGGGGAGGGGGCGATCGCGTATTTCCGGTACGCCGCCGAGGTGTTCGGGGCGGTGGGCTGCGAGACCAGCATCGCCGGGCTGCTGGGAATCATCGTCAACGCGGGCAATACCAGCTGCCCGTTCGGCGGCGAGCCGGGCGTTTTCCCGGGCAACGGGTACAGCGAGGCCGGTCTGATCGACCACTGGGTTCCGCTGCAGCACGTCATCTATCACGGGCTGTGCTGCTACCACGGCGGGCCGGACGTGGCCGGTCGGACGGGATACGAGTTCAACGCCGCCCCGACGCGCGAGGAGGTGGCGAAAATCCGGGCGAAGTGGCTGGAGCACCGCCGCTGGGGTGGCGAACTGGAATACGAGTTCATCATCCGGCACGAGCGGCTGGCCCCGGGTGTCACCTGCACGACCCTGTCCGACGGCACGTCGATCCTGGCCAACGCGGGCCGGTCGCCCTGGGCGGGCCCTGAGGGCTCGCTGGCGGCGGGAGCGTGCGACATCCGCCGGCCGGCGCGCTGAGACGGACGATCAGGGGCCCGGGGGATTGGCGATCAGGCGTCGTTGCGGGCGTTCAGCCCGACGCGGGCGAGGGTATCGTCCTGGTCTTCTGCCAGGCGGCGGGAGGTTTCGGCGGCAGCCGGCAGACCGGTCCCGGAATCGCCGGCGACGGCGGACGCTCCGCTGCCGAGCAGCGAGTCCAGAGCCTCCTCGCGGTCGATCAATCCCTCATCGTCCTGCCCCTCGCTGAGCCATCCGAGAATGTCCTCCTCGGTGGGCAGGTGTCTGGGGACCTCGACCGGCATGCGGCGGCCGATGCGCGCCGGCGGCGGTGGCGAGGGTGTGGCGGCGAGTGATTCAACCCTGAAAACGGTACGGCATTTGGCACAGCGGGCCCGGCGTCCCGCGGCGTTCGCGGGAACCCGGTAGCCAATGCCGCAGACCGGGCATTTCGCGGAGATGGTCGCCTTCGTCGGCATGAGCCGCTCCGGCTGTCCTTCGCCTGTTTCGGGCTTCTCGCCCGTGCCTCCGACCTCCTCCTGATGATACGTCCGCGACGCGGCGGCGGTCCGGACGAATCGCGGGTGGCGCTGTGATTCCGGGCTCGGCTGCGCCTCGCGCGGCCCGGGGCGCGTCTGTGGTCCCCGCTTTCGGTTATTCGGACAGGAAAGGGTTGAACTTGCGTTCATTCCCGATGGTGGTGGTCGGTCCGTGCCCGCTGTAGACCACGGTCTCGGGGGGCAGGGTCAACAGGTTCCGCCGGATGTTGTCGATCAGCCGCCGA
>CALLOB010000046.1 GCA_938005315.1 uncultured Phycisphaerae bacterium
CGGCGGCTCGGCCTGCCGGGCCGATCCGCCGCACAGCTCGCAGGTCCGCACGACCACATAGGGCCGGACGCGCTTGCCGCCGTCGAGGATACTGTAGTGCACGGCATGGGCCAGCCCCGGGGGCACCGAGTCATCAGCGGCCAGCATCCGTGCCAGAACCGGCTCGAAGCCGGCCGCCCAGGCCTCCAGCCGCTGCCGCATGTCAAGCGGATTCTCGAGCTTCATGGGCGCAGGACCCTTGTCCCCGGCCCCCGGCAGATCCTCTGGACCCCGGGCCCGGGGCAAACCGCCCATTATACCACCCCGGGCCGGGCGCGGGCAGGGGTCATCGGCGGGTGCCCTGCTGGCGGGCCAGCTCCTCGAGCCGCCCGAGCTGGCCGCGAAGGGCGTTGGCCTGGGGACTGAAGGGGTACTCGGCGATGATCCGCCGGGCCAGTCCCAGGGCGTCCCAGTACTCGCCGCGCTGCACGTACTCCTTGATGTGCCGCTCGAGCTGCTGGCGGATCTCGATCTCGGCGTTGGCGTTCAGCGTGTCCAGCTGCTGTCGCAGGGCGTCGGCGTCGGCGCCCTGGGGAAAGGTCTCCAGGAAGCGCTGGGCGGCACCGGCCGCCTCCCGCCAGCGCCGCTGACTGACGAACTGCTGGATTTCCTCGTGCATCCGCTGCCGGTGGCGCTGGCCGAAGAGCCGGCGTTCCCTGCGGACATTCTCCAGCAGCAGCCTGGCGTCGGGCATGCCGGGGTACTTGTCGAGCAGTTCCTCCGCGGCGCGCTCGGCCTCTTCCCAGCGGGTCACGCTGACCAGGTCGCGGACCTTCGCGGTGACGTATTCGAGCTGCTCGGCCCGGGCCTGTTCGGCGGCCTCGGCCACGCGGCGCTCGACCTCCGCCAGGCGCGGCAGCGGCCCGAAGCGGGCCGCGAGGCGCTCGAGCTCCTCCCGGGCGTGGCGGAAGCGCTTGGCCTGGAGGTGCTCATCGACCGCCCGCTGGCAGGCGGCCCATTCGCGATCGACGTGGCGGCGGTATCGCTCGGCCCGCTGATCCTCCGGAAGCAGGAGCAGCTCCTGAAGCTCCAGCAGCATCCGGCGATGCTCGTCGGCCGGCAGCGGCTCGGCCGGCGGGCCCTGCGGACGGACGTCGCGGTGGGCCAGCTGCTCGCCCAGCGCGGCCGTGCGCTGCTCGATGGCCTCCAGCCCGCCCAGCACCTGCCGCAGCCCCCAGGCCAGACCGGCGCCGGCCGCCAGGAGCCCGGCGCCGGTCATGCCGGTCACCACCAGGCCGGCCAGCAGTTCGACGTCGCGCGGCCCGGCCCGCCCGGCGACGCCGAGCCAGACGACCGAACCGACCGCGCCCAGCAGGGTCACCGCTCCGACCGCGCCGGCTCCGACGAACAGCAGGAGCACCGGCCGCGGCGTTTTCACGGGGGACGGGGTCATCGCCTCCGGACGGATCCTTTCCGGATCCTCCGCGGGCGGGAGCCCTCCATTCTGCGGGGACGGTCCGGGCGTCGCGCTGCTGACGTTCTCGGGCATCTGAGAGTTGATCACCCGTCCTCCATCGACCGGCGGCGGAACCGCGAGAACGGATTATACGTCCGGGCCGGGCGAGTCGTCACCCCCCTGTCCGGACGCGACCGGCGGCTCGGCGTCGTCGTCGCCCTTCAGCCGATGCATCGCCCAGACGTCGCTGCTGGGCGTCGGCCGGCGGGGCTTGCGCATCAGACTCCGGCGGTACTTTCGGCTCCAGCGGAGGAACGCCAGCGTGCTGACGGCGAAGACCAGTACCAGGATCAGCGTGAGGAACAGCACCTGACGCAGCAGGCGGCCCTGCCGGCGGACCTCAGGCACGAGCGGGCTCGGAGCGGTTTCCGGTCGACCGGCCGGCTCATGGGCGTGCAGGACCGCCTCGTCGATGGCCAGCTCGACGTATTCCTGCCGCAGCAGCAGGGCCAGGCCGATCAGCACCAGCCCGGTTCCGACCAGCAGCAGCACGGACCCGACTCGTCTGGCTTGAGGATCGTCGGCTGGCATCTTGTCTGAGCCCCGCCCGGACCGGGCCGGAAACGCCGGCCGGACATCCAGAGCATCGGCGGTCGTTCCGGCTCACCAGCCCAGGGCCTCGCGCGGGGAAGGCCCGGATTCGGCACGCAGTTTCTCCAGCAGCTCCCGCTGCCGCGGGGTCAGAACCGCAGGCGGAACGATGCGGATGACCACGTACTGGTCGCCGGGCGTCTGCGAGCGCGGAGAGACCACACCCCGCCCGCGAAGTCGCAGTTTCGTACCGCTGGCCGTCCCCGGCGGCACCTTCACCAGCATCTTGCCGCCCAGCGTCGGCACTTCGATCTTGGCCCCCAGCGCCGCCTCGGTGATCGAGACGGGCACGTCGAGGTAGATGTCGTTGCCGATGCGCTTGAAGTACGGATGCGGCAACACCCGGCAGACGATCAGCAGGTTGCCCGGCGGCAGCCCCGGCCCGGCGGGACGGCCCTTGCCGCGGGCCCGGATCCGCTGGCCGTTGGCCACCCCGGGCGGGATCTTCACCCGCACGAGGCGCCCGTCGACGTTCAGCTCCAGCTGGGTCCCCTGGATGGCCTGGTCGAAGGTGAGCGTCACCTCGCGCTCGATGTCGCCGGAGCCGGGCGGGGGCTCGACGCGGGTCCGCCGCCCGCCGCGGCGTCCTCCGCCGAAGAACTGCTCGAACAGGCTCTCGCCCCCCCCCCCGCCGCCGCGGGTACCGAAGCCCCCGCCGAAGATGTCGAACAGGTCGGCGATGTCCTCGATGGGGATCTCCTGCGCGCCGCCGGGGCCCCAGGTGTGAACCCTCGCTCCCCCCGGGCCCGGCCGGGGGCCGGCCGAGCCGCCCACGCCCGCGGCGCCGTAGCGGTCGTACAACGCGCGCTTCTGCGGGTCGCTCAGGACGTCGTAAGCCTCCTGGACCTGCTTGAAACGCGCCTCGGCCGAGCGGTCGCCGGGATTGCGGTCCGGATGGTACTTCTTGGCCAGCGCGCGGTAGGCCTTCTTGATCTGTTCGGGGGTGGCGTCGCGCGGAACGCCCAGCACGTCGTAATAGTCGCCCGTGGCCATGTCGGTCGGGTCGTACGGACTCCTGAAAGCTCCCGCGACGGGCGATTATAAAGACCGCCGCCGGCGTTGCAAACCAACGGCAGGCTTTCTAGGATCAGCCGATCATGGTCCGCCAACGGGCAACCATTCGCGCGGCCGCCGGCCAGATCGAGGCCCGGCTGATGAACGAGGCCGACGCCACCTGCGAGGCCCTGGACCGGGTGATCGCCGGAGCCGCCGCCCAGGGGGCGCGGCTGCTGGTTCTCCCGGAATGCGCCTATCCGGCCTACCTGATCGGCTCCGTCCAGTCCTACCGCTCCGGCGGGCACATGGACAGCGCCGCGTTCCTGGCGTGGCTGGCCCAGCGCGCCGCCCGCCATCGTCTGCACATCGTCTGCGGCTTCGTCGAGGACAACGGCGAGGCACTCCACAACGCGGCGGTGCTGCTGGACGACCACGGCCGGGAGCTGGGACGCAGCCGCAAGCGGTTCCTCTGGAACGCCGACCTGGACTGGTACGAACCGGGCACGGAAATCCAGGCTTTCGACACCTCGCTGGGACGTATCGGCATCGCGATCTGCGCGGAAACCCGCGTGCCGGAGATCCTGGCCACGCTGGCCGCCGACGGGGCCGGACTGATCGCCATGCCGACCTGCTGGATCAACGGAGCCCGCGACCCGGGACACTACTTCAATCCGCAGGTGGCCTTTCTCGTCGAGGCCCGGGCGCGGGAGTTCGGGTTGCCTTTCGTCTGCGCCGACAAGTTCGGGCTGGAGATGGCGGCCACCGGCTACGTCGGGCAGAGCCGCATCGTGCGCGCCGACGGCACCCTCGCCGCCGCCGCTCCGCCGACGGGCGAGACCGTGGTGGTGGCGGACATCGCGCCGGGGATGGCGCGACGCGTGTGGTTGACCGACGCGCAGCGCCGGCGGCTGGCGGGCCCGGCCGTTGGGTTGGCTTCGCCATCCGAACCGCGGAGGGTTAGGCTGGCCGCGGTACCCCAGACCGTAGTCCACGCCCGGCCGGGCGGAGCGATGGGCGACGAGCTTTTTGAGCCCCTCCGGCGGCAGGGCGTCGCCCTCGCGGTGATCAACGTCGCTCACGAGGCCCAGGCCGAGCGGCTCGGCATGCTGGCCAACGCCTTTGACCTGAAAGCTCTGACCTGGCCGGACCGCCTGGGCGTCTTCGAGGCCGGCCCGGCTCGCGTCGCGGTCCTGCCGTCGCGCTGGGTGCACTCGTTCGTCGCCGCCCGGATCGCGGCCCTGGACGGAGCCGAGGTCCTGGCGGTCTTCGACATGCCGGAGGATCTGGCGGTGCTGCGCACCCGGGCGCTGGAGAACCGCATTTATGTGATCGCCGCCGGCGCGACCGTCGGGGCGATCATCGGGCCGGACGGAGAGGTGCTGGACGAGGTGCCGCCGGGCGAGAGCCGCCAGGCCGTGGCCGAGGTGGACCTGAACCGTGCGCTGGACAAGTGCGTCGCCCCCGGGACGGATATCTTCGCCCAGCGCCGGCCGGAAATGTATCGGTACTGATGCTCGCCGACCCGTGCCTTGGCGGGCATTACCGGCGGCAGCGAGTCCTTCGGCGACGGGTCGGCCACGGTCGAGGAGACCGGGCGAAACGGGAGGAGCGATCATGTCCGAGTCGGTTCAACGGCCGGTCTCTCACGCCGCGCGGCGTCAGATGCGGCAGACCGCCTTATCCGCCCTGGTGGCGGCCTGTCTGATGCTCTTCTTCGGCTTCGGCTGGAACCTGACCGGCATCAGCGGCGATCGGGCCTACGATCTTTCCGTGGCGGTGTTCGGCTGGACGCTGCGGATCGGCGGACTGGCCATGCTGGTCTCGGCGACGCTGTGCGGCGCGGGGTTGCGCTGGTCGCTGGCCGCGGATGCCGTGTTCTCGGGGCTGATCGCCCTTCTGCTGGGGCTGACCGGGTTGGCGTGGCTGGCTTTCGGGAACTGGCAGGGCCTGTTGTCGGTGGTCTTCGGCGTGCTGTTCGTCAATGCCGCACGCCAGAGCTGGGCCGGCCACCGGGAGATCGCGGCGGGCAAGCCGGCCGCAGCCATGCCGGGGCCGGATGCACAGGGCGGTGCGACAGACCGCGATGACGGAGCCTGACGATGAGCAAGTCCCGCAAGGCCGCGGAGGGTCCGGAGGTCGCGGACCTGGAACGCTACGACCGCCAGATGCGGTTTGCGCCTCTGGGCCAGGCCGGGCAGCGACGACTGCTGGCCGGTCGGGTGACGCTGATCGGATGCGGAGCCCTCGGGTCGGTGATGGCCAACACGCTGGTCCGCGCCGGCGTGGGACACCTGCGGATCGTGGATCGGGACTGCATCGAGCTGAGCAATCTTCAGCGGCAGGTGCTGTTCAGCGAGGACGACATCGCCGGCGGTCTGCCGAAGGCCGAAGCCGCCCGCCGGTATCTGCAGCGGGTCAACACCGCCGTGACCATCGAAGCGGTGATCGACGAGGTCTCGCCCGGCAACATCGAGGCCCTGGCCGAGGACGCCGACCTCCTGCTGGACGGGACGGACAACTTCGCCACCCGCTATCTGATCAACGATCTGGCGGTCAAGACCCGCCGTCCCTGGGTCTTCGGCGCGGTGGCCGGGGCCCGCGGGCTGGTCATGCCCGTGCTGCCGGGTGAAACCCCCTGCCTGCGCTGCGTCTTCGAGCAGGGCCTGCCCCCCGAACTGAACGTCACCGCCGACACCGACGGTATCCTGGCCCCGGCGGTCCAGACCGTGGCCGCCCACCAGGCGATGGAGGCGATCAAGATCCTGGCCGGCTGCCTGGACGCGGTGGACCGCAGGCTCTGGCAGCTGGACCTCTGGACCGGCCGGCGAGTGCCGATCAATGTGGCCGGTGCTCGGGACGGAAGCTGCCCGTGCTGCGGGCAGGGTCGCTTCGAGTACCTCCAGGGGCGCCCGGAGCCCCCGGCCACGCGGCGGGTCGGACACCTGACCGTGCAGGTCTTTCCCCGCGAGCCGGTGCGGATCGGCTTCGCGGCGTTGGCGCGGCGACTGGAAGGCAACCAGGAGATCGAGGTCCGCTACAACCCCTACATGTTCCGGGCCCGGCTGGAGAACCTGCAGATCACGCTGTTTCCCGACGGGCGGGCCATCGTACGCGGCACGGACGACCCGGCCGCGGCGCAGGCGGCCTGCGAACGCCTGATCCGGGCGTGAAATCGCCCGACGAAAGCCGTGGCCGTCGAGGACTATTGCGGCTGCGTGGAGGGTGGCGCGGGCTGGTGGTCGTCTTTCGGATCGGTCGCGGTCAGGCCCCCGGACCGTTTCATGATCGCCGCCAGCAGCCGCTGCTCCATGTCGCCGTCGCGCCCCAGCGGAACCCAGTGCGAGGACTCGGCCACCCGGGCCAGGCGGCCCGAGGTCGTCGGGGCGGCATTGCTGTAGAGCCGCAGGGCCCCGGCGGGGTTGTCGATCTGGCGCTCCTCAAGACTGAACCGATAGCGATCCACCTGCACACGGACTTCGTAGGCCCCCGGCCCCTCGGCGGGGCTGATGCTGACCGTGGCCTTGCGCTGCACGGTGTGGAGATTGGCCTCCCACCAGTAGTAGGCCGGCTGAGGCTGGGGCCGCCACAGCTCGATCCAGCCGGCGCTGGTCTCCGGCATGGTGGTGATGATGCCGTTGCCGCGGTCCACGCGATCCAGCTGGAAGTAGTGGTCGCGCAGGACGTCGCCGGCGGTTTGCCAGAGCCGCTCGTATTCGACCGGCGCCTCCAAGGCCACCCGGGCCATCGTCGGCTCGGTCGGCTGGGCCGGGGCCGTGCAGCCCGGCGTCACGGCCGCCAGGGCGACCAGGATGACGACGCAGAAATACCTCAGAAACATGGCCGCAGGTTATAACCCTCCGGAGCCGTCTTGAGAAGCATGTCGGGCCGGGGACCATTGGCCCGGGTGCGCGACCCCCTGGGCAGAGTTATCTGTGGTCCGGGCAGGGGGAGCCTCCCGGAGGGACGCGCTCCGTCGCGTCCCCCATCAGGGGCTTTCTTGCGTCCATTCCTGCGGCCCCCACGGAGCGGGCCCTCCGCTCGGCCCATCCGGGCGAAAGAAAATCCTCCCGGTCCGCCGGGGCGATGTCCTGACTTGTCACCGATCCCGTCCGCTCCGCGCCCGGCCCGGACCGTACCCGACCGCAACCCGCGCGGCGGTGCTTGCCAGGAGATATTGGAGGCGGGGGGAATCGAACCCCCGTCCCGTGGCCGTTCGGCCGTGGTTTCTACGTGCGTAGTCGTCTGATTTGATCTCGGCGGCCGGACGCCCAGCGACAGGCTTCCGGTCGCCCAGTGCCGAGGTGTACGAACCCGCGTGTCACGGCACCGACCCTCGCGGGCAGGCCTGCTGTTCGTCGCCCCCGCCGGCTAGCAGGCGTCACCGGAAGGGACGGGTCGCCGTTCAGGCGGCCATGCGCAACGGACTAGCGTTGGCAGTTGTTGTTTTCGCCAGGTGTTTAACCAGGCCTCCTGACAACCTGGGCACGCGGCCCCGACCTCTTCATGCCCGGTCGAGCCCAAATCGCCCCCTTGTTCGATCTATCGGCCAAGTATACCACATTTCGGCCCGCCCGGCCTGCCGCCGGGCGAGACAGGCGGACCCGTCCGATCGGGCGGGACCGGTTGAAGGTGCCGGGGCCGGGCGTCTACGTCGGTAAGCCCGTCAGACCGGGCCTGCGTCCCCTGTGCTTTGGATCGGCCGGCCCCGCCGGTACAATCCCGCGGCGGTCGCGCATAAAGCCGTCCGCAGGTGAGGCGGGATGCCAGGGGAGGCGTATACACGACTCAATCGCTTGTCAAATATGGGTTTATGGCTCTCTTGAGCATGGCGGGATGTGCCGCGCCACCCAGGAAGGTGGTCACCCACCCTCCCGGGACGCTGCCTGTGATCTATGAGCAGTCCACCGCCCATTCCACCTGCCTGGTGGCCAGTGCGGTCATGGCCGCCAACTACGTGCTGGACAGGCGGGTGCTGACCGAAGCCGGCGTACGGCAGGAACTGGTCGCCCGGGGACTGGACGAGACGCGGGTAGCGGACATCCGGGCGTTTCTGGCCGAACGGGACCTGCATCTGGTCGTGCTTCAGGGCCGGCTTGACGGCGAACCGCCGGTCGGGCTTGAATACTGGCTCAGGAACCGGGGCTACCCGGTGATCTGCGTGATCAACCGGCAGTCCGGCGACCCGGCCTTCAATCACGCGGTGGTGGTGATCGGGATTTCGTCGAACCCCGACCGGCCGGGGGTCGATATTATCCACTACCTCGACCCGTCCTCGGCCGAGCCTCTGCACTCGGTCGAGCGGGCGGTTTTCGAGATCCTCTGGAGCGGCGGCGATCACGCGATGATGGTGGTCATCCAGCCGCCGGAGTCGGGGTCGGGCGGGACCGGGAGCGGCTGACCGCCGCGAGGAGAGGCGTCATGCGACACGGTATCCGATGGATTCTGGCGGCCATGGTGCTTGCAGCGCCGGCGGTGGCGCTGGCCGAGCTTCCCCCCCGTCCGGTGGGTCTGACGCCCGCCCAGTTCCAGGCCCTGCGGCAGGTGGAGTCCCAGCCCCAGCACCAGCGGGTGCTGGAGGTTCACGCCACGTACAAGTCCGAGCGTGAGCGCAACCTCGACTTCACGCGGGCCTCCGACGACTTCTGGTCGGTGGTCTGGCACGCCGGCTGGCCCGGCACGATCGCCACGTTCCTGATTCTCGGCGCTCCGCTGTAAGGCTTTGGAAACCCGCTGCAACTTCACATGCGTCGAGGCGGTCGCCCGACGGCTGCGGCGGAGAGGCGGCGAGGGTACGACCTCGCCGCCTCCTGCCTTCAGGTCCGGCGTGTCATTGCCGGACGAACTCGAAGTAGTCGATATTGACCGAACCGTGATCGAAATACATGGTGATGTAGTGGTCGCCGGGCGGGATATAGAAGGATCCGGTCTGGGCCGACATGAGATAGTTGTCCCAGCTGCCGGTCCCGGCCAGTGACAGAGCCCCCTTCTGGACTCCGTCGACATACCACCGGACGGTGCTGTTGCCGCTGATCCCACGCGAGTAGCGGCAGCGGATCCTGTAGTTGTAGCCCCCGAAGAGTCCCTCGTAGCGTGTCCACTCGCCGGGAGCCGTCCAGCCCAGAAAGACGACGGAGTAATCGGGCTTCACGCCGACATCCGCGCCGGTCCAGCGGTAGAAGTTCCCGGAGTTGACCGAGTCGGTGTCGTGGAAGTCCGTGCCTTCGATGCCGTTGGTCCAGCCTCTACCCTCGCGCGTGTCGCTGTTGGTGAAGTTCTCGGCCTCCCACTTCAGGGTCGATCCGGGATTGCCGGGGACCAGGTCTCCCCAGGAAACGCGCGTGCGGAAATCGTTGCGGGCCCGAATCATCCGGGCGTTGTCGGTGCGCACGAGCGAGTTGCTGTACTGGTCGCACGGCAGACCGCACTGATGCTGGTAGACATACCAGCAGAGGCAGCAGACCTTCAGGTCGTTGGCCCGGTTCCAGTTGTCGATCGCATGGTAGGCTTCCTTGATCCAGTCGTCGCGGTAGCTCAGGTCGGATGTCAGGCCGTTGTCGGCCCACTTGCCGAAGAACCATTGGGTGTTCGTCTCGGTGATGTAGACGGGTTTGCTGGCGCCGAAAATGGCGTAGATCCGCCGCATGTAGGGATAGAAGCCGCCGAAGTCGCATTCGCTGGGGAATCGCGGATCCTCGACTCTCGTGTCGTAGACGGTGCTGGCGCCGCTGTAGGCGTGCAGGGGGAAGCAGTCGATCTGGGGCTTGTTGCTGGCGTCCTTCTTGACGTTGTTCACGACATAATCCCAGTAGGCCAGATTCGAATCGCCGGGCCAGCCGCCGGGAGCGTAGATACCGACCTTGAGGTTAGGCTTGACCGCCTTGACCTGCTTGTAGACGCAGTTCTGATCGTTGTCGTTGGAATTGAAGACGGTGGCATACCATTGCTTCGGCCATCGGGCGCAATCGGGAGCATCGCGCAGCTCGTTGCCGATGATGATGGCCTCGCAGTAATCGCCGACGTTCTCGGCGATTTTTCGACATTCATAGGCGAAATAGTACCGGCCCTCCCAGTCCTGATCCGGCGGAATCGTGTCCCCGTAGGACCGGTCGATCCGCAGGATGATCCTGAAGCGGGCATTCCTCATGGCCTGGAACTTCGCCCGCTCCTGGTTCCAGCGGTTCGCGTCGAAGTGCTCGGTGTCGTCGGTGTAGTACATCTCCACGGTCCAGGCATAGTGATTGAGCATGATGTCGTTCTCTTCGCCCGTCCCGTAGAAGTGCGTGCCCCAGATCGGGTACGACCCCTGGGCGTAGACCCCTCCGGCGGCGAGCCCCCAAAAGAGGGCGGCGCCCAGCCAAACAGTGTGCATCTTCATGAGCGGACCTCCTCGCTGAAACGTGATTCGCGGACCGGAGCTGCCTCCCGCGCGTCACCGGACGCGGAACCCCGGGAGGTTCTCCGGATCCTCTGAAATCAAAACAGCCCGAGCGGCGATCAGCTTCAGCTGCCGCGCGCCGCTGAACGGTACAAGCCCCCCGAACACCGATGATCTGGCGACAGCCCTGTAGCCCCCAGGAGGGATCGCAGGGATACAAGGACATTTCGGTACGACGGCCCTGCGATTGCGCCCCCGCGGCGGGCGAGACCTCATGATCGACGCCGATCCGTCGAAAGTATCGTCGTCTCTGCTGCTGCCTCCGCGCATCATACCGGTCCGGTCGCCGCGCGATCGCGCACGGCCGGCGCGAACCCCGGGCCGGGCTGTCTATCGCGCCGCGGCTGACCGACCGGGAACAGCTCGACCAACCCCGCTCATCCGCCGGCATGATCGGGCATGCACGACGTGCAGACCTCGCGGCGCGATGTCAGGTTGTGCAACACAGATGGGCTGCGATCTCCACGCTGAAAGGTTTTATACGCCTCTCGCGGAAGATTTGTCAAGAAAAAAATGACCGAACTGCGTCCCCGGCGGTGCGGAGAAGGCCGAGGATCGCGAAACGGCGCAAGGGGGCCCGGGGCGGGCTATCGTCCGCGATTGAAGACATCCGCCTGCCCGACCACGTTGACCCCCGCGTCCTGCAGGGCGGCGATGGCCGTGTCGAGGTCCTGCTCGAAACGGAACACCATCACCGCGCGGGGCCCCAGGTGGAACGTGCAGGAGTACATGTACTCGATGTTCAGGTCGGCCTTTTCCATCCCGGCCAGCACCTGGTCGAGGCCGCCGGGCTGATCGAGGACCTCGATCGCGACGACCTCGGTCACGGTGACCGCGCACCCGGCTCTTTCGAGAACGGTTTTGGCCTTCTCCCAGTCGTCCACGATCAGCCGGAGGATGCCGAACTGCCGCGTATCCGCCAGGGCCATGGTGAGAATGTCGATTCCGGCCTCGGCCAGCAGTCTGATCGGTCCGCGGACCTGGTAGGGCCTGTTTTCCCGAAAGATCGACAGACAGCGGATCGAAGGCCTCGTCGGCGCCGGTTCCGGGACGATCGCCCGACATGTACTCGTAATCCATCCGCAGCCGGTTACGGTACCGGCCTTGAAGTCGTAGCTCAGGCGGTTGTTGGAGCCCAGGGCGCACAGGCCGGCGTCGTTCCTGTGGCCGAACTGGCCGGCCAGGTCGCCGCGGATCTGCCAGTGCTCGTCTAAATCGTGCACGCCGCGCAGCCCGAACGTGTAGATGTCAGCGTCGCTGCCGGTCGCCAGCGTCCGGTCGTTGTGCTTGTAGATGAAGTAACCGTCGATCTCGGTGCGCCGGAGGGACCTGTTCTCGATCCAGACGATCGCCCCGCGCTCGTCCTGCTCGGTCATGTACCGCCTGCCGGGCAGCCCGGTGGTGGCGCTGAAGTCGCGCGACTTGAGCATGCCCACCCAGCCTTCGCCCTCGGCGTCGGTTTCGAGGTAGATCGTCTCGATCCTTGTCTGGATGGCCTCCAGCTCGGTGGTCCAGCGCACGGCGTCGAAGAAGATGCTCCGCGAACCGTCCAGCGGATTGCCCTCGAACACCAGCCAGCGGTCGCCCAGCGCGATCTCCTGCCGACCGCCCGTGACGGTGAACGGCAGGCCGCCCGGCTGTTTCATCGCGAAGTTGAAGATATCGAAGAAGACTTCGCCGGGGTCCCAGTCGTCGTAGCTGTCGGGCTTGCAGGAGCCGTTGGCCTCCCAGATCAGCCGCATGTTGACATCGACGATCGGGTGCGGCGACACGGTCGTCCAGAACCGGGGGCGATACCGCTGGCGGTGGATCTCGTGGTCGGGGTGCTTCTTGTCGAGCCGCACGCCGTTGTTGATGTAAAGCTCGCGCAGGCGAAGGTCGGCCCCCCACTTGAGCCACGGCGCGGGGTTTCTGCTCGCGGCGATGGCCGCCTCGACCGGATCGACCGGCCGATCGGCGGAGGCCCCGTCGGCCGGTTCCCGGTCCCCGGTCGCCGGACGGCTGGCGGCGATGGCCGGTTCGGCCACGACCGGAGCCCGGGCCCGTTCCGCCGGCGACGCGGCGTCCGCCGGGCCGGACTGTGCCGCAGCGCCGAGGGCGACCGGCGGCCCGATCAGGGCGGCCAGCGCAGGCAAACCGAGCATCCAGCGGGAAGCGGACTTCATCTGTCCGTATCCTCCGGCCACGACGTGGACCGGCAGGGGCCTTGTTTACCGGAGCGCTTCGAGACCGCAGGGTTCTCGCCGGCTGGACGCGGGCGCGCCTGTCCGTGACCAGGCTCGCTTCCATGCGTGCCTGCCAGGCCGGGAGGTACGATCGCGGGCAACCGTCGCCGACCGCCCCGAGCGGCCGGCGGCTCGGACACCTGACGCCACAATACATACCCCACAGGGCGCGGAAAGTGAAAACCCAGCGGCACCCGTCGTGACCGCAGGATACGGGGCAGCGAAAACCCCGGCCGCCAGGCGCCGGCCGGGATCACCGGGCGAACCGGACCGGCAGGGCGCGATCGGCGCCCCGGGCTTGACTGGCCGGGCGAAATCCGCGAACGTTGAGGCGTCATCCGCGATCCCGGGGGCCGATCCGGGCATCGCGGCATTCATCCGGATTTCCGCGGGACCGTGCGGACGCAGGTTGCCGGCCCCGCGCATCATGCCGGCGCAATCCGTCGGGTTGCGCCGCACAGACAGGCAGCCGCCCGGGGCAGGCGTTCGCCTGAGGAGGTCGACTCATGCCGGCTCGTATCACACGTCGTCACATGCTTCGCCGCACCGCCACCGGAGCCGCGGGACTGGGCCTGGCCGGGCTGACCGCCCCGTCGCTGGGCGCACTGGGAGCCAATGAACGGATCCGGGCCGCGGTGGCCGGGGTCAACGGCCAGGGCAGCGGCCACATCGACAGGCTGGCGGGCATGAAGGACGTGGAGCTGGCCTACATCGTGGATCCGGACTCGCGGCTGTTCGAAAGCCGGATCGACCGGGCCCGCGAGAAGTCCCAGGGTCGGTCGGTGCCCAAGGCCGTCCAGGACATCCGCCGGGTGCTGGACGACAAGAGCATCGACGTCATCTCGATCGCCACGCCGAACCACTGGCACTCGCTGATGACCATCTGGGGCTGCCAGGCCGGCAAGGACGTGTACGTCGAGAAGCCCATGAGTCACAACATCCACGAGGGACGGGTGGCGGTCCAGGCGGCCCGCAAGTACGGCCGCATCGTCCAGCACGGCACGCAGAGCCGCAGCGAAGGCAAGTGGGCCCGCGCGGCGGCGCTGGCCCGGTCGGGTAAGCTGGGCCGGCTGCTGATCTCGCGCGGGCTGTGCTACAAGCCCGGCAGCGGCAGGACCACGCGCGGCGACATCGGCTACGCCCCGGTGATCCGCCCGCCGGCCGAACTGGACTTCGATCTCTGGGCCGGCCCGGCCAAAAACCTCGAGTACCACGAGAATCTGGTCCACTACCGCTGGCACTACTTCTGGGCCACCGGCAACGGCGACCTGGGCAACCAGGGCGTCCACCAGATGGATATCGCCCGCTGGTGCATTCCCGGGGCGACGCTGCCGGCGAGCATTATCGCCTTCGGCGGCCGGATCGGGCACATCGACCAGGGCGAAACCGCCAGCACGCACATGGCGATCATGGATTTCGGTCAGACGCAGCTGATCTTCGAGACCCGCGGACTGCCCAGCCCGGACTACCGCGGCGTGACCATCGGCAACATCCTGCACTTCGAGGCCGGCGACCTGGTGAACGGCGAGACCTTCTTCCCCAGAGGCGGCGACAAGCCCGAACCGCTGCCGGAGGTGCCCGTCGAGATGGGCCCCGGCAGGAACCACTTCGAGAACTTCATCGCCGCGGTGCGCAGCCGCAAGGTCGAGGATCTCAACGCCGACGTGCTGGAGGGCCACTACTCGGCGGCCCTGTGCCACCTGTGCAACATGTCCATCCGCCTGGGCAAGCGGGTGCCGTTCCTGCCCCGCACCGAGGCCTTCGGCGACAACGAGGCGGCGCTGGACGTCTACGAACGGACGGTCGAACACCTCAAGACCAACGGCATCGACGTCGAGAAGCAGGGCTACGTCCTGGGACGCCGCCTGGTCATGGACAAGGACGCCGAGACCATCGTGGACGACGCCGAGGCCAACGCCCTGCTGACCCGCGACTACCGCAAGGGATTCCAGGTTCCCGACAAGATCGCCTGAACCGGCTAGCCGGCCCGGAAAACCGGGCTAAGCCATCACGCGGCGACGGGCGGCCGTGCGGCGTATCGAAGCCGCCGAACGCCCGATTGAACCGCGATCGCGCTGAAGGGCGATGGACGGGGGCCCGGCCTGTGTTCGCGCGCCGCGCATCACCCGACATGCCCGCGCGGGCCTGATGCCTGCCCATCGCCCGTCAGCGCCGGGTCAGGGCCTCCAGCAACTCGCGGCGCGTCGCCCGGAACCGCCTGACGTCGGTGTCGTACCTGTCGAACGCCAGGACGTGCCGCTCCGCCAGCCGCATGGCCGCGGGCTTGTCCCTCTCCGCCAGCATGCACAGCAGCTCGTGATCGACGATGCCGTCGCGCATCGCCTCGAAGCGGATCGAATCCAGCGGACCGTCCCTGCCGGGATAGACGATCCAGGAGTCGCCGGCCGGGAGAAACACCGACTCGGGAAGGTCCCGGGTCACCTTCCTGAACGGGTCCTCGTCCGTCCAGGAGTTGTAGCCCCAGTGCAGAAATCCGACCAGCCCGAAGCGGTAGTTGATCCAGTGCAGCAGGCGGGTCTTGATCAGCGGCTGTTCGATGAAGCGGTTGGCGTATTCGCCCTGCGGGCCAAGGCAGGTGTAGAACCAGACCTCCTCGCCGGCCTTCTGCCGCTCGGTGTAGTGTTCCACGTCGCGGTGCAGGAGGTCGAGCATCGGTACCCAGATGTCGATCGCCCCGATGAACTCCTTGGCGTGACAGGCCTCGATGATCCTGAGTTCCGGGGCGTGGCGGCGGGCCAGGGCGGCCATGGCCCGGTAGCTGTCGGCGTTATCGGGGGCCGGCTCATCGCCCAGGTGCTGCATATAGATGTCCAGCCAGCCCTTCTCCCGCAGGTGGCGGACGAGTGCCGGGAAGAAAACGGCGAAAAAGGCGTCGGCCTCGGGCGAGCCCGGATCGACGGAGCCTTCGACCACCCGGCCGTTCTCGACACGGCGGATGCCGACCACGAAGGGGGAATGCCAGCCGCCGGCCCGCCCCCCGATGTGGCCGCCTTCGATCCGGCCGATGACGCCCTCCTCCCTGAAGATCGTCACCCAGCGGTCGAACGTCGCAAAGTCGATCTCCAGCGTCCCGCCGGCGCCGACGCGGTACTCGGCCAGCTGAACCGTCGGAATCAGCGCGACGTTCTGGCGGTGATCAGCCATGTTGCGGGCATAGCGGCGCAGCAGGCTCCAGTACTCCGGGGAACCGGCCTGCGGCTGGACGGCCATGTGCGGCCAGTGCATGTGGAACCAGTTGGTGACCCACAGGCGGTTGCGGCCGACGGTCACGTCGTACACGCGAACCTCCAGCGGGGCACTCGCGCGGAGGTCCTGCTCCCCGGATTTCGCGGTGATCTCCAGCATGCCGCGGTACAGGCCCGGGGCGGCCTCGGCCGGCACCGGCACGGTCACCCAGACGGCCTGAGCCCGGCCGGCGGGCACGTCGATCGAGGCCTCCTCCAGCAGCGGGTCGGGGAAGTCGGCCGGCGGCTTGCGCAGCTGGTCGGTCGGCGGGTTGGGAATGGGCCGGTCCACCGGCACGTAGCCCACGAAGCGCGGCGCGCGGGCGCGCAGTTCGGCGCCGGGGTCGCTTTCGTGTTTGAGCGGTCCGGCGGCGGCGCGCAGACCGCTCAGCGCGGCAGCGTGACGGACCACGACCTGCAGCGAGGCGTGCTCGCCGCGGGCGACGTCCGCGGGGCCGCAAGCGGAACGATCGGCCATATCGGCGATGTCGTCCGGAAACACCTTGATCAGCGGATCGACGGACCAGACGGCCGGTTGTTCACTGGCCGCCGCGGCACTCGCGACCGTCAGCAGTCCGGTGATCGCCGCAAGGCGCATAGGGCTTCGCATCATCAGCAGTCTCCTTGCAGGGCGCGGTCGAGGACCGCGCGGGTTCCGACTCCCCCGGTTTTCAGGTCACCCGAACCACCGCACCCCGGCCGGCGCCGAGCACGTCGCAGGCCCGGCCCTGATTGACCGCGATCTCCAGCATGCGCGTGCTGCCGATCAGGGCCAGGGGCGTGCCGGGGGGCACGTCACTGTAAGTGGTCATCAGCGGGCCGATCGGCCGGTTGTTGAGCGAAACCTCGTGCCGCCGCCGCGGGGCGTTGGCCGCGGAGAGGTCGATGTCGCTGATGCCGGTAATCAGGTTGCCGAAGCGGTCGACCACCAACACCTGGCCGAGGAGACTGCCGTCGGGCTGCCGCCGCGGTGGCGGCAGGTCGAGCACGTCGATGTGATCGGCCACCGGCCCGAGGTTGTCCAGGGCCAGCCCCCTGGAGAGGTGCCCGGCGACCGGGGCGAGGATGTCCCGGCCGTGGAAGGTGGGCGAGAGCGTGCTGGCGAAGAAGCGGCGGTTCTCCAGAAGCCGCAGTTCCTGCAGGGGCACGTCGCGGTGAATGAAAGTCAGCAGGCCGTTGTCGGGAGTCAGAATCAGCCGGTCGGCGTAGCGGGCGACCAGCAGGCGGCGGGAGCTGCCCACGCCGGGGTCCACCACCGCCACGAAGATCGTTCCGGCCGGAAAGCAGGGAAACGCCTGCCGCAGCACGAACGCGCCGTGCAGGATGTCATGGCTTTCGATCTCGTGGCAGACATCCACGAGCGTAGCCCGGGGATCGATCTGCAGGATCACGCCCTTCATCGCGGCCACATAGTGGTCGTGAAGGCCGAAGTCGGTCATCAGGGCGACGATAGACATAACTTCTTGATGATAAAAGACTTCTGTGTGCTGTCAAGGCGAAAGTTCCGGCTTTCCCGACGACGCGCGGCTCGGCGCCGGACACCGAACCCCCTGAGCCATTGGCGCGGCAACGGTCGTTGGGCTATACTACCGCGCTCGCCCGGCATCGGGGGTCGCCGCCTTCGGAAGGGCTCTCGGCAGTGCCTCGGGGCGCGACCATCAACGCAGGAGACGCACAGCGATGTCCGACGTGATGCCCGGTCAGTGGATCAAGGTGACGGTCAAGTCCGAGCCCCGGTCGGACGGCGGCCGCAAGACGCTGATGCGGCTGTTTCAGCAGGATCCGGCGGTGCGCAAGGAGCGGCAGCGGCTGGCCCGGGCCCGGACGGTGCGGACCAAGCGTCGGGGCGGCCGGATCTGGATCATTCGTCCGTCGCGCGTGGCGGTGGCCAAGACCACTCCGGGGGCGAGTTACCGGCTGTTCGCATCGGTGGAAACGCTGACCGCCCTGCGTCGGCTGGCGCGCTATGTGGACATCGCCCCGGCCTGATGGCCGAAAGCGGCGTCGTTCTGCCTTTTCCCCGTCATTCGAAACCCAGTTCGGCGATCTCGATGGCCCGCAGCAGGCCCTTGGCCTTGTTGATGGTCTCCTGGTACTCCATGTCGGGCTGCGAATCGGCCACGATGCCGGCCCCGACCTGGATGTAGACCGCGTGCTTGCCGAAGACGTCGCCCGGCGTGACCACCATGGTCCGCAGGGCGATGCAGGTGTCCATGTTTCCCGAGAAATCGACGTAGCCGACGGCCCCGGCGTAGGGTCCGCGGCGCGTGGGCTCCAGCTCGTCGATGATCTGCATCGCCCGGACCTTGGGAGCCCCGCTGACGGTGCCGACCGGCAGGGTCGCCCGGAGGGCGTCGAAGGCGTTGAGCCCCGGGGCCAGCCGGCCGCGGACGTCGCTGCTGATGTGCATGACGTGGCTGTAACGCTCGACGGTCATGACCTCCTTGAGCTCGACGGTGCCGAGGCTGGCCACGCGGCCCACGTCGTTGCGGCCGAGGTCCACGAGCATGATGTGCTCGGCCCGCTCCTTGGGGTCGGCCAGGAGTTCGGCCTCCAGGGCGGCGTCCTCCTCCTCGGTGCGGCCGCGGCGACGGGTGCCGGCCAGCGGCCGGTTGGTGATCTCGCCGTTCTCGACGCGGCACATGATCTCCGGCGATGAGCCCACCAGGATGACCCGCGGGCTCTTGAGGTAGAACATGAAGGGCGAGGGGTTGACCACCCGCAGCGCGCGGTAGATGTCGAACGGATCGGCCGGCGTGTCGACCCTCAGTCGCTGGGACAACACCACCTGAAAGATGTCGCCGGCCCGGATGTACTCCTTGCACTTCTCGACGGCCTGCTCGAACCGGGGGCGCTCGAAGCTGCTGGTGAACTGGAGGTTGGGGTCGCCGCGCGGGGCGATGAAGCCGACCCTGGCCGCACAGGGCTCGGAAAGCTGGCGGACGACGGCGGCCACCCGCTGGCAGGCCCGACGGTAACTCTCCTCGACGCCTTCGCGCTCGATGTGCGCGTGGCTGATCACCAGGATGGTCTTGCTGACGTGGTCGAAGACCACCATGGTGTCGTAGAGCCCGAACATCACGTCCGGGAGGCGGCGGTCGTCGGGGGGGGCGTTCGGCAGCGGCTCGTAGTAGCGGGCGATGTCGTAGGCGGCGTATCCGACAGCCCCCCCGCAGAATCGCGGCAGGTCCGGCAGGTGAGCGGCCTTGTGGGATGCCAGCAGTTCGGCCAGCGGCTTCAGGGGATCGTCGGCCGGGCGGCGGATGGCACCGCCGGGGCTTTCGATCAGCACCTCGCGACCGGTGGCCTGGAAGGTCGTCTGGGGGTCGGCGCCCAGAAACGAATAGCGGGCGATCTTCTCGCCGCCGACGACGCTTTCGAGCAGAAACGCATGCGCCGACCGGCGGGCGATGGCCATGAAGGCGGTCACCGGCGTCAGATGGTCGCCCAGCAGACGGGTATAGACCGGCACCGTGTTGGCGTCGCCGGCCAGTTCCCTGAACTCCTCGAGCGTGGGCAGATACATGGGCATGGCGGCATTGTAGCGGCGTGCCCGGGTCAAGTGAACGCCGCCGGCCGGCGATCCGCGGGTCGGATCGGCGGCCCCGGAGTCGAGGCCGGATCCCTGCCGGCGGGTCCGGGTGTTGCGGTTTCCGGCGGTGTGCGGAACGCCCGGCGCGATGGTCTTCTGCGGTGTTCTCCGACGCATTGGGCGGCAGGGCCGCATCGGGACGCCGGCGCCGCGTCCGGCGGCGCGGGAGGTGGCGGGCGTGGAGGTCGGCTGCGGGGCGATCATTCCGTTGACGAGCTATCAGCGGGCGGACGTGGAGTCGCCGGCGAGGTTCCAGTGGGACTGCTGGGCGAGGCAGACGGGCAAGAGCTTCACCAAAGCTCTGCGGCGGCTGCTGCGCGGGCTGGCCCGGCGGCGGACCCAGATCCTGCTGTCGGCCGGGGAGCGGCAGAGCCTGGAGCTGATGCTCAAGGTCCGCCGGCACTGCGAAGCCCTGCGGATCGCCTCGCGCTTCCACCGGAATCTCTTCCTGGAGGGCACGCGCTTCCGGCGGCTGACGATCGAGTTGCCCGGCGGCGTCCGGATCATCGGGCTGCCGGCCAATCCATTGACGGCCCGCGGCTTCACGGGCGACGTGCTGCTGGACGAGTTCGCGATGCACCGCGACGACCGGGCGATCTGGGCGGCGGTGTTTCCGGCGGTGCTTCGCGGCGACGGCGAGCTGGACGTGGCCTCGACGCCCAAGGGGGCGGGCAACGTGTTCGCGGCCCTGCGGGACAATCCGCTGTTCCGCCGGACGGTGGTCACGCTCGAGGACGCCATGGCCGCGGGGCTGCCGGCGGATGCCCAGGCGCTGCGGGCGGCGATGGCCGACGAGGAACTGTTCCGGCAGGAATTCGGCTGCGATTTCCTGGAGCCCGGCGGGGCATTTCTGACGGCCGGGCGGATCGCGGCGGTCGAGGATCCCGCGCCGGTGGCGGCGGACGAGCCGGACGGGCTGGTGCGCGGCGCGGACGAGTTGTATTGCGGCGTGGACATCGGGCGGGTTCGGGACCTGACGGTGTTCTGGGTGCTGCAGCGGTGCGAGGACGTGCTGGTGACGCGGATGGTGCGCTGCAGCGCCGACGAGCCGTTTCGGCGGCAGCGGGAGGTGTTGCGGGCCGTGCTGAGCCTGCGCGGACTGCGGCGATGCTGCATCGACGCCGGGGGAATGGGCATGCCGCTGGCGGAGGAGGCCGAGGAGGCGTTCGGCAGCGCGCGTGTCGAACGGGTGATCTTCACGCCGGCGGTCAAGGATGAGCTGGCCACGCGGCTGAGGCTGCGGGTCGAGGAGGGAACGATCCGCATTCCGGCGGACGCGGCGATCCGGGCGGACTGGCTGTCGATCCGACGGTCGGTATCGCCGTGTGGTCCGCCGCGTTACACGGCCGGCGGCGACGGGGGGAACGGGGATCGTTTCTGGGCGGCGTGCCTGGCGGTGCGGGCGGCCGAACAGGGCGGCGGCGGACCGGCAGAGATGCTTTGCGGTCGGGGGTTGCGATTCAGCCGCGCGGGGATCTGGTGAAGCGGCCGGCGAGGACGGCAGCGACGGCGAGGGGTTGGGCAAACGGCCGGGAAACGGGTCGGGGCGGTACGGTGGGTTGCGGCTCGGGCGGCGAGGACTCCGCAGAGGGTGGGAAGGCCGGGGATCACGGGAGGGTTGGCGATGGGATGGGCTCGTTGGATGGTGCAGGCGGTCAGGGGCAGGGTGGAGGGCTCGCGTCCCCGGCCGGGGCGGGTGGTGGAGGCCGCCGCGCCGCGGCGCTGGCGGGAATACCCGGCCGACGGCCTGACGCCCGGCGAGCTGTCGCGGATCCTGCGGGCGGCCGACGAAGGTTCGGCCGAGCAGGCTCTGGCGCTGTTCGAGCAGATGGAGGAGAAGGACGCGCATCTCCATGCGGTGGCACAGATCCGGCGGCTCGCCCTGACCGGGCTGAGCTGGCGGATTCTTTCGGCTGCGGAGGTGCGCGAGGGCGTGGACCCCGCTGCGGCGGAAGAGGCGGCCGCGTACTGCCGGGAGGTCTTGTCGGATATCGAGGGGCTGGATGCGGCACTGCAGCATCTGTCGCTGGCGATCGGCCGGAACATCGCGGTGGCCGAGAACGTGTGGGAGCCGACCGGCGGGGAGCTGCGGCTGGTGGACGTGGTGCCGGTGCCGTTCGACCGGCTGGCCTTCGACGGGCGGGGCCGGCTGCGGATCCTGACGCGGCGCGAGCCGGTGACCGGCGAAACGTTGCCGGCGGGGAAGCTGGTGGTGCACTGTCCGCACGCGGTGTCGGGGCATCCCATGCGCGGCGGGCTGCTGCGGGCCACGGCGATGGCGTACCTGGGCAAGCACTACGCGCTGAAGGACTGGATGGTCTACACGGAGGTGTTCGGCATGCCGGTGCGGGTGGCGCGTTACGAGCCCTCGGCCACGCCGGAGGAAAAGCGCGAGCTGCTGCGGATGGTGGAGTCGCTGGGCGGTGACGCGGCGGCGATCGTGAGCAAGGCGGTGGAGCTGGAGTTCATCGAGGCCGGGCAGGGCAAGGCGCCGCCGCCGTACGAGCATCTGTGCAATTTCTTCAACCGGGAGCTGAGCAAGGCCTGGCTGGGGGGCACGCTGACGGTGGAGGCGCTCTCGGGCGAGGCGGGCAACTTCGCGACCACGCCGCAGGTGCACAACGAGGTGCGGCTGGACATCCGGCAGGACGACATCGCCCGGGAGGCCCGGACGGTACGGCGCGACGTGCTGGCTCCGCTGGCGCGTTACCGGTTCGGGCCGGGGGTGCCGGTGCCGTTCTTCCGGCGGGTGCTGGAGCCGCCGCGGGACCTGCGGGCTCTGGCGGCGGTGCTGGACACGGCGGTCAACGAACTGCGGATGCGCGTGCCGTTGGCCTGGGCCCATCAGGCCCTCGGCGTGCCGGAGGCGGCCCGCGGCGAGGCGGTGCTGACGGGCAGGACCTGACCTTAGGCCCGGTCACATCGCGCCGATGCGGCGGAGGTAGGCCACGGAATCGGCGACCTCGGCGAGCTGGCCGGTCTCGTCGAGTTCGACGCCCCTGATGCCCTCCAGTTCGAGGGTGAACGGGCCGGTGAAGCCGCGGGCGTTGAGCACGCGGAAGATCTCGGGGAAGTCGACGATGCCGCGGCCCAGGGCGGGGAAGTGCCAGGTCTGGTACTGCCCGTTGGTCTCCTTGAGGTGGACGCTGACCACGTGGTCGACGACCTTCTTGAGTTCCTCGACGCTGTCGACGCCGCGGTTGTAGTAGTAGACGTTGGCGGTGTCGTAGTTGACGCCGACGCGGGGGTGATCGACGGCGTTCATGGTCTCGGCGGCGACGTCGCCGTTGCTGACCAGGTCGGGATGGGTTTCCATGGCCACGAGCAGATCGAGTTTCGCGGCCTCATCGCCGAGGGCGGCGATGCGTCTGAAGACCGCGGCGCGGTCGGCGTCGCCGGCCTTGAGGCTCAGGAAGCAGATGCGGGCGCCCAGTTCGGCACAGGCGTCGAGCTGGGGCTTCATGCTCTCGACCGCGTCGGGGGAGGTGATGTCGCACCTGCACTGCAGGGACGAGGCCCGCAGGCCGCTGTCGGCCAGCCGTTTGCGGACATCATCCATTTCGCCGGGGGCGGGCACGGGGATTTCAACGAAACGAATGCCGATTTCCGGCAGGTGTTGCCAGGCGCGTTCCTGGAACTTGCCGTAGCTGGCGACACGACAGGCGATCAGATTGCTCATTTCCGTCGCTCCCTGTGGTCCGGGCCCGTCCGAGGCCCTGCCGTCGGGCAGTTTATCCGGTCCGTGCCGGGGATGCACAACCTCAGGGGCGCTTCTCGGGCGGCTCGGCCGCATGACTGCTGAAGGAGCGGGCGCCATTCCGGCGGGCGAATCCGGTCCGCCCTCCGAGCCGGCGGGGCGGGGCGATGCCGAACGAAGGGCGGAGCCGGGGTCAGGGCTCCGGGGGCGTGGAGGCGTTCTCGGCCTGGAGCCGTCGGAGCATGGTGCGGATGTCGCGTGCGCCGAGGACGGCCACGTAGGCGGTGACCAGGCTGTACCAGGCCAGGCAGGCCATCGCCAGGAGCCACCAGAAGGGGTGTTGGGGGATCATGTCGGGTCTCCGGAGGCCGGTCGGCCGACGAGTCTGTCCTTGAGCAGCGAGAGCAGCACCATGGCTGCGGCGGCGGCCGCGAAAGTCGCCAGGCCGGCGATGTCCTTGCCGACCCACCTGGCGAAACCGGCGGTCGCGGGCAGTTTTTCCATCACCAGGTAGGCGACGGGGATGGCGGCGCCGAAGATGATCGCGCCGGCGGCGCCCCAGTTGTTGGCCCGCTTCCAGTAGCAGCAGGCGACGAGCAGGACGGAGGTGCTGGACAGGTAGATGGAGCCGGTGACCAGCAGGTAGGTCCACAGGTCGCCCTCGAGCTGGTACCAGAGGCCGTAGACCAGCAGAAACACGCCGATGAGGGCGACGATCATGCGATTGACGAGGATGCCGAGCTTTTCGGGCCATCGGCCGCGTCGGAATGGGGCCAGAATGTCGTTATAGATCACGCCGCCCCAGGTGAGCATGTAGGAGGCGTCGGTGGACATATCGGCGGCGAGCATGGCGGCGACCAGCAGGCCGGTGAGTCCCACGGGAATGACGGTGCTGAGCAGGTGAGGCATGGCCATGAGGGAGATTCTGTCGTTGAGCTGGCTTTCGGTCATGGCGGCGGCCTGGTCGGCCGGCACCAGTGCGTGCAGGGCGGCCGGGTCGAGGGCCGCGAGGGCGGCCATGCCCCACAGGCCCGGGAGCAGGAAGCGGCAGACGAAGAAGAAGCTGGTGCGGGTGTAGATCTTGCGGCCGGTGGCGGCATCCCTGGCGCTGAGCACGCGGACGACGACGGTCTGCCAGGTCAGGGCGACGGCGAGGTTTCCGACGGCGTTGAAGAGGATGTAATCCCAGCCCATGTCCTCGTGGAGGAAGGGGTTGAAGGCCCCGGGGCCGCGCTGTTCGGCGACGGCGGAGACGATCGGGTTCCAGCCGATGGTAGCCAGGAGGTAGACGGTCACGACCAGCATGCCGGCGCTCATGACCACGAACTGGAGGAAGTCGGTGACCAGGACCGAGAGCATGCCGCCGAGGATGGTGTAGGTCGCGACCAGCAGCAGCAGGAGGGTCATGGCCTCTTCGAGGTAGGCCGGGTCGAAGCCGCAGACGCCCACGAGGAAATCGCCGCCGGTTCTGAGGAAGACGCCCATGTTGAGCAGGCCGCCGAGCACGATGACCACGCCGCTGAGCCAGCGGATGCGGGGACCGAACTTTTTCTCGAACAGCTCGGGGATGGTGATCACGCCGGCGTCGCGCAGGGGCCTGATGCAGAAACCGGTCCAGCCGACGAACCACATGGCCGCGGCCATGAGGATCCCGGGCGTGACGCCGGCGAAGCCCTTCTGGAAGCCGTTCTGGGCGGTGTACATGCAGGTGACGACGCCGAACTCCGTGGCCGCCAGAGAGGCAATGCCGAGGTAGACGTTCATCTCCCGTCCGGCGACCAGGAAGTGTTCGACCTTGCCGACGTACTTGCGGACCATCACCCCGGCGATCATGGTGGCCAGCAGGTAGAGTCCGACGATGCTTCCGTCGATGGGCCAGGAGAACTGGTTCATGCGGTCGTCTTCTCTCCGGGGTTCAGGCGCGATACGTCCTGACGCGTTCCATCAGCCGATTGGCGCGGTCCGCGTCGGGCGCGCCGGAGACCTTGTACAGTACGCCGCCGGTCAGCCGGCCGCGGTCGAGGGCGTCGGCGAACGGTTCGAGGGCGCAGGACACGACCAGGGGGAGGTCGCCGACGCGGCGCCGGACTTCGGGCAGGATTTCGAAGGCCGGCGGAAAGCCGCGGTCGTCGCCGAGGTAGACGGCCTTGAGGCCGCGGATGGTGGAGACGGCCTCCAGCAGATGGCGGCCGTTGGCGTGGATGTGGACGACGCCGCCGTCGAAGCGGGCCAGGATGCGTTCGACCGGCTCGCGGCCCCAGGTTTCGAAGGTGTCCACGCCGGTCATGTGGAAGGGGTCCACGCTTTCGCTGACGATCCGGCCGGGGATCCACTCGACCATGTTGCTGCAGGTGCCGCCGGCGACGAGGGTTCCGGCCCCAAAGAACGTCTCCTGCACCAGGACGTTGAGTTCAAAGGCCAGGTCGATCGCCCGGCGGACGAGTTCGGGCACGTCGTAGAGGGCCAGATACGTGCGGGTGGCGCCGACGAGTTCGTAGACGAAATTGAGGCTGTCGATGAGGATGAAGTGGCTCAGGCCGAACCGGCCGCGGGCCCCTTCGCGGAAGACCTCCAGTTGTCGGAGATAGGCCTGGAAGGCCGGGCCCTGCGTGTCGATGCGGAGATTCTCGAACCCGGACCAGTCCTCCAGCAGCGGCGGGACCATGGAGGAGATCCAGCCGGTGTCGGCGTCGGCCAGGTAGCGGATCTGTCCGCCGACGATTCCGCCGTAGAGGCCCTGGTCGCACTCGGAGAGGTAGGCCGCCGGCACGCTGTCGTCGTGGAGTTCACGGCGGACGCTGAGGTGTTCATCCCAGAAGGCGATGCGTTCGCGGGGATCGGGGGCGTCGCAGAAGCCCGAGCCGTAGCGTTCGGCGAAGGCCCGCAGGGCAGGGCTGGGCAGGCTGAAGGCCGCGAAGACGCGGTCGGCGGCCCGGCGTTCGTACAGGGCTCGAAGCCGGGCGATACGGTCAGGCAGATCGGGGCACCAGGCCAGGGCATCGGGCTGGGACATGCATCGCGCCTCCGGCACGCGTTCGCGCCGCCGGCGGCGGTCGCGCCGAGTGGACGGCCGGCAGTGTAGCGGCTGGGCGCGGTTCCGCCAAGAGGGCCGGGAAAGTCGTTCAGTTCAGGCGGTCGAGGGCGACCAGCAGCGTGCCGGCCGCGGCCAGGAGCGCCAGTCCGGCGACGTCGGAGGGGCGGGCGGGCCGGTCCGGACCGGCGCGGAAGCGGCCGTCGAATCCTCGGGCCCGCATGGCGAGATAGACGCGGTCGGCGCGTTCCAGCGAGCGGATTAGCAGCATGCCGACGGCCTGGCCGGTCAGGGTCATGGTGCGGCGGTCGCATCGCGGCAGGAATCCGCGGGCGCGCATGGCCGT
>CALLOB010000047.1 GCA_938005315.1 uncultured Phycisphaerae bacterium
TGCCTTCTTGACGGTCTTGGCAGCCTTTTTGGCTTTCTTCTTAGCCATGGCGAAACCTCCCTTGAATGAGAGTAGACGATCCCGTGTGACGCGAACGGGATTTCCGGATCAGACAGTAACTGCACATGGCGATTCCGTCAATCGCATTTTTCATGCATGGCAATCATGTCATCGCCGCACGACCCCGCACGGCGATGGAAGGCGCTTCGTGCGACGCACCTGATCGCGCCGCCGGGTGAAAAGCTGGAGGGCCGGACGCCGGGCCTCCGATACACCGTGGGAACCCGAGCCTGCTCGTCGGCGTGCTGGGTCATCGTGCATGGTCCTCACCGCGCGCGACCGCATGATGAAACTTATCGACCGGATCAACGACGCGTTTGAGAACCTGTTGCACGCGGGTCGGATGGCGGTGCGCTTGCACCGGGCGGCGCACTGGTGCGATCGCGCGGGGCTGCCGCTGCTGCCCTGCCTGATCAAGCAGTTCAACGGCCTGCTCTGCGGGGCCGAGATTCACTATAAGGCCAGAATCGGCAAGGACTTCGCGATCGCCCACCCCCGCGGCGTGGTCATCGGCCGCAACGTCGAGATCGGGGACTACTGTGCGTGTTACTCGGGAGTCGTCATCGGTGTGCGGACCTGCGGAGACCCGCGTCAGCCGCGCATCGGCCATCGCGTGATCATCTACGCGGGAGCGAAGATCCTGGGTGATATCACCGTCGGCGACGATGCGGTGATCGCGGCCAACGCGGTGGTTACTGACGACGTGCCGGCCGGCGCGATCATGGGTGGAATACCTGCCCGGGTCATCGGTCATCGGCCGGTGCCGGAGGCTCATGACGACACCCGTGCAACCACCCGTGCAACCCACGCCGTGACGGGAAACCTTCATTGAGTCTCTACGCGGATCAACTCCCGCTGATCGATCGATTCCTGGCCGAAAGGCCGGCACGGATCGCCGACCTCGGGTGCGGCCGAGGGTATCAGGCGAGGCACTTCGTTGAGGCCGGCTGTCTCGTTCTGGCGATCGACCGGGCGTTCACACCGGCCGTCCGGGAGCTTGCGGCTGGTCGGCCGGACCGCTGCCGCTGCCTGCAGGCCGACTTGGCCCGGTTGCCGCTGCGCGACGGCGGGCTGGAGGCGATCTGGGCTTCCCATTGTCTGGAGCATTTCGAGAACCCGCTCGGCGTGTTGCGGGAATGGCGGCGCGTGCTGAGGCCCCGTGGTCTGCTGGCCCTGGCGGTGCCACCCTACAAAAGCCAGATTGTCGGCCGGCACGTCTTCAGCGGCTGGAACGTCGGGCAGCTCATGATCACACTGCTGCGCGCCGGCTTCGCGATCCGGCACGGCGCCTATGCCCGCCAGGGCTACAACGTCTTCGCCCTGGTGCGGCGGATGGGTCCGCCGGTGAGCCTGGAGCCCAACGACGAGATCCTCTGCCGACACCACGCGTTGTTTCCGCCGGCGATCGAGCAGGCGATCCTGGAGCATCGCCGGTCCAACGACTTCGGCGAAACCATCAGCTTCTTTGAAGGCGACATCCGGCGGCTGGGATGGGAGCGTCCGGTCACGGCCTGAACGCCGCTCTCGGGCCGTCGCTTGCGCGTACCTGACGGTTCGAACCGCACGACAACAGAAGCTCGACCCGGCATCCGAGGAAGCATATCCTTTTCTTTTATAAGAAGTTGCGCATGCGGCGGGCTCTGTCGTCCCGCCTTCCTCGTGGCACGTTCCGACTTGCCCTCCGGCTGGAGTCTCTGCCCTCCGCGAGCCGTGCGCGGCAGCAGGCGCAGGCGGCCTTGCCCGGCGCCGGCCGCCACGTCCAGTCCTTTCCATGCAGGCGTTTACAGGCGGTTGCCGATACTAACGGGGATTCTCAGGAGAGCCGACCGAGGGGTGAAACGCCTGGAATCCGTGAAGCCATCCGTCACCCGACAGCACCCGCCGGCAGAGGTTTGCCCATGGTCCGCGACGTGTTCCTGATTTCGATCGATTGCCTCAGGCCCGACTACGTGGGGTTGTGCGGTTCAACGCGAGGTGATTCTCCGGTGCTCGACCGGCTGGGCCAGGGTGCCGCAGTCTTCACCCAGGCGGTGACGCACGCCCCGTTCACCACGCCGGCGGTGGCGAGCATCCTGACCGGTGCCTATCCGTTTCGGACCGGCGTACGGTTGCTGCTGGGACAACTCTGCGCGTCGCACATCCTGTCGATAGCCGATTACGCGGCCCGCGCCGACTATCTCACGGCGGGGTTTCCCTCGACCTTCATTCTGAACTCGCCGACCGGCCTGGGACGGGGCTTCGACCGCTACCGGGATGTCCTGGACGGCCACGACACCGGCCGGGGAGGATGCTGGCAGAGCGGCGGCCAGCTCAACGCCGCCCTGGACGACTTCCTGGCCGAGGCCGGGCGACGCAAGGTCTTCTGCTGGGTGCATTACTTCGACCTCCACGACTACCACCTGGACACCGGCGTGCCGGCCGATGCAGCCTATTCGCGCACGCTGCGCGAGATCGTGGACGGCGTCTGCCTGGGCGGGCTGGCCGACGTTCTGAGACGGCATGGCCGCCTGGACGATGCGGCTCTGATCATCACCGCCGATCACGGCGAGGATCTCTTCCAGCACGGCCAGCGCGGCCACGGCCACCACCTCTACGACAGCGTTCTGCGCGTGCCGCTGATCTGGAAATGGGGCGAGCTGACGGAGGCAGGGCGGCGGATACCCGTACAGGTCCGGCACGTCGACATTCTGCCGACGCTGCTGAACCTGTGGGGTTTTCCCCGGGAGACCTGGCCGGAGCATCTGGACGGCCAGAGCCTGGTCCCGCTGCTGAAGGGCGATCGCGTTTCCCGGCAGGACTCGTACGCGGAAACCTCGCCGCGACAACTGTTTGAGGGCGACATCACCGCGATCAAGTCCTTTGGCGGGCCTGAACAGGTCTCCCTGCGGACCGGGGAGCACAAGCTGATTCTTGCGGACAGCGGGGCGGTCGAGTTGTATGATCTCAACAGCGACCCCGGCGAGCGGCGCGATCTGGCCCGCCAGCAGCCGGAATTGCGGGACGAGTTGCTCGAGCGACTGCAGGCCATGACCACCGACCGGGAGGTCTGCTTCGGGCCGACCGCCTGCCAGCCCGGCGACGAGGAGAAGGTGCGGCGGCGACTTGCGGCCTTAGGCTATGTGGGGTGAGGGCTCACGCTCTCTCTGTTGACGGTGTTTCGTCGGAGCAGGCGGATCGGAGCAGCCTGGCGGAGAGACTCATGACGGCCAAGGTGTCGATCATCATCCCATGCCACAACGTGGCCCAGGAGGTGGGCGATACGCTGCGGTCGCTTCGCGCCCAGACGCTGCCGGACTGGCAGGCGGTGCTGGTCGACGACGGCTCGACGGACGACACGCTTGCGGTGCTGGCCGGGCTGACGGCCGACGAACCGCGATGCCGGATCGTCTCCCAGGCCAATCAGCGGCTGGCCGCCGCCCGCAACAACGGCATGGCCTTCTGTGTGGCCGACCGCGTGCTGCTGCTGGATGCCGGGGACGAGCTGGAACCTGACGCCCTGGCGGTGCTGAACGGCCTGTTGGACGATCATCCCAACGCCGGCGCGGCATTCGGCGGCTACCGTGTCGTCGGTCCACACGGCGAGGACCGGCAGTGGATCAACAGCCCCGGGCGCGACCGTCTCTCGTTCAACGATTTCGCGGTGCTCAATCCGGTCAGCACCGACAGCCTGCTGGTCCGGCGAATCTGGTTCCAGCGCAGCGGCCCGTTCGACACCACGCTTCCGGCCTGCGAAGACTGGGACATGTGGGCGCGCATGGCGCGCATGGGCTGCGTGTTCGTGGGCACGTCGCAGCCGGTGTCGCGGTACCGGATGACGCCCGGAAGCCACAGCCGGCGGGTCAGTCTCATGCTGGAGGCCGGATCGACGGTGCTGGAGCGGCTTCACGCCGTGGACGAGCGTTGTCCGACGGCACACCCGGATTTCGAGGCCGGGGCGCCGATCGAGGCCCTGCCGGCGGCCCTGTCGGGCTGGTGCGGATACTGCCTGGCCCTGGCCTTCGCTCAGGGCGGGGCCGAGGCCGCGGAGCGCATCCGCCGCCAGGCCGGCACCCGCCTGTCCAGGCTGGATCCCCTGACGCTGGCCCGGCACATCTATGTGGCCATGCCCCTGGCGGCTTGCCGTTTTCCCGACGAGTGGGACGCCATCTGGGCCGAGTCCGGCGAGCGTTTGCAGGCCTGGCTGCGTCAACTCGAGCAACGGTTCAACTCTCCGGGCCTGGCCGAGCAGTGCGAACAATGCCTCCACGAGTTGTTGCACAGCGAGGAGATCCTGGACCGCATCGCCGAAGACCTGCTGGGCCGGGCGGCCTCGCTGCGCCGGGTGATCGTGTACGGTCACGGGGTCAACGGTCGCGGGCTGCTGCGACGGATCGGGGACGCTCTGGCCAGCAAGCTGGCCATCGCCGACGACGTGACCCCGGCCAGTTCCATCGATCGCTACCTGCCGCCGGCGGAGGGCAACCTGATCGTGGTCACGCCATGGGACAACCGGACGATGTGCGAGCGTCTGGAGGCCCGCGGGGCGGTTCGAGGGCGGCACTACGTGGCCTTCAGCGATTACGCCCGGGGCTTGGGGGCGTGCTGCCCGCGCAGGCTGGACCTTCCCGCCCCGCCGGCGCGGGTCAACGAGCCGGGGGCTTGAGCGAGCGGAAGCGGATACCCTCCCGCAGTTCCATTTTCCACCCCAGGTGGCCGCAGAACTTCAGCAGGATCGATTCGGATATGAAATGAAACCGGCAGGGGTCGTCCCGCCGGCCGGCGTCGATGTCGGCGACCCGCTTGAGGAAGTTGTGCCAGTGCCGGGGCCGGTCGGGATCGCAGACCGTCTCGATCACGAAAGCCGCCTGCGGTTTGAGCACCCTCCGCAGCTCCCTGAGGTAGCGGAAGATGTCCTCCATCTGCAGGTGCACGAAGACGCCGATGGAGTAGGCGGCGTCGAAGGTGTCGTCGGCGAACATCGACAGGTCCACGTCCTGGACCTTCACCACGTGCAGGCCCGGCGGGCTTCCCAGCCGGCGTTGCAGGGCCGCGATCATCTCCGAGGAGATCTCCACGGCGTGCAGTTCACGACAGTGCGGCAGGACGCGCCCGGTGATCCGTCCGGAGCCCGGTCCGATCTCGAGCACCACCGAGTCGGGCGTCAGCAGGGGGCGGATGAGCCGCTCGACCGCCCGGTCGGCCTCGGCCCACTCGTCGCCGGGATGCACGATGTCCGACTGGTCGGCGGCCCGGACCCAGCCCTGCTCCCGGCCGTCCCAGGCCAGGCGGCAATCCGGCCTCCAGTGACGGGCGTAGTGGTCCCAGCCCTGCTCGTAGTGGGTGGCCGCGGGCCGGTGGTAGAGGCGATGCACGGTGATGCCCGCATCGACCAGCCGCCCGCGCCTGCCCCAGATCTGCTCCTCGTGGGCATCGGAGGAAATGACCACCGCCTCGACGCCCGCGGTGCCGGCCGCCTGCGGTGGAATGATCTCGATTCCCGCGCACCGGCCTCCGGCCCGGGCCGGGTCGTCATCGATCACCGCGACCACCGGGACCGGCGAGGCCGCCAGCACGTCAGCCAACAACTCCGTATGCCGGCCGGCGCCGTACACGGCCACACGACGGGCCCCGAAGCGGGCCAGCTCGGCCAGCGCGGCGGTCATCCGTTCACGAGCGGTCGGCATGCCTGCCCTTTGTCGCCCTCATCCGGCGGCGCGTCGCCGGACATCGCGGCGCAGGCTCTTATCGGCAGTTGTGTTCCCGAGCCTGCAGCGGCGCCGCTTCCGCGGCCGCGGAAAAACCTCCAGCGAGCCTGGACCGGCCCGCGCGAACCGCATAGGATCAGGTCGTGACCGCCGGTTCCGCCCGACATCCCCTCAAAGTGCTTTTCGCCTCCGGGGGCGACGACCCGTTCATCGCCGGGATCGAGCGCTGGCTGAGCGACGCCCTTCAGGCCGCCGGCGGTCAATGTCTTGTCCTGGCGTACGACCGGGACGACTGCACACCGGCCGGGCCCTGGATCGATCTGTGGGAGGTCGGAGCCGTCGAAGGGCCGGATCTGCCGCCGCAGGCGCCGTTTCCCCCGGAGCTTGTCCCCCTGGCCGCCGACACCCGCTGGTACCACCGCGTCTGCGGCCACCCGGACGATCCGGCGTCCGTCGAACGGCCGCTGGCCGAGACGGCCTGGTGCTGCGATCGGGTTCTTGAAACCTACCGGCCGGACGTGGTGCTGGTGTGGAACGGACTGCTTTCGCACGAGGCGGTGGTGGCCGATCGCGCCCGGCGGCGCGGCGTGCCGGTGCGGTACTGCGAAAAGGGCCCTCTCCCGGACTCCTGGTACGCCGATCCGCTCGGCGTCAACGCCGCCGGCAGCCTGGTGGCGGCGCCGAGGTCGCCAGGCCTGATGGAGGCTCTGGATGCCCCCCTGGAACAGGATCAGTTCGCGGCGTTGATCGGGGAGATCGAACGGAACGCGCAGGCGGGTGCGTCCGCCTGGGGTCAGCCGCCGCTGCGCGGAGCCGCGGCCTGGCGGCGGGACCTGGGCATCCCGGACCGCGGCCGGGTGCTGTTCTTTCCGCTGCAGGTGGACGCGGACACCAACATGCGGTTCTTCTCGCCGCACTTCTCAGGCAGCCTGGAGGCCTTGAGGTCGGTGGTGGAGGCGGCAGGCGATGACTGGTTCGTGCTGGCCAAGCCGCATCCCAAGGGAGCCTGCCCCGCGAATGCGGTTGAAGACGTCGTGGGCCGGCGCGGACGGTGCGTTCCGGAGCTCAACCTGCACGATGCCCTGGACTTATCCGGGCTGGTCGTGACCGTCAACTCCACGGTGGCCGCGGAGGCGGCCTGGCGCGACGTGCCGGTGCTGCAACTGGGCCGGGGTATCCTGTCGGACAAGGGCATCGTCGCGGAGTACCGCCCCGGAGAGCCCCTGGCCGGCCAGCTGGCCGCGGCGGTCGTGCAATGGCGGGAACAGCCTCAACGCCGCCGGCGTGCCTTGCAGTTCTATCGCTACCTGAGTCGGGAGTATCTTCTCCCCGCCGCCAAGCCGCCTGACCTGCGGCGAGTGCTGGGAGACGTGCAGGCCGCCGCCGTGGCCTCAACGCCTTCGGCGGGCGCCGACGCTGCGGCAGTCGCCTCCGGCTTCATGTGGCGTTGTGGCCGGCGTCTGCTGGACGCCCTCTCGCGGCGTCACCGGCCGCCGCGTCGGGTCCTTCTGCTGGGCTGGGGTCGCAACGCCCGGCGGATGCTGCGCCAGTCCGATCGGCACCCTTTCGGGCGGCGGCTGTGCTGGCAGGTGTGGGACGACAATGAGGTCGTGCGCCGGGCCGCCGCGGAAGCCGGCTGGGAGACGGCCGATCCCTTCGATGGTCGCCGGCGGGCGGCGGACACGCTGGTGGTGATCACGCCGCGGGCCTCGGACGGTCCGGCGGCGCGGCTGGCGGCTGCCGGGCTGGTGGAAGGGCGGGATTATGTACGGCTGGACGCTCCGCAAACGGCCGGACATCCGGAAACCTGATCAACCCGGCGTCCACGGGGCTTATCAAGGCTGATGCGGGCTACAGCAGCCCGTGTTTCTCGAGGCGATAGCGGAAGGCGTCGCGGGAGACGTTCAGCAGTCTGGCGGCCTTGGTCTGGTTGCCGCCGGCCCGGGCCAGGGCCTGTCGGAGCAGCTTGTTTTCCAGCTTGCTGAAGTCCAGTCCGCCGGGGGGCATGTCCAGTCCGTCGAGGTCGTCGGACCGGACTCCCTGGGCCTGGGCGCTGCCGAGCATGATGTCGGCGGCGGTCAGGACGGTGCCATTGGTCAGCAGGACCGCCCGCTCGATCGTGTTGCGCAGCTCGCGGACGTTGCCCGGCCAGGGGTAGGAGGCGAGCTTCTCGTAGGCGTCCTCGGCGATGGCGGTGATCGGTTTCTTGAACTCGCGCGAGTAGCGGTGGGCGAAGTGGTCGGCCAGCAGCCGGACGTCGTCGCCACGGTCGCGCAGGGGGGGCAGGTCGATCGGCACCACCGCCAGCCGGTAGAGCAGATCCCGGCGGAAGGCTCCCTGGCGGATGGCGGCGTCGATGTCGCGGTTGGTCGCGGCGATGATCCGCACGTCGACGGCGATCTCCTCGGAGCCGCCCACCCTGCGGAAGCGGCGGTTTTCGAGGAAATGCAGCAGCTTGGCCTGGAGCTTGGGCGGCATGTCTCCGACCTCGTCGAGGAACACCGTCCCGCCGTTGGCCAGCTCCAGAAGCCCCTTTTTCTGGCGCCGGGCGTCGGTGAAAGCCCCCTTCTCGTGTCCGAACAACTCGCTTTCCAGCAGCGTCTCGGAGATGGCCGTGCAGGTCACGTTCATGAACGGCCGCAGAGCCCGGTCGGAGTTGTAGTGGATGACGCCGGCCACCAGGTCCTTGCCGGTGCCGGTCTCGCCGCGCAGGAAGACGGTCGAGGAGCTGCTGCGGGCGACGCGGTTGATCAGGTCGAACAGTTCCAGCATGGCCGGATGGCGGCCGACGATGCGGTCGAACCCGTACTCGTGGTCCAGGCGGCGCCGCATCTCCCGGACCTGGCGGCGCAGCTGGGTGGTCTCCAGGGCCTTGTCGACGACCCGCAGGAGCTGGTCCATCTGGAAAGGCTTGGCGATGTAGTCGCAGGCCCCCAGTTTGATCGCCTCCACCGCGTCCTCGACGTTGCTGAAGGCGGTGATCATGATCACCACGGCGTCCTGGTCGCCGGCCCGAAGCCGCCGGAGGATGTCCAGCCCGGTGGTGTCCGGCAGGCGGTGATCCAGCATGACCAGGTCGTACTCCGTGGACTCAAGCAGCCGCCCGGCGGCGGCGCCGGTCTCGGCCTCATCGACGACGTAGCCGCGCTCCTGGAACTTCTGGCGCAGCGACCAGCGGATCAGACTTTCGTCCTCGACAATCAGCACCCGAATGCCCATGCCCCGAACCTCTCGCGCCTGACGCGGCTTTCGTTCCCCGCCTCGTCGGCATCCCCCGCGGCGAGCGGGTCCTGGAAGCCCAGGTCAGCGGCCAGAGCCGGTCCGACCAGCCCCCGCAGCGGCTCCGGTGGTCGGCGGTGGCCCCCCGGGGCCCAACGTATTCTAGACCAAGGGCTTGCGCGGGCCGAGACGCGGCGGCCGGCGTCAGCGGTCGGCCTCGTATCCCGGCCTGGAGAGAACAGATCGTCAATCGTAGAATATAGGATGCAGGATGCGGTTATCCCCGCCCGGTTCGCCTGCCGCGCGACCGGGGAGGGGGAGAGCCGACCCCGGCAACGGAAAGCCCGTTCCCCGCGGCCGTCTCCCTCCAGACCGCGGCGCGGGCCCCACGTCACCGCCCGGGGCCGGACCGGGGCATGCCGGCGACGGCGGATGATGCCCCATGTCACGCGACGGCCGGCGGCTGCGGAGGCGACCCATGCCCGAGAGGACCATCACCGGCGACCCCCATCTGGCCAAGGTGCTCGAGAAGCAGATGCGCAACTGGGAGATCGCTCGATCCCAGTCGCGCGCTCCCTGCGACGCGGAGCAGCCGCTGCGGGATTTCATCACCATCTCCAACATCTGCGGAGCCGGGGGAAAGACCCTGGCGACGGCGCTGGGCGAACGGCTGGGATGGCCGGTCTTCGACCGCCAGCTCATTACCGAGATGGCCCGTAACGACGAGAGTCGCGCCCTGCTGTACCGCTCGATGGACGAGCGCGACCTCGGTTGGCTCGAGAACACCTGCCGGGCCTTCATGGAATCGAGCTTCAACCGGAACGACTATTTCCGCAAGCTGACCGAGACCGTGCTGTGCGTGGTCCGCAAGAGCCCGGCGGTGCTGGTGGGCCGGTCGGCCGACCTGATCCTGCCGCGCGACCGGGGACTGCGGGTGAAGGTCGTGGCCTCGCCGGAGCGCTGCGCCCGGAACTTCGCGGAGTACGCCGGCGTGTCGATCGAGGAGGCCCGCCGCCAGGTGGTCCGCATCGAACAGGAGCGCCGCGATTTCATCTGGAACCATTTCCGCATCGACGCCTGCGAGCCAACGCGCTTCGACCTCATCGTGAACCTCGAGCAGTTCGAGATCGGGCAGGTGGTGGAGATCGTCGTGGCGGCCTTCGAATGCCGCAAGGCCGCAGCGTCGGTCGCCGCGCGGCCGTGATTTCGGGCGCCGCGGCGGTTAGAATGTCGATGTCCGATTCGCCTGTTCCGTCGGTCCGCAGCCCCGATCGGCCGGGCCCGGGAGATTCATCATGGATGCCCAGGAAATGGCGCGCGTGATGCGCGAGGAGCATGAGCAGGTACGCAGCATCGCCGAAGAGCTTCGCCGTCACACCGCCGATGCCCCGATCACCGCCGAGTGGGTGGCCGAGTTCGGCCGGCAGGTCCGGCAGTTCCGGGACCACCTGCGAAGCCACTTCGCGCTGGAGGAACAGGGCGGTTACCTGACCTGCGTGGTGGAAGAGCGGCCGCAGCTGGCCGACGACGTGGAAACCCTCAAGCGGCAGCACGAGGAGATGAACCTCCGGCTGGACGCGCTCGCCCACGAGGCCGGGGCCCTGACGCCGGAGAACGATCCGGCGGTGGCCCGCTGCCGAACGGAGGTCGGCGCCCTGCTGGCCGCCCTGGCCGAGCACGAGGCCCTGGAGGATCACCTGGTGCTGACGGTTCTCAACGAGGATGTCGGAACCATCGGGCACTGAAGATTCCCGCCACGACCCCGTCAGCCGACTTCCTCGCCGGCCGCTCTGCTCCCTGCTTCAAGTCGCCCCACACCCTTCGCGGCTCTGCCGGCCATCCCCGGGCGAGAGGGACTCGGACGGGCCGCTCCCGGTGATCCGCTCACACCTCGCCGGACGCCGCCCATGAAGCCGCGCGATCCGATCCTCGTCCCAATGGCCCTGCTTCCGGCGCGGGGGGCATGAGTCGGGGCGAACCGCCGGGCGGCGCAAGTCCGGTGACACCCGCCGCACCGGCTTCTACAATGCCGCCCCGGAGGTGAGCTGCTTGTCCGGGATATCGACGGCTGCGGTGGGGTCGCGGCGACCGGTGGACTACGCCGGCCGACCGATCGGGCCGTTGCGTCTCGCGCGGGCGATGCGGCTGAACATCCTGGGCGGCTGCTGCCTGATGATGACCCTCGGGGTGCTCTGGCCGACCGCCGGCATCACGGCGGTGTTCCTCCAGGAGCACATCGGCGCGACCAAGACGGAGATCGGACTGAACCTCGCCCTGGTGATCCTGGGCACGACCAGCGCGCTGCCCGGGGCGTGGGTGTTCAGCCGCCTGCGCAGCCGGCGCGGCGCCTGGTTCGGGACGACCATCGCGGCCAGATCCTTCTGCCTGGGTTGCGCGCTGATCGCCCTGCTGGCCGACGGCGGCCAGCGGCAGCCGGCGATGATCTGGGCGTTCATCCTGTGCCTGATGCTGGTTCAGGCCGGGGGGGTGTTCGCGACCCCGGCCTGGTGGAGCTGGATGGCCGACCTGATTCCCCAGGACATCTGGGGCAATTTCTTCGGCCGCCGCTACCGCTGGCTGCTGCTGGCCCAGTCGCTGCTGGGGGTCGGCGCGGGCGTGGCTCTGGACCTGGCCCCGCCGGAGCGGCTGAACCTGGTCTACTTCACGATCTTCGCCGTCGCGGCGCTTCTGGCGGTGATCGATCCGCTGCTGTTTCTGTTCGTTCCCGAGCCGGTGCGTCCGCAGCCCGAGATCCGCACCGCCGCCACGCTCCTGCGCGAGTACCTCGAACCGCTGCGCGACCCGGCTTTTCGCAACACCCTGCTGGGGGCGGGCCTGCACGGGCTGTTCTACAACCTCCCGCTGGTCTTCCTGATGCTGTTCCTGCGCGGCGAGCGGGTGGGGGACGCCTGGATCGGCGGGGGTGCCGGCCTGGGGCTGATCTCGCTGGTCACGGTGGTGTTCGCGGTATCCACGGGCCTGGCGTCCAACCTCTGGGGCCGGCTGGCGGACCGCATCGGGCACCGCACCGTCTGGGTGCTCAGCTCGCTGGGCTACTTCGCGCACGTCTCATATTTCTTCCTCAACGAGCACAACGTGGCCTGGATCGCCCTGCTGAACGCGGCGGTGTACGGCGTCGGCTTCGCCGGCCAGCCCGTGGCGGTGCAGAACCTCGTCCTGTCCATGGCTCCGGCACCGCGGCGCGAGTTCTACATGTCGCTGTACCTCGCGGTGACCTCCGTCGGCGCCGCGGTCGGACCGATCGCCGGGGGATGGCTTGCGGACCAGTACCGTGTGCTCCCAGCGATCATGCTGCCCAGCGGCCAGCCGGCCTGCTACATCCACCTGCTGCTGGCGGTGGCGTTTGCGGGCATGCTGCTGACCGTGCCGGTCATGATCCGCGTCCCGGATCCGCGGGGATCGGCGATGGGCCCGTGGCTGGGCCGGCTGGTGTCCGGCGACCTGCTGCGGCTGGCCTGGAACATGAGCGTCTTCGACACCGACTCCAGCGCTTCCCGCCGTGTGCGGGCGCTGCGACGCATGGGAGCCCGGGACGGCAACCTCATGCTGCCGGAAATCACCAGCGCCCTGAGCGACCCGGACCCGCGGATCCGGCGCGAAGCCCTGCTGGCCTTGGGGCGGCTGGGTACTCCGGAGGCGGCCGACATGCTCCGCTGGTACATGTTCGAGCCGGACCCCGCGGTGCGGGCCCAGCTCATGGAGGCCTTGGGACAGGCCGGCCTGCCCGACCGCGGCAGCCTGCTGCGCCGGGCGCTGCACGACCCCGACAGCCGGGTGCGCCGCGCGGCCGTCGAGGCCCTGGGTCGCGCCGGCGACCGCGCCGCCGCCGCGGACCTGCGCGGCATGCTGGCCGGAGAACGCGACGGCGAGGTCCTTTCCTCGGCGGCCGCGGCCCTGTCGCGGCTGGGCGAGTTCGGGGCCGTCCGGGAGATGCTGGATCTGGCCCTGCGGTCCGAGAATCCCACGGTGCGTTCGCAGATGCTGGTCGCCCTGGCCGACCTGCTCGGCGGGACGGGCGACTTCGCCCAGCTGTGGCGGCGCGATCGGAACTGGCGCGGCCGAAGCTTCGCCCGACTGACCGGCAAGCTGCGGCGTCAGGCCCGGGTGCTGACGTCATCGGCCGCCGGTTACGCCGTCCACAGCCGCGCCGACCGTAAACGGCTCCTGGCCGGGCTGGACGCGGAGATCGACGCCTTTCTGGAGGCTGTGCAGGCCGAAGACTGGCGGACCGCCCTGGATAAGCTCGACCTGGCGGCATTTCGCATCGTCCGGCTGCGGTACCGATTCGAGGGCGACCGGGAGAACGTCCTGGAATTCCTGTCGGCGGTCTCGCCCGAACAGGCCGAGCGACACTGGCTGCTGGACGTGCTCAAACAGACCTGTCGGCGGGGCGAGGCTCCCGAGGCCCCCTGGGACGGTCTGACCCTGCTGGCCCTTTACGCCCTGGTCCACGGCCAGCCGCCCTGACCGGACCCACGAGCGCCAGGCCGGGTCGCGGCGGTCGCGGCCGTGAGCCCGACGTGTCGCGCGGGGTTATAATGACATTGTTGCGTGAACCTGGCCGATCGGTCTCGGGGATACCGAACCATGAACGCATTTTATCGGAACGTGCTTGTGTGCCTGCCGGCCCTGGTCGCCCCGGCCTTCGGGCAGTACTACGTCCAGCAGGGCAATGTCCTGGACGCCAGCAACTTCGTGGGCTCCGGCGGCATCAACGACGCCCGCATCCGGCCGCAGTACAACCTCGGCAACAGCATCGTCAGCGGCACCAGCCGCGGCGGCACCGCCTTTCGAGGCTTCTCGCCGGTACGGGACGCCAGCTCGATGTTCCTGGGTTCACCCGGCCGCGGAGGATCGGTCGGCGCGGGAGAGGTCCCATCCTCGGGCATGTCCACGTTCATCCGCGACTCGGTGAGCATGGGCGACGCCCGCCGGAACCGGGCTAAGGCGGCGCCGCCGGGCGGGTCCGTCGCCGGCCGGGGGCCGGAACTTTTCTTCCCGCGCGAGTCCACGGTGACCAACGTCGGGGCGATGCGGCAGGGCCTGAATCAGCCCGGCACGTCGCAGGTCCGATCGGAGTTCATCGCTCCGCGGGCCGAGTCTCGTACCCGGCTGACCAACCCGCTCGCGCAGCAGGACGCGAACCTGCTGCAGGCACCGTCTCTCTTGTCCAGCCGACTGGTGCGCGCCGACACCGGCCGGGAGATCCAGGGTCCGGTGAACCCGCGCCTGTTGTCCAGTCCGCTGTTCGGAGCGTTTCGCGAGGTGCCGCTGGCCGAGGCGGCGGCCCAGGCGCGGCGCGACCGAGGTCTGGCGACGGGTCTGCGGCAGCCGGAGGACCTTCGGGCCCAGGCCGCCGGACCGGCCGACCTGCGTGCCGGCCAGGGGCTCGATGTGCGGGCGTGGGAGCCGGACCGGGAGTCGCCGCTGGACCGCCTGCTGGGCGGCCGATCCTCTCCGACCGATGTGGACGGCAGAATGCCGCCCGGCGTCCAGGGGACCCAGCGGCCGACGGACGCGGATGTCTTCGCGGACTTGCAAGGCGCGCTGGTCAGGCCAACGATCGCCCCGCCGGATGAGCAAGGTCCCGGCCAGACGACCGCCGAACCGGCCGCGAGCCCCTCGCCCCAGGGTCCGACAGGCATGCTGGCCGCTGCCGGGGAGCAGCCCCTGAGGACGTTTGTGGGCACCGAGCGGTCGGCGGTCAACGCCTATATGGCCGAGGCTGAAAGCCATCTCAAGAGCGGACACTACTACAACGCCGCGACCGCCTACGGCATGGCCCACGCCATCGACCCGCGGAATCCCCTGCCGCTGATCGGCCGGGCCATGGCCCTGCTGGCCGCCGGCGACTATGTCACCAGCGTGACGGATCTCTTCCAGGGGATCGGGCTGTTTGAGTCGCTGGCCATGATTCGCATCGACATGACCGCGTTCGTCCCGGACCTCAAGGTCCTCGACCGGCGGCGCGCGGACCTGGAGCGCCGGCTGGCGAGCTTCGATGATTACCGCCTGCGATTCCTGCTGGGCTTCGCGGAGTACTCCAGCGGACTGACTGACGCGGGCGCCGCCAACATCCGCAAGGCCGCCGAGTCCCTGCCGGAGGGCATGGACGGCGTCCGCCGGTTCGCCGCCGCGATCGGCAGCCCCCGGGGCGAAGCCCGGCCCGGCGCGCCTGCGACCCGGCCTCAGTGACCCGATTACGGGACAGGTCCGAAACCTCCGCCCGGCGCCCTGACCGGGGGTATCATCGCCCGATCCTCTGCGAGCGCCCGGGCGGGTTCGTGAAAACGTCGCATCCGCCTCGCTTCCTCGAGCGACGCATGCGAGTGTACGCGGCTGTATCGCAATGCTGTATAATCACGCCCGGGCGGCAGCATGACCGCCTCGTCGAAGCCCGGAGCCCTTCAGCCGAAGGAAATCGCGGGCATCCGCCGGTGCGAGTTGAAAGTGGTAACCGCATGGCCAGGAAAGCCGTCGAGCAGGAAGAACTCAAGCGGGCCAAGGACGGGCTGGACGTCTGGGATGACATCCGCCGCTACGCCGCCGCGGGCGACTACGGATCCATTCCCGCCGACGACCTGGAACGCTTCAAGTGGTTCGGCATCTACCGGCAGAAGCCCAACGACGGGCACTTCATGGTGCGGATCAAGATCCCCGGCGGCCGCCTGACCGCGATGCAGCTGCGGGAGATCGGCGCGTTCTGCCGCCTTCGGGCCCGGAACATCGGCGACGTCACCACCCGACAGGACATCCAGCTGCACTGGCTGACCATCCGCGACATGCCCGAGCTGCTGGATTGCGTCTATGACCGGCTGGGCATGTACCAGGAGTTCTCCTGCGGCGACGCGCCGCGCAACACCACCAGCTGCCCGCTGGCCGGCGAACTGGCCGACGAGATCGTCGATGCCGGCCCGTTCGCCCGGGCCATCGCCGACATGTACCGCGCCGGCGGCAAACAGTTCAGCAATCTGCCGCGCAAGTTCAAGACCGCCGTGGGCGCGTGCCCGTCCCACTGCCATGAACCGCAAATGAACTGCGCCGCCCTGTTCGGCGTCCGGAGGAAGCGCTCCGGCGGCCCCGAGGCCGGTTTCGGCCTTCTGGTCGGCGGCGGCCTGCGGGACACGCCGCACTTCGCCCAGTCGCTGCGCGTCTTCCTCAAGCCCGACCTCGATCTGGTGCGCGACGTCTTTTGCCGCATCGCGGAGATCTTCCGAGACCAGGAATCGCTGCGCCAGGGCCGGCTGCGGGCCCGATTGAAGTTCTATGTGGCCGAGATCGGCTGGCAGGCGTTCCGCGACCGGCTCGAGGAACGCCTCGGCTACCGGCTGGAGCACGACGACGACATCGTCGGGCCCGAGAACCCCTCCCATGACGACCACATGGGCATCACCGCGCTGAAGAACGGCCTGCGCTCCGTCGGCGTGCCGATTCCCCGTGGAAGACTTTCCGGGGACCAGATGGTCGCCCTGGCCGACCTGGCCGGGCGGTATTGCCGCCATCCGCAGCGCCAGATCAACACCACCATCAAGCAGAACCTGATCCTGCTGAACATCGACCCCGCCGACGTGCCCGAACTGTGCGCCCGGCTGGCCGATATCGGACTGCCGACCGACCCCCACCCGCTGCGGAGCCAGCTGCTGAGCTGCACCGGCACCCAGTTCTGCAACCTGGCGGTCGTGGAGACCAAGGACCGGGCCGCCAGGATCCTGGAGTACCTGGAAGCTCACGTCCCCATGGACGCGCCGCTGTTCGTCTCGGTGACCGGCTGCCCCAACAGCTGCGCGCAGTACCAGCTGGCCGACATCGGCCTGCAGGGTGTGCTCTATGTCTGGCGGGGCGTCAAGGGCGTGGAACATTACCATGTGCTGGTCGGCGCCCGCATGGGCCCGGACCCGGTGTTCTCCGACTTCATCTGCCGCGACGGCAGGAAGGTGAAGGTTCCCGCCGAACTGATCCACCTGTCGATCGAGCGGCTGATCCGCGCCTGGCAGGCCGAACGACGCAACGGCGAGCCTTTCGGCGACTGGGCCCGACGCCAGGAGGCCAACCGCCTGGCCGGGCTGGTCGAGCCCGCCGAGGAGCCTCAGGCCTGACCCCAAACGCCCGTCGGGCCCGTCGCCGACCGGTCGGGTATCGCGTTGAAGACGGCCGCATGGTTCAACGCCCCCGGGCCTGATGCCGGTCATACCTCCAGGAGGGCGGCGTGGATCCTGATCCCGATCCCCCGGCGGGCCCACATCCCGCCAGTTGCCTTGGGGCCATCGGGGCGCTGGCGCCGTTCTCAAAAGTCCGTTGTGGACCTCCCTTCTCTCGTCCCGGGCTCAAAGAGTCCTGCCGAGGGTTGACGCCCACCCCGGCAACGGGTATCGTACAGGGCTCCAAGCAAGGGCGTTGTGTACTGGCGACCGGGGGCCGAATGCCATGCATTATCCGCGTAAGCTCAGTATCAGAAAGAAGATACGCAAGCAGGGGTTCCGCGCCCGGATGCGTACCGCCGGCGGGCGCAAGGTCCTCAGCCGCCAGCGCCGACGCGGGCGGCACAGCCTCTCGGTCATGGATTGACCCGGCCGCCGGCCCCTGGTGTTGACTTCCCATCAAGCAGATCGCAACCCCCGAACGAGCCCTCGCCGGTGCGGTCGTTCTCGGCCTCTGCGCACCGATGGAGCCCGCGGCCGCAGGCGCCCCGGCAGCTGTTCGCGTCCCGCATGAGCCCCCCGAAGCGTTGCTTGGCGCCCGGCCGGCTCAATCCGCCTTGGTCGATTTCTTCCTGGGCGTGCGGTATCCCCGCTCCTCGGCCTCCCGGGCCGAGCTGAAGCGTCTCAGGTTCTTTGGGCTGAGGTTCCTGGCGGCCGTGGAGTCGGGATCGTAGTAGACCTGCCCGATGCGGCTGGCGACGACCTGTTCCCCCGAGGGCGGTCCGGCCGCCTTTGCGGCGAAATCGGCGATCAGCCTTTCGATATCCTCCACCTTCCCGAACATGCGGGTGCCGTGCAGCGCGTCCTTGCCGCCGGGAGCGTCGGTCACGATCTTCACCGTGGCGCCCTCCACCAGCCGCCCGAGAGCCTCGGCGTCGGCTTTCTCGCTCTCGGAAGCGATCAGCAGAAGGGGGCGCGCACCGTATTTGCGGGCGTGGGCGTCCGAGTCGATCCCCAGATAGTTCACTCCCGGCGTCAGGCAGATCACGCCATCGACCGACCGGTCCCGGACCGCGTAGTCCAGGGCCACGCTGCAACCCACGCTCGCCCCGACCAGCACCCATCGGGACAGATCCACCTCCGGCTGCTCGGCCAGCCATGCGTAGGCGGCTTCCACGTCGCGGTACATCGACTGGAAGAGTTTCGGATCGCGGCGCGCGACGCGGTCGGCCAGACCCAGTTCGTCCGGGCCTGCACTCTCGCCGTGTCCGCGAAGATCGATCGCCAGCACCGCGAATCCCGCTCTGGTCAGCGCGGGCACCAGCGGATCGAAGGTATGCCGGTCGTGGCGATACATGTGCAGCAGCACGGCCACCGGGGCAGGGCGTTTGGCCGACCCGGGCGGCGGATAATACGTCCCGACGATGGCGATGTTGTCCTCGGTCCCGAAACCGACGCGCCTTCCGCCGGCGGACGCGTCGACCGGCCGAGTGGCCTGGGCTCCCGCCGCGAAGGCCGCCCCACTGAATGCGAGGACCGACAGCAGGAAACGACGCGGCATCGAGGTGTGCATGGCGTTGCCTCCCTGAGCAACCGCACCCAGCATCGCGCGCCCTGGCGGCCGATGCAAGTCCCGGTGATCCCGGGCTGGCGCAGTGCGTGAGCCGACATGAGATTGCCGGCGGCGCCGACAACACCGCGGAGCGGGTGGATGTTGTCGGTCGCGTTGACCCTGACTGCCCGTGATGCTAGGCTGCCCGGCAGGGATGAGGGGGCGCAATGGCTCAGGCGGCCGGTGGCGATCCGGTGTCCCGGCGGTCCCGGCCCGCGTACCTTCGACACCTGCACGCCAGGTGTATGGAATCCCCGGCGATGGCCTGCCAGAAACACGGCACCGAAGACGGGCTGGGCGAGTCGTCGGAAGCCCGATCCTGCGCCGTGCCGCAGGCCAGACCGGTTCGAACGGGCCACCCCCTCGGTCCGCTGGTACGGATGGTGCCGCTGGAGTCGCGGTTCTTCGGAAGGCTTTACGGCGCCGGGGTGGCGGCCGTGGCGGCGGCGGTCCTTGTCACCGCAGCCAGGTTGACGCCGGCAGGTACGCACCTGGGCACGCACCGGCAACTGGGCCTGCCGCCCTGCGGTTTCGTGGTGACGACCGGCCTGCCCTGCCCGACGTGCGGCATGACCACGGCGTTCAGCCATGTGGCCCATGGCCGATTGATCGCGGCAGCCAAAACACAGCTGGCCGGCGCGGTCCTGGCGGTGCTGACCGCCACGGCCGGCGTGGCCGGTCTGGGGGCGCTGGTGTTCGGCCGCCGTCCGGCGATCAACTGGTATCGGGTGAACCCGGTCGGTCTGATGTGGGCGGCCACCGGCCTTTTCGTGGGTGCCTGGGCGATCAAACTGGTCGGCAGTCTGGCGTGCGGGGTCGCGCCGACGGTCGTGGGAGCAAGCGGCCATGGTTGACAAGGGTGCCCGGCTCGGCCGGTGGAGCGCGGGGGTGTCGGTCTGCCTGTTGATCGGGTCGGCCTGCGGTTGCGATCTGGCCAAGGGAATCGCGTACTACACCGCTCCGCGAACCGAGAAGATCCCGGCGGAGTTCGGCCGGCTGGCGGGCCGCAAGGTCGTGGTCTACACCTGGGCGCCGCCGGAGATCCTGTGGGACTACCCCAAGATCCGGCTGGACCTGTCGGCCTACGTGACCGCGTACCTCCGTCAGAACGTCAAGGGGATCACGCTGATCGATCCGGCGATCGTGGAAGCCTATCTCGAGAAGCGCGCCGGCGGCGAGCAGGAGCCGACGGAGCTGGGCCGCCATTTCGAGGCCGAGATGGTCGTGCATCTGGCGCTGTACAGGTTCTCGATGCGTGACCCGGGGATGGCCCACTTTCTCCGCGGTCGCGCCGGCGCCTCCGTGGTGGTCTACGATCTGACGGCCGACGGCCCGGCCGAGCGGGTACCGCTTGCGGACGTGAACGTCGCGGTGCCCGAGTCCGGCCCGACGGGTTTCATCGACAAATCGGCCACCGAGGTCCGGCAGATGACCTATGAGGCCTTTGCCCTGGCGGTGGGCAGGAAGTTCCATGACTACGAGCGTCCGCTGGATTGACCGGGAGAAGGCCCGCGGGTCGTCGTTCCGGCTGACGGCGACCGGGCTGTGGCTCTGCGCCGCGCTCTGCGGCTGCGGACCCAAAACCGGCGCGTGGCTGATGACCATGGGACTGGCCAACAAGGAGAAGATCCCGGCCGAATACCGGCTCCCGGCCGGCGGCGTGCTCGTGCTGGTGGACGACGACGAGGAGCGTGTCGAACCCCCGGACGCCCGTCTTCTCCTGGTGGACGAGACCGCCCGGCAGCTCCGGGCGGCGGGCCTCACCGATCGGGTGACCACCAACGAGGAACTGGCCGCGATCCGGCAGTCCGAACCGCGGTTCGATGAGCGCGGCGCCCAGCAGATCGGACAGCTGGCCAAAGCCGACATCGTCCTGTGGCTCAAGGTCGTCCGCTTCGTGCTCAACCCCGACCTGGAGATGGTGCTCGAGCCGGCGCGCTTCGCGGTGGAACTCCGGGTGCTCGACGCCCGCGCCGAGACCCGCGACAAGGTCCGGCTGTGGCCCGAGACCCGCGAAGGCCGCACCGTCGAGGCCACGGTGCCTGCTCAGGAGATCCGGGCCTGCAAGACGCTCAAGGAGGCCCACCAGAAGGTGGCCGCCGCGCTGGCCGCGGAGATCGTCAACCTGTTCCACGACCGCGAAGTCGTCTATTGAGCGCTTCACGCGGGAGGCGAGATCTGACGCCCGCTGAATGCATGCGTCTGATGGGGCTGGGGCCGGCCGCGGGGCGGGAGGACGTCCGACGGGCCTACCGTCGGCTCGCGCTGCGCTATCACCCCGACCGGCACGGCGGCAACGAATCCTCCCGTCGGCGCTTCATCGAGGTCGTCAACGCCTACCGCACGCTGATGAAGGCCCTGCGGGCCGTCGAGGACGGCCGGGCGCTGGGCACCTGCGACCAGTGCGGGCAGTTTACCGAGGTGCGCCGGTCCATCGACGGCCGGCCGCGATGCCGACGCTGCCTGTTGTGGCATCGAAGCCGCTTTCTGCCGCTGCCGGGCCTGGAGACGGTCCGTTGCCTGGGTGCGACCGCGACGCTGGCCGCCGCCGGCGGGCTCCTGGTCGCCGCATGGACCACCGGCCGGCCGGAAGCCGCCGCCGGGGCCTGCGCGGCCGGGGCGACCAGCCTGGTGCTGCTGGCCTGGACCAGCCTGCGGGTCGGCTACTGCCTCAGCCGCGGCGAACAGGCACGTCTGAACCGTCGGAAACAGGCGAATGCCGGTCGGCGCGGCGCCCCGGTCTCGGCGATCTGACCGAAAAACCACGTTCATCAGCGAGGTACAGCCATGACCACGATGTCCGGGAAAGTCGGCGTCCGCGGTGGAGCCTTGGCTCTGGTCGCCATGCTGCCGTTCGTCCCGCTTCCGGCCGCCGCCGGTGTACCCGACGCGGCCTTCGGGTGGCGCGACGCGACGCTGGCCGTCGCCTCCGCGCCCGCCGCGAACCCGACCGGACCGGTGCTGCAGCTGGTTCGCCAGGACTTCCAGCGGCTGGAGCTCGGGCGATCGACCATCCGCACGCCGCTGCGGATCGGCGACCGTTCGTTCGCCTCCGGCCTGGGCTCGCACTCGCCCGCCCACCTCAAGATCATCTCCGACGCGCCCATCACCGCCTTTTCCGCCTGGGTGGGCGTGGACGTCAATGAGCGTACCGGCGGCGGGGCCGGCTCCGTGGTCTTCGTGGTGAAGGCCGATGGCCGCGAGCGGCACCGCACCGGCGTCCTCCGGTCCGGCGACGCTCCGCATCGCATCGAGCTGGCCCTGGACGACGTCCGGGAGCTGGACCTGCTCGTCGAGGACGGCGGCGACGGCGTGATCTGCGACCATGCCGACTGGGCCGAGGCCCGCATCACCACCCGCGACGGCGCGGCGCGGGCCGTCGATTCGCTGCCGCTGGTGACGCCGGGCCTGGAACGCCAGCCGTCCGGTTTTTCCTTCACCGTCGACGGCCGGCCGAGCCGCCTGCTGCTGGACCGCTGGCCGTGCGCCGTCGCCCGCGGGGAATCCGACGAGCAACGCGACGCGGAGACCCGGACCTGGAGCGATCCGGACTCCGGACTGCGGGTCACCTGCCGCACGGTGCGCTATCGCGACTTCCCGGCCGCCGAGTGGATGCTGCGTTTCGAAAACACCGGCGCCGCCGACACGCCGATCATTGAGGATGTCCGGGCGTGCGACCTGCTGCTGGACAGCCCGCGCGACGCCCAGGCCCCTTACGTGGTCTACCGCACCCGCGGAGGCACGCCCGACGCGGCGCATTTCGAGGCCCGCACGGAAGAGATCGACATGAAGCGCCCCCGGACCCTCTCGGCCGGCAGCGGGCGCTCGTCCACCGCGGATTTCCCCTTCTTCAAGATCGACGCCGGGCGCGGTTCGATCGTGGTGGCAGTCGGGTGGTCGGGCTGCTGGAAGGCCGAGGCGGTCAGCCCCGACAACCGGCACCTGCGGCTGACCGCCGGGCTGGAGAAGACCCGCTTTCGTCTGAAACCCGGCGAGAGCGTCCGCTCGCCCCGCATGCTCGTGCTGTTCTGGGAGGGCGACACCTGGGAGGCCAATGCCCGCTTTCGCGAGCTGATCGCCCGCCACTACGCCGCCCGCCGCGACGGCAAGCCCATGCCGCCGATGCTGTTCTGCAATACCTGCTTCACCCGCGGAGGCAGCTGGCTGAACGAGTGCAACGCCGCCAATCAGATCTCGCTGATCAGGGCCTATGCCCCGCTGGGCCTGGAGGCCCTGATCACCGACGCCGGCTGGTTCCGGGGCGGCTGGCCGGAAGGCGCGGGCAACTGGACGCCGCGCGAGGACGCCTACCCCCAGGGCATGGGCCCGGTGGCCCGGGCCGCCCTGGACCACGGCATGATCTACGGCCTGTGGTTCGAGCCCGAGCGGGTGGTCAGCGGCACCGACCTGCACCGCACGCATCCGGAGTGGCTGCTCAGCGCACATCCCGGCGAACACGGGGCCTACCTGCTGAACTTCGGGCTCAAGGAGGTGCAGGACTACTTCTTCGACATCGTGGCCGACTTCATGAAGCTGCCGGGCTTCCGCTTCTACCGCCAGGACTTCAACATGGAGCCCCTGCCGTACTGGCGATATTCCGACGCCCCGGACCGCCAGGGCCTCACCGAAATGAAGTACATGGAGGGGCTTTATGCCTTCTGGGACCGTATCGCCGCGACCTGGCCCGACAGCGTCCGCGAGGGGTGCGCCAGCGGCGGTCACCGCATCGACCTGGAGACGGTCATGCGCATGCACATGCACCAGAAGACCGACTACTGGTTCGACGACGACGTCGATCAGGCCAGCCTGTGGGGCCTGAGCCAGTACCTGCCCAACGGCACGGTCGTCGCCCACCTCAACCGCCTGGACGAATACTCGTTCCACTCGACGATGGCCTCGTCATTGTGCCTGGGGTGGATCGCCGACGCGCCGGACTTCGACCGGGCCCGCGGCGAGAAGCTGGCCCGCCGGTACCTGGCCGTGCGGCACCTGTTGACCGGGGCGTGGTACCCGCTGCTGGGCTACAGCCGGGACCGCGGGCTGTGGACCGGCTCGCAGTTCCACCGCGCGGACCTGGACGAGGGACTCCTGCTGGTCTTCCGGAGGGGCGACTGCCCCTATCCGATGGCCGAGGTCCGGCTGCGCGGGCTGGATCCACGGGCCAACTATGAACTGGTCTCCGACGCCGTCGGCTCGCTGGGCACCTTCAGCGGTCAGGATCTGGCGCACAAGCTGACGCTCAAGCTCGACCGGCGCCGGTCATCGGACCTGATCGTTTACCGCCGGCGGTGATGAGGCCCCGGCCCATCGCGGCGCGGAAGGCCTGCCCGGCGGGCGGGCCTCGGCCTCATGGACAGGCGGGCGGAGCCCCGCTCGGTCGTGACCCCAGGCAGCTGAGGCCGGACTGTTACGCGGCCGGTATCGCCGAGCTGCCGCAGACCTTGAAGAACCCCCGCCCGCCGTCTATAGTCCCCCCGGACCCTTGAGCGGAAGGGGGTATCGACGGCCGGTGGGCCCTGCGGATCGCCCGCACCGCCTGTTCTTGACACGCCGAACCCGCCCCTGTGCCTTTCTCGCAGAAACGCCACCGCGCAAAGGGGGGCATTGTGCTGAGCAAGACTGCCGAATACGCTCTGCGGGCGATGGTCGCGATCGCCCGGATCAAGGAAGACCGGCCGGTGCTGGCCCGCGAAATCGCCAAAAACGGCCGGATCCCCGACAAGTATCTCTCCAAGGTCCT
>CALLOB010000048.1 GCA_938005315.1 uncultured Phycisphaerae bacterium
ATCGTTACGAGGAGGCGTTCGACGTCGCGGCCAGCCGCCGGGGGCTCAAGGTGGCCCTGGAGCCCTGACGCGCTGGGCCGTAGCGGCCTGCGCCCGGGCGTGCGTGTGGAAGATCGTTCGACGACGCGCAGCGATGCAGCATCCGGCGCCCCCGCCGGCCGTCCCTGTTCCACATGCCTTTTCCCGCTCTTACTTCATGGCTTCATGACGCGGCCGTCGCAGGCCGAAGCTCGCTGCATCTTGAGCAACAGCTTCATCTCGCCCTGGTGATTGGCCTCGTCATGCAGGCCATGCGCGATCCAGTAGCCCAGCGAACGATTGTGCGGAAGATGCATGCTGCACGGAGGGCCGGCGAGGGCCTTGGGGCTGAGCATGCCGATTACCTCCAGCACCCGGGGAAGCTGCCGCTGGAGTTCCCGCCGGACCTCCGCCCGCTCCGGCCAGCATGTCGTTTCGGCCGGCGGGCGGCAGTGCTTGCCGAAGTTCTCGGGCCAGCCGGGCGGCAGCAGACTGCAGCTTGTGGCCGCCTCGATGACCAGCTTGTCCAGCACCCAGACGACATGCCCGGCGTGCCAAAGGAGATGATTCGACAGGCCCGGTGGCGTCCAGCGCAATTCCTCGTCGCGGGCCTCGTCGAACAGTGATATGGTCCTGCGCCTGAAATCGTCCGCCAGCATCTGCAGCGGCTCACAGGCGACCGCGGAAAGAACCGGCATCTTGCGCCCCTCGCTCCATGCGCCCGCTGATCGACGCGCTGGAATATAGGCCCGCCGCCGTCGGCGGACCAGCAGAGGATGCCGTCGGAAACGGCGCGGCGATCAATGCCCGGCGGGAGGGGCCGGGGTCAGTAGGCTTCCGGTCTGGGGCCCTGCCGCCACGCGTCGAACAGGGCCCGGCATTCGTCGCGCAGAACGCCGGCCGTCACCTTGACCCGGCTCTGCCCGGTGCTCAGCAGCGCGGCGCAGGGCATGGCCAGTTCATTGAACCCGGCGTCGCGGGCGTCGGCGATCGTGGCCCCGAAGAAGACCGCCTCGAGACGGGCCCAGTGAATGGCGGCGCTGCACATCGGGCAGGGCTCGCAGGTGGCGGCGATGACGCAGCCGGTCAGATCGATGCGCCCCAGCAGGCCCGCGGCCCGGCGGATGGCCACGATTTCGGCGTGGGCGGTGGGATCCCCGTCCAGCCGCACGCGGTTGTGCGCCGCGCAGACGATCCGGCCCGAGGCATCGGCGATGGCGGCTCCGAAGGGGCTTTGCCCGGCGGCGATTCCGCGCCGGCAGGCCTCGACGGCCGCACGCATGAGATCGTCGGCATCCATCGTATCCTCCCGCGATTCGGATTGACCGGCCAGGGGCCGCAAGGCTATATTCGGAGGCGCATGTGCGGGCTCTCGCCGCCGGCTCGGCCGGCCATATCTTACCCGAGGCCCGGTCCGGGAGGTCATGATGGGCGGCACGACCGATTCCGAACCGTTGATGAGCTGCTCCGCGTGCGGGGCGAGCATCTATCGCGAGCACATCGAGCGGCACATGGCCGGCCTGCTGGGCGGCGCGATGTACTGCCCGCACTGCTACCAGGCCCGCCAGCAGGCCGAGGCCGCCGCCGCTTCCGGCCAGGACCTGGCGACGCTGGCCCTCTCGGACGTGCCTCCCGCCGGTGACCGCTCGGGGCGCAGTTCGATCACCGGGATCGCCGCCTTCACCGACGCCAGCACCTTCGAAGCCCAGGTTTTCCAGCGTCCTCTCAACCCCGCCGGACGCGGCGCGTCGCGCATGCGCATCTTCCACTGCAAACTCGCACCCGGCCCGGTCATGCACATGAATCTGCAGATCAACCAGTGGCTCGATGCCAACCCGGATATCGAGATCAAGTTCGCCAATACCACCGTCGGCGTCATGGAAGCCAAGCACGCCGAACCGAACCTGATCGTCACCCTCTTCTTCTGAGGCGGCGGCCGGGCGTCGCGCGACAGCCCGCCGGAGAGCGGCCGCGGCGAAGCACCCGGGCCCGCGGATTCCGGCGCCGGCGTGGCCGCCGCGGGCGATGCTTCGATCGGGTCAGCAGCGGGCCGGAGGGATGTTCCTGAAGCCCAGCAGGTAGCGCTTCAGCCTGGGGTCGCGGGCCGAGAGAATCGCCGCCACGTGGGCGGCCGGAGAAAGAAACAGCTCGCTGATGCCCAGCCCGTCGGGGTCCTGGCTGCGCTGCTGCGAGGTGCGTCGAATCAGTCTGGCGGTCTTGGCTTTCATGATCAACCCTGCCATCCAGGGTCGCTTGGCGACCGGGTTGTTTCGGACTACCATCGACGATTAAGTATCGTAATCCCGGGCCGGTTTTGCGAAGTTGAAGTTACCCTATTTGCAGCCCCCGCACGGGAGGTGTAACCTTCTGCTCGGAGAGGACTTGGGATCTTCCCCGGCGGCCCGGGGAGGTAACCGCGCCCCTCCGGAGGCCCGATCCGCGGCCACCGGATTGTTTCCGGCGGACCGGGGCCGAGGCTCACCCGGCGGGGCTGGCGAGGGCGGGCAAGACATGCGGAAACCGGACATCCTGATCCGCGGCGGTCGAATCATCGACCCGGCCTGCGGGCGAGACGCGGTCGGCGACGTGCTGCTGGCCGGCGGCAAGGTCGCCCGGATCGGCGAAGGCCTGCCTGCCGGGGACGCGGAGGTCGTCGATGCCGCCGGATGTATCGTGTGCCCCGGGCTGATCGACATCCACGTACACCTTCGCGAGCCCGGCGATGAGACCGAGGAGACCATCGCCAGCGGAAGCGCCGCGGCGGTGGCCGGCGGATTCACCAGCGTGGCGTGCATGCCCAACACCCGCCCGGCGCTGGACGACGAGACCGGCATCGAGTTCGTCTACCAGCAGGCCGCCCGCGGCGCGCTGTGCCACGTGTTCCCCGTCGGAGCGGTCACCAAGGGGCGCGAGGGGCGGGAGCTGGCCGAGATCGGCCAGATGGTCCGGGCCGGTGCCGTGGCCTTCTCCGATGACGGCCGGGGCGTCGAGAACACCGCGGTGATGTTCAAGGCCCTGCAGTACGCGGCCATGTTCGACAAGCCGGTCCTGCAGCACTGCGAGGACCCCCACATCGCCGGCGGCGGCGTCATGAACAGCGGGGTCACCGCCGTCCGCCTCGGGCTTCCGGGCGCCAGCCCGATCGCCGAGGAGCTCATGATCCAGCGCGACCTGACGCTGGTTCGCGAGCTGGGGGCCCGCTATCACGTGTGCCACATCTCGACCGCCCGGGGGGTCGAACTCGTCCGGCGGGCCAAGGCCGACGGCCTCCCGGTAACCACCGAGGTCTGCCCGCACCACCTGCTGTTGACCGAGGAGGCCTGCGGAACCTACGACACGAACTACAAGATGAGCCCGCCGCTGCGGTCCCGGGCGGATGTCGAGGCCTGCCTGCAGGGGGTAGTCGACGGCACCATCGACTGCCTGGTCACCGACCACGCCCCCCACGGCCTGCAGGAAAAGGAGCTGGAGTTTCTCGATGCCCCGTTCGGCATCATCGGGCTGGAGTGTGCCCTGCCGCTGTACGTCAAGGCGCTGATCGAGCCGGGGCTGATGGACTGGCCGGGGATGCTGAAGCGCCTGACCGTGAGCCCGGCGCGAGTGCTTTCGCTGGCCAAGGGCACGCTGGCGGAGGGCGCGGACGCGGATGTGACCATCATCGATCCGCAGGCCCGCTGGACGATCGACGTCCGCCGATTCCGGTCCAAGAGCCGCAACTGCCCCTACGACGGCTGGAAGGTCACCGGTCGGGCGGTCATGACCATCGTCAGCGGCCAGGTCCGTTACCGGCTGGAGGGGTGGTGAACCGGCCGCGTGCCGGAAGCGTCCGTCGGGGGATGGGGCCGACGCGCCATCGGGGGGCATCAGACGGCCGGGGGAGAATCCGGCGGCTTACCCGGCCGGGCGGGCAGGGGGGCGGCCTGAACGGCGTCTCCGGCGGCGGTGCAGCGGCCCGAGGCGGTGCGGTCGGTGCACACGTTGAGGATCGCGTTGGCCCCGCGTTCCACCGCCGCGGCCTTCAGCGCCACCATCGCCTCCTCCGGCGTGCGATAGCCCTCGACGAACACTGTATCCACCTGGCGCACGATCCGGTAGCCGGCCAGCCGGGCGGAGGTCGAGGTCGCGATGACCTGCCCGGCCAGCTCGCGCTGGCGGCGGATCAACTCGGCGTAATCGACGTTGTACTTCTGCAATCGCGGGTTGATCACCGGCGGCCGGCGTCGGCGCAGCATACGCAGAACCGATCGGCCGACCCCGCGCAGCACCAGCAGCCCCAGCAGCGCGACGCCGATCCGCGGCAGCCACCAGCGCCAGGGCTCGGGGATGGCCCCGAGCCATTCCAGGGGTTGCGAGGTCGGGATTCCGGAATCCATGTTCGCACCCCGCCGTCAGGCGCCGGCCGCCGGCCGGTCGGCCACCTGTTCGCCGCGATAGACCGTGCCGCGCCAGGTGACCGCCGTGCGGCCCTTCAGCTTGAGCATCGCGTTGGCCAGCATGCCGACGCAGATGACCGCCCCGACGATGAACGTCGGGGCCAGCCACGGGCTGGTGTAGCTCAGCCGGTAGTAGCGCACGATCACCGTCTGCTGCATCAGCACCGCCAGGGCGGCGGCCGCCCCCACCCAGCCCCAGCCCGGCCCGGCCGCGGCGGGACCCCGCCAGGCCATCACGCCGGCGGCGGCCAGGAGGCTGCCGTAGGGGAACAGATTCATCACGATCATTACCAGCATCGAGATCCGCAGACGCCGGAAGGTGCCGAAGCAGCCGTAGAAGATGCGGCTCCATCCGCGCCAGATCTGCCCCAGGCTGGAGTACATCCGGACGGTGTAGAGATCCTCGTTCTGACAGACGAACAGCCGCAGGCCGCGCTCCTTGGCGATCCGGGCCATGTGCATGTCCTCGTTGACCTGCGTGCGGACGGCCTCGTGCCCGCCGATGGCCTCGTAGCAGGCCCGGCTCATGAGCATGAACGCGCCGTTGGCGTAGGCCGCCGGGTGCCGGGGGTCGTTGACCTTCTGGGGGTTGAACCACAGGATCATCAGGCCGCCGCAGACCGGCTGGATGATCCGCTCCCACAGGCTTTCGGTGGCCAGCCGCGGCAGCAGCGAAAAGAAGTCGATGCCGCGCTCCAGCACCAGCGACATGGCCATCGACAGCGTCCGCGGCGAGGTGTGCTCGCAGTCGGCGTCGCCGAAGCACAGCCATTCGCCCCGGGCCCGGGCGAGCCCCTCGCGCATGGCGTTGTTCTTGCCGAACCAGCCCTCGCGCAGCCCGGTGACGTGTACAACCTGCAGCCGCCCGGTGGTGTCGGAGGCCTTGAGGCGTTCGAGGATCCCGGCGGTGCGGTCCGTGCTGCGATCGTTGATCACGATCAGCTCAAAGTGCGGGTAGTCCTGCCGCAGCATGCTCCGCACCGCGGTCTCGATGTTGGCCTCCTCGTCCTTGGCGGCGATCAGCACGCTGACGAACGGGGCGTCCGGCGGCGGGCCGGGGTAGCTTCGGGAAGTCAGCGGGATCTGCTCCACGCGGGCCCGGCTGATGGCCACATGCCGCGTCAGCCAGACCAGGGCGACCATCAGCAGTGCCGCGGCCCAGATGAGCATCCAGAGCATCGGGGGTTGTCTCTTTGCTTTCGGGAGGATCGGGGCAAGGGCGGCGACGCGCCGCCGGAGCCCGCGGGATTATCGTCGAGCCGCAGACCGGCAGCAAGCGGCGGCGCGGCGGTCAGGCGGTCCGCTCGCCGAAGACCTCGGCGGTGAAGGCCAGGACCTCCGTGCCCGGCTGCCTCCAGGCGCCCGGCGGCAGCCCGGCCTTGCCCTCGCAGCAGTGGCTGAGCATCTGCTCCATGCTCCAGCCCTGTTCGACGGCGACCTGCGGGAGAAAACAGCCGCTGTGCGGTCCGCGCCGCACGATGATCCCGTGCACCCCAGGTACCAGCGAGAGCGGGTCCTTCACCGGTTGCGGCTCGGACAGCACCGAGATCTCGATGTCGATCTGCGGCAGTTCCGCGGCGGTGACCGGATCGGAGGTGAAACGCGGGTCATGGGCCGCCGCCACCGCCATCTCCCGAACCGCCGCCGCCGGACCGCGCCCGGGCCGAAACTGCCCGATGCAGCCGCGCAACCGTCCCCCGCGGTGCAGGGTGACGAAGAGCCCGCCGAAGGTCGCGTCCGGGGCCGGATCGATCGGCTCGGGCGGCTCACGCCCCTCCAGGTGGGCCTGCAGCGTCTCCCTCGCCAGCTTCAGCAGCGCCCGCCGCACGGAATCGTCCATCGCCTGACCGCCTTTCGGACCGCGCGGCCGCCGGTGCAGGCCGTCGGGGTCACTTCACGAGCCTGATCACCGCGAAGCCGCCGACCAGCAGCACCACGAACAGGATGCACAGCAGGTCGAAGTACTTCTCGATCATCTGCTTCATCGGCGGGCCGAACAGGTAAAGCAGACCGGCCACCGCGAAGAAACGGATGCCCCGGCCGACCATCGAGACCAGCACGAAGGCCGCCAGGTTCATGTGGAACGCCCCCGACGCGATGGTGAACACCTTGTAGGGGATCGGCGTCAGCGCCGCGATGAACACGATCCAGAAGTCGTAGTGGCGGTACCACTCGGTGACCTTTGCGTAGTAGTCCTCGGCCCGGTAGAAGGCGATGATCCGGGCCCCGATGGTGTCCATGAAGCTCATGCCGATCGCGTAGCCGAGAATGCCGCCCAGGGCACTGGCCGCGGTACACAGAAAGGCGAATCGCAGCCACCGGCCGCGGTTACCCAGCACCAGCGGCATCAACAGCACGTCCGGCGGAATGGGAAAGAAGCTCGATTCGGCGAAAGACATGGCGAACAGCGCCCGGCCGCCGAAAGGCGTGTCCGCCCAGCCCAGCACCCAGTCGTACATCCGGCGGTGGAGGCGCCAGCCGCCCCCGACGGAAGCGATCCGTCCGCCGGGGCCACCGGGCACCCGGCCCGGGACGTCCGCGGCCTCGATGTCCCCGCTGGCCTCGCTCATGGATACCTTATGGCCCGGAAGGTGCGCGCCTGAATCGCCCCGCATGCCGGACGCCTGCCGGGCGGACGCGGCCCGTGGCACCGGACAACCTCAGCCGGCGGCGGCCACCGGCTCGGCCGGGTAGCGCGCGGCCACGACCTGCTTGGCCCGGCCCACGAGGTAGAAAGAGCCGGTGATGCAGATCAGGTCCTCGCGCGTCACCGCCCGCTCGGCAATGTCCAGAGCATCCTCCAGCCGGGCGGCGACCTGCGCCATCTTGCCGCACTGCTCCACGTATTCGATCGCCAGGTCGTTTGGGTCCGCGGCCCGCGGCGAACCCGCGTCGGTGAAGATCACCTTGTCGGCCCCGAGCTGGATGTGCTTCAGCATGCCGGTGATGTCCTTGTCGGACCGGCAGCCGAAGATCACCACCATCGAGTCGTAGGAGATGTTCTGGCCGATCGCCCGCATCAGGGCCTCGACGCTGGCGGCGTTGTGGGCCCCGTCCACGATGATGCGCGGGTGCTCGTGAATGACCTCCATCCTCCCGGGGAGACGCACCCGGGAAAGCCCCTCGAGGGCCTTGGCCTCGTCGAAGGGAAGTCCGCGCTCCCGCAGGGCCGCCAGCACGCTCAACGCCAGCCCGCAGTTGATCGCCTGGTGATCCCCGGCCAGCGGAACCGGCAGGTGCTCGTAACGGCTCGTGCCGGTGCTCAGGCTCACGCGGGTCTGCGGCCCGTTGTTCCGCGAGGATTCGAACCGGTAGCTGAACTCGATCTCCCGGCCGGTGAAGACCAGCGTGGTCCTGGCCTTCTCCGCCGCCCGCCGCAGCGCCCGGCAGACCGCCTCGGGCTGCGGGGCGCTGATCGCCGGCACGCCCGCCTTGAAGATCCCGGCCTTCTCCTCGGCGATCTTCTCCAGCGTGTGGCCCAACTGGTTCATGTGATCGTAACTGATGCTGGTGATCGCGCAGACCTCCGGGCGAATCACGTTCGTCGAATCCAACCGCCCGCCCAGCCCCGCCTCGATCACCGCGATGTCCACCTCCTGCTCTGCGAAGTACAGGAACGCCAGGGCGGTGAAGATCTCGAAGAAGGTCGGCTCGTCCCGGCCCAGCTTCCTGACCACCGGCGCGATCCGGGCCATCAGCTGCGTCATCTGGGCCTCGGAGATCATCTGGTCGTCGATCTGGATGCGCTCGCGGACGTCGATCAGGTGGGGCGAAGTGTACAAACCCACCTTCAGCCCGCCGCTGGTCAGCATCGAAGCCAGCATCGCGGCCGTGGAGCCCTTGCCTTTGGTCCCGGCGATATGCACGGTCTTGATCTGGCGGTGGGGGTTCCCCACCCCCGCCAGTAGCCGGTTCATCCGATTGAGATTGAAGTTAGCCGTGTTGTAGCCCACCCGCGTCATCTTCTCATAGTTCGCTACAGAATTGAGAAAATTCAGCGCGGATTGATAGGTGCGGATCGCCATGGGCACCTTCTTCCGAAGAGTCGATTGCGGGGGGAGCGACCGTGCCATCGAAGGAGTCATGCTATCACAAAGCCCTTTGCCCGTCAACGCGCGAAGGCTTTCAGTCTTGTTCACGGGGCTGTGATTGTTCTGCTTCGAACGACGCATCTTCATTATTTACAATACCTAATGATCATCCCAACCGACCCATGCCCGCCGGCTCTTCGCAACCCAGCCCCGGCATCATCATGGCTGGTCAATCTCCGGCGGCACGTTCCGTTAGCGCCGCCGGGAAGAAATCCGCGCGGAACACGCAGCGCGGGGCTTCAAAGGTCCCAGGTGCCCCCGGTCCAAAGCCCACGGGAGGCACAAGGCACTTGGCCGGTACGTTCTTCCCGACAGGGTCCTGAGGGACAGCCTGATCAGGATCCTGCTGGAGACGGCCTGCTGGTGTTACGGTACCGGCGGATCACGACAATGGGCGGCGGCAACGCTCCGGCGTCGGTCGAATCGGCGTCGCTTCAAATGGACAGGCGCAGTTTTTAGACTGCGGTACAGAACCGCCCGTCTTTCGGACGACAAGTAGCGGGTGCGACTCAGGAGCGGTACGGCGTAGCGCTACGGCGGTCCCGACCGCAATCCTTGGTCGATCGCGCGGGCGGACGTATAATCACTGGCTAACGTGGGTGATTTTCCGCGCATGTTGCCCGCCAGGCACCGACGAAGGCTCTTACCGGCAAAGTACGGTCCCGCCGGAGGTTACACGGCCGCGGGCGACAGAAACGGGCCGGCGCACCGACATGGCCGGCATAGTGACCGCCCCTCGCGGGCGGCCCACCCGGAGGTGCCTCGGTAATGAGGGTTACCAAGTCGGCGCGGATCGGACGGGCGTGCTTGAAACACAGCAAGCCACAGAGGTACACGGCCCATGCAGGTACGCGGAATGACAGGATTCGGTCGCGGTTGGTGCGCGAGGCTGTTGGCGGCTGCCTGGCTGGCCGGCCTGGCGGGGGCGGCGTGGGCCGCGGCGACCCGGTCCGCTCCGGCGATCGGCACGCCTGAACAGCAGGAGCGGTGGGTCTCCTGCCTGTCCGATGCCGCCCGTGGCCGTTTCCAGGAGGCCCGGCAGGGAATACAGCGGCTGCTGTCCGGCGGCGTGGCCGACGAGCGCGTCCGCCGCGTGGAGGGCTGGTTGGCCGCGCTATCGGAGCTCCAGGAGGAGCGGCAGCGGCGGATCCGCGCCGAATATGACAAGTACGTTCAGTGGGTGCGTGAGGATCTGGCCGGTTTCGCGGCCGACGGCAAGCGCGGCTGGTGGCGCCAGGCGATCCTGGACAGCGCCCGGGCCATGGCCAACGCCCCGGACGAGGAGGCCTTCCGGCGCGAACCGTGGCTGCAGGAGGTCGTGCGGGGGGCGGTTCAGGCGGCCGCGGCCTACGAGCGGGAGCAGGAGTGGATCAAGGCCGCGCGGCTGTACGTTCCGCTGGGCGAGATTTTTCCGCGCGAGAAGGCCTACCGCGACGCCCTGCGGCACTGCCAGGAACACCTCCGGCTGGATCTGATGTACGCACCCGAATCGGAGTGGCCGGAGACGGTCAGCGGGATCGTCCCGGACATGGCCCGGGACGCCTTTATCAAGATCGAGAGCGAGTACCTGCGAGAGCCCGACTTCCGGGAGGCCGCGATCGACGGCATCCGGCAGATCATCCGCATGACCGAGCATCCCAAGCTCCAGAAGGTCTTCCCGCAGATGGGTCAGCGCGAGCTGGTGGGCGAGTTCGTGGACCGCCTGCAGGCGAACCTGCGGCAGGTCGAGGCCCGGTCCTCGCTGTCGGCCGCCGGTTTGATCGAGCGTTTCGACCGGGTGCTGGAGATCAACCGCGAGCTGAGCATCTTTCCGGAGAACGTGGTCGTCTACGAGTTCGTTCACGGGGCCCTGCAGCCGCTGGACCGCTTCAGCGACATGCTCTGGCCGTCGGACATCGAGGAGTTCAACAAGCACACCCAGGGCCGCTTCAGTGGCGTGGGCATCCAAATCCGCAAGCAGCCCGGCGAGCCGATCCAGGTGATCTCGCCGCTGGAGGACACGCCGGCGTACCGCAAGGGCATCCAGCCGAACGACTACATCACCCGGATCGACGGCCGACCCACCGAGAAGATCTCGGTGACCCAGGCCGTCCGGGAGATCACCGGCCGCGCGGGAACCACAGTGACGCTGACGATCCGCCGTGAAGGCGTGCCGGAGGAATTCCCGGTCGAGCTGGAGCGGCAGGAGATCACCATTTTCACCATCAAGGGTCACAGGCGCGACGCCGACGGCCACTGGCACTACATGATCGATCCGCAGGCGGGCATCGCCTACCTGCGGATGACCAACTTCACCGAAGGCACGATCGACGAGCTGCGTGCGGTGGTCGGGGAGCTTCGGGACCGGCAGGGCCTTCGCGGCCTGATCTTCGACCTTCGCGGCAACCCCGGCGGCCCGCTCAAGGCCGCGGTGGAGGTCGCGGACCTGTTCCTCGACGGCGGCAAGCGGATCGTCTCCACCAAGGACCGCAACGGGCAGCCGTGGGTCAAGTCCGCGACGGACGACACCCACTTCTACGACTTCCCCATGATCCTGCTGGTGGACAGCGTCAGCGCCAGCGCCTCGGAGATCGTGGCCGGGGCCCTGCAGGTCCACGGCCGGGCTCTGCTGGTGGGCGAACGGACCTTCGGCAAGGGCAGTGTACAGCAGGTGCTGCGTCTGAACAACTCCAATCGCGCCTACCTGAAGCTGACCACCGCGCTGTACTATCTGCCGAACGAGCGGTGCCTGCACCGCGAGGACGACGCCGAGACCTGGGGGGTCGATCCCGACGTGAACGTCAGGCTCGTACCCAAGGAGTTCGTCCGCCTGCGCGAACTGATGCTGCGGAACGACATCCTCAAGGGCAAGGACCAGAAGGAGCTCTCGGCCGCCGCCCTGGACAGCGTGACCCGCATCCGCACCACGACCGGCGCCGCCGAAGAGGAATCCGAGGACGGGCTGGAGAACGAAGCCCCGGAGAGCGGCACCACCCGGCCCGGCGAGGATGCCGGGAACGCCGACGAACCGGTCGTGGATCGCATCGACGAGAATTCATTCCCCGAGGCCGACCCCCAGCTCGAAGCCGCTCTGGCCCTGATGCGCATCCGGCTCGAGAGCGACGTGCCCTGGCCTCACAACGCAGGCACCCTGGCCGATGCCCGCCGCTGACCAGCCGCGGATCCCGATTCGGGGATCAACCGCCCAGCGAGAGGCTGGCCAGCCCGCTGGCCACGTCGTCGTAGACCTCGAAGATCTTGTCCAGCCCGGTCACCAGAAATACCCCCCAGACATGGGTGGTGATAGCGCAGAGCTTGAGCTTGCGGTGGTTGTTGACCACCTGCACCTTGCGCAGCTTCAGCAGCTTGGCGATGTTGGAGGAGTTGAGGAAGCGGACGCCCTGGAAGTTGAGCACGATATCCTTGTCGCCCTCCTTCTCGACCGTTTCCAGCAGGGCGTTGAGGTCGTCGGTGAACTGCGGATCATCGGACAGCTCGACCAGCAGCACGGTGTCGGACCAGTTCTCGATGGGCATGGCTTATGCTCGCCGGCGGTCCGCAGACCGCACGCGCGGCGACCCGGGCCCCGCGGCCGGTCGCCGGCGATCGGCACTCTAATCAACGCCCGCGGCGCTTGTCAATCGGTTCTCCACGCGCGCCGAACGCCGGCCCGCCCGGACGCCCCCACCGCCGGACCCCGGCTCACAGCATGCGGACCAGCATCGCGCGGTCGGTGCCCGTCCGGTCCAGCACCGGCCCGAGATCCTCGAGGAAGCGTCGGGCATCCTGGTAATAGCCGGCGGTGGGACGCAGGCCGGGCGCCAGCTCGCACCAGTAGCGATTGAAGCACGCCATCAGCAGTTCGCGGGTGTACTTGCTGAAGACGCTGGCCAGAGCCACGGCCAGCTGGTGCTCCTCGCCCGACACGCGAAACCCGATCCGCCAGCGGCGATCGGGCCAGCTGAGCCGGTACACGCTGAGCGTCGGCGTCTCCTCCTCCACCGCCACGGCTGCGTCGTCGAAGGCCCGCATCAGCGGGCGCAGGTAGCTCATCCGGCCGCCCTGGCGGTCCACGAGGACATGCAGCGACCGCCCGGGCAGTTCACCGGCCATCCGCTGCAGCAGCCGGGCGACTTGCATGAAGAGCACGACGCCCTTGTTGCGCACCGCGGCGACCAGGCGGTTGTAGTGACCCTCGGGCAGGAGCTCGCAGAAGACGCCCCCGAAGCGGATACCGGCGGCATCGGCCGCCCGGCGCAGGGCTGCGGTCTGCACGACCAGGTCGGCGCGGGAGCAGTCCGTCGGCAGATCAATGTCCGCTCCGCGATACCAGGGGTACTCCTCCAGCATGGCCGGCGCGGGCGGGCAGGTTCGCCGGAGCATGGAGCGAAGGGTTCCAGGGTGTTCGCCGGCTGCGGCCAGGAAAGCCAGCGCCGCCCGTTCCAGCAGGCGAAGGTCGTGGCCGTCGGGACTGCGTCTGTGGAGCTTCTTGCTGTCGGCCACGGCCAGGCGGGGGTCGCGGGCCGCGGCCCGGACGGTCACCGCGTCGCGCAGGAGGGCCCACAGATCCGGGCCCTCAGGCGACGCCGTCTCCAGAAGGCCGGCGGGCACCTCGAAGGCCACCGCCGAAACCACCAGAGGACCCAGCAGCGGGCCGTAGCCCGCCTCGTCGATGCCCGCCACGATGGCCGTGTCTTCGCCGGGGCGGCTCATGATTGGGTTCCGCGACGCGCCGCGGCAGGCCGGCATCGGCCGCCGGACACGACCCGCGGGGCTCAGCCCCGCAACTGCTCGAAGCGCGCGAACGGCTGCTCCCAGGCCGCCCGGTCGCGCGGCTCGTAGACCTGGACTTCGAACGACCGACGGATCAATTCGCGGGCCTCCCAGATGTCGCCCAGGATCCCGGTGGCCACGGCCTGGACGGCGATGTTGCCGGCCGCGGTGGCCTCAACCGGGCCGGCCACGACGGTGCAACCGGTGGCGTCGGCCGCCCACTGACACAGGTGGGTGTTCTGGCTGCCGCCGCCGACGATGTGAATGACCTCCGCCTTTCGGCCGGTGCAGGCGGCGATGCGGTCGAGCGTCTGGCGGTAGGTCATCGCCAAGCTCTCGAGGCACACGCGCACGATCTGGCCGGGGCCTTCGGGCACCGGCTGGCCGGTCTTTCGGCAGTAGTCCGCGATCCGCGACGGCATGTCGCCCGGGGCGAGGAAGGAGGGATCGTCCGGATCGACGACGGCGGTGAACGGACGGGCCTCGGCGGCCATGCGGGTCAGTTCGGGGTAGCTGTAGTCCTTGCCGGCCCGCTGCCAGGTGCGGCGGCATTCCTGGACGAGCCACAGGCCCATGATGTTCTTGAGGAAGCGGTAGGTGCCGTTGACGCCGCCCTCGTTGGTGAAATTGTACCTGAACGACTCGGGGCTGATGATCGGCTCGGGCACTTCCATGCCCATCAGCGACCAGGTGCCCGAGCTCAGGAAGGCCCAGTTGCGATCACGGGCGGCCGGCACTGCGGCCACCGCGGCCCCGGTGTCGTGCGTGGCCGGGGCGATCACGGGAATCGCCCCGATGCCCAGTTCCTCCTGGATATCCTTGCGCAGCGGTCCCAGCTCGGTGCCGGAGGGCACGATCTGCGGAAAGATCCGCGTCGGGATGCCCAGCCTCTCGATCAGCGGCAGCGCCCAGGCGCCCTGGCGCGGGTCGTAGGCCTGGGTGGTGGTGGCGTTGCTGAACTCGCAGCACTTGCGGCCGGTGAACCAGTAGTTGAACAGGTCGGGCATCATCAGGAAGGTTTCGGCGTTGTCCAGCAGCACCGACTCGCCCAGCCGCATGGCCAGCAGCTGGAAGATGGAGTTGAACTGCATGAACTGGATGCCGGTCCGGTCGAAGATCTGCTCGCGCGGAACGATCGACCAGGCCTTCTCCAGGATGCCGTTGGTGCGGGCGTCGCGGTAGTGGAACGGGTTGCCCAGCAGGACGTCGCCCCGCCCGAGCAGGCCGAAGTCCACGCCCCAGGTGTCGATGCCGATGCCCTTCAGCTCCCCGGCCTTGCGGGCCGCGACGGCCACGCCCTGCTTCATCTCCGACCAGAGGCGCAGCACGTCCCAGTGCAGCTCGTCCATCGTCCGGACCGCGCCGTTGGGAAACCGGTGCATCTCGGCCAGATCGAACCGATCGTCAGAAATCGACCCCAGGACCACCCGGCCGCTCTCGGCCCCCAGGTCCACCGCCGCGAAGTTCGCCGACTTGCTCATAGGTCACGCACTCTTCACAAGGAAAGGCCAGACTCCAGTAGCACCGCCGCCAGAGCACCTCGAACGTCGGGAGAAAGCGGAGCCGCGTTCGAGGACGTTCGTGTGCCGCCCTCCCGATCGCTGCCGCGAAACCGGGAGGCGTGATCCGTCAGGAGCCCCGGGAATCCGGACCCATCATTCCTTCAGCCGGCCGGGGCGGTTTTACATCCTAATGCCTGAAATGGCGCGTGCCGGTCATGATCATCGCCACGCCGGCCCGATTGCACAAATCTACCGTCTCGGCGTCGCGGTTGCCGCCGCCGGGCTGGATGATCGCGGTGATGCCGGCGTCGATGAGCTTCTGCGGGCCGTCGGGAACCGGGAAAAACGCGTCGCCGGCCGCCACCGCCCCGGCGAGCCGTTCGCCGTGCCCGTTCTCGCGGGCCAGCTGGATCGCCAGGTCGCAGCTCTTGACCCGGCTCATCTGCCCGGCCCCGTTGCCCAGCAGCATCCCGTCGCGGCAGACGGTGATCGCGTTGCTCCTGGTATGCTTGCAGACCAGCCATGCGAACCGCAGGTCGGCCATCTGCGTTTCCGTGGGCGCGCATCCGGTCACGACCTTCCACCGCTCCTCGTCAAGGCCGACCAGGTCGCGGGTCTGCGCCAGCAGGCCTCCGGCGATCTTCCTGCAGTCCGGTTCTTCCGCGTCCGGCGGCGCATCCATCACCCCGACGGCCAGCAGCCGGCACTCGGCGCCCCACTTGCGTTTCTCGGTGGGCGTGGTGATCACGCGCACCGCCTCCTCATCGAAGTCCGGCGCGATCCAGACGTCCAGCTTGAAGAACGCCGCACCGGCCGCCCGGCCCCAGGTGCCGAAGGTGTTCATGACCACGTCGGCGATCTGCCGGGTCACCGGAAAGTTCATACACAGCACGCCGCCGGCTGCGGCGATCGGGTCGCCGAGATAGGCCCGCCGGTAGGTGTCCACCGGATCATCCCCCACGGCGCAGCCGCAGGCGTTGGTGTGCTTGATGAACGCCACGGCGTAGCGGCTCAGCCTGGCGCGCGAGAGTTCCTTGACCAGTGACAGGGCCGCATCCCCATCGACGCAATTGTTGAACGACGGCGGAAGGGACGAGAGCAGCCGGGCACGCGGAATCGCCGCCTCCGGGCTCTCGTCGGCGTCCGCAGGCCGGTACACGGCACCCTGCTGGTGGGGATTCTCGCCGTATCGGGCGGCCTGCCACCGGACCAGATCCATCCGCAGCGACGCGGGCGGCTCCGCCGCCGTCGGGCCCGGCGATCCGGCCCCGGCGCTGGCGGAGCCGTCCGGGGACCGCAGCCAGGCCGATACGGCGCGGTCGTATCCCGCGGTCAGCGTGAACGTCTCGGCCGCGAGCTGTCGCCGGAAAGCCGCGTCAACGCCCCCCGTGCGCCGCATGCGGTCCAGCACCGCCGGCAGCGACCGTCCGTCGCCCACGACCACCACGTGCCGGTGGTTTTTCGCCGCCGCCCGGAGCATGCACGGCCCGCCGATGTCGATCATCTCGATGGCCTGCTCGAACGTGCAGTGCGGGTCGGCGATGGTCTTTTCGAACGGATAGAGGTTCACCACGACCATGTCGATGGGGCGGATGCCGTGTTTCTCGAGGGTTTTCATGTGCTCCGGATTGTCGCGGTCGGCCAGGATGGCCGCATGAATCATGGGGTGCAGCGTCTTGACCCGCCCGTCGAGCATCTCCGGGAAGCCAGTGACCTCCTCGACCATGGTGACGGGGACGCCGGCGTCCTTCAGACGCCTGGCCGTCCCGCCAGTCGAGAGGATCTCGACACCGAATTCGTCAACGAGAGTTCGCGCGAAGTCGGCGATACCGGTCTTGTCATAAACGGCGATCAACGCCCGGCTGATCCTCAGGTCGCTCATGCGGGCGTATCATACCGACGCGTCCGGAAACCGACCAGCACGCCGGGCGCGGGTCCCCCGCGCCTCCGGAAGACCGTCCGTGACCGGCGATCGGCAGCCGGGCGAGCTCTCGGGAGCGAGCTCCCGGACACTCAGCGAGGCGGCACGCTGATGGCACTGCGGAACGGATCGTCCGGCGGGGTTCCGCCGGCTTCGCGGGCCGCCGCCGTTCCGGACCCAAGCGACACCGTCGGCGCGGACGCCTGAGGTGTCGCCAGCGGCGAGGCGAAGTCCGCCGGCGTCAGAGGTCGGGCGCCCGCAGGCCGGACGCAGCAGATCCGCCCGCTGCGGGAGGCCAGGATGATCGCGTCGTTGCACAGGTTGCTGACGGCAGCCATGGCTTCGCCCGCCGACCAGTCGAGCCGCCGGGCCGCACGGCCGGTGTTCGGATCGATCAGCACGATGCTGCCGTCGTCACGGAGCAACGCAGGACCGTCAGGCCATTCGGCCAGGAACTGCCGGGCCTGCGGATCGAACCAGTTGGGCGTCACCGGCTCCTTGCCGATGCGATGCACGCCGCCGCCCAGCACCGCCTGGTAGACGCTGCCCGCGGTCACCACCGGTCCTCCCTCGGGAAACCCCGCCAGGCGGTACCGCCACACCGGCTGACCCTCCAGATAGTCCACCGCGTGGAGCAGACCGTCGGCCGTTGCCGCGTACATGGTTCGCTGATCCACGCCCAGCCTGCCGACCGGGCGGGCGCCGGTATGGATCGCGAACCGCACCCGACGCTTCGAGGCGCCCTCAGGAAGCTCCTCGGCCGCGGTGATGGCCGCCATCACGCCGTTGGTGTCGAGCGCCAGCAGAAGGTCGTGCCCGGGCACATAGACCGACATCGCCGAGAGCAAACCGGTCGTGCCGATGGGAAACTCCGGCAGGCCGCTGCGAAGCTGGTAGCTGCGCAACCGCCCCGAGACGGAGGGGACGAAGACCAGGGTCGTCGTGACGGCCGCGGACGCCACCGGCGGGGCCTGCAGTTGCACGCGATTGACCGCGAACCCGGTGGCCAGATCCAGCAGAATGACGTCGTTGGAACGGGTGAAGGCCACCATCGGCCGATCGCCGGCCCGGTGAAGCACTGGCGGAAAGAGCGGTTCGCCCGGCTCGGCGACGCTGCTGATCCACAGCACCCGGCCGGTGGTTGCATCGATCGCCCGGACGACGCCGTCGGTGCCGGTCGCGAAGAGATAGCCGTCCAGCAGGTCGCAGGAACTGAGGCGCTGCGTAAGCCGCATGGGCAGCCGGACCTCCCAGATCTGCACGACCCGCGCCGGGGCCAGCACTTCCCGCTCACGAGCGTCTGCCCACGGGCGTACCGTCCTGTCGGGCGGTCCCGATGATGCCTGAGCCGCCGAGAAGGCACTAAGTAAAGCGAAAACGGCATTAATCAAGTTGAGGACGAACACGGGTTTCATCATGCGCTCCTGTCGAGGCGGACCGGCCGAACGTCAGAAGATCAGAACCGGCTCGCCGTCAGACCCGTTGGGGGAAGGTTACGACCGGACGCGGCACGCCGAGGCCGGGTCAGGGCCGCGCGATCGGTCGTGGACGGCCGGCTGGCGGTGCTCGTTCCGGTCGGGACGATCGACCGCGCCATTGCAGCAACGGCATCCCGGACCGCGGCGAGAACACCAGCCTGCAGCGCCCATTCAATCCGGGCGTTCCGCTCCGGTCAAGCGCGTGCCGCAGCCAGCCGGTTTTTGGTCCCGCGACGGGGCTTGCAAAGCGCGTCCCCCCGGTTATATTCACCGGGCGGACCGGAATGGGGCCGGCCGGCCTGCGGGTCCGGCTCCGGATCCAACCTCCCGAGCTTGATGGGGCGCCCGCGGCGGGCCGGGATGGTCCTTCCGGCCGGCGGGCGCGCAGAGGCCTTGGGTCCGCCACGCCGGAGGCGGGTCGGGACTTCTGCCGAGGCGCCCGCATCACCCACACCCGCGACTGGTTCAGGGATCGTTCGCGCATGGTCAGCACAGGAGACCGCCTTTGACGACGACAACCAAGGTATTTGTGATCCTGGTCTGCCTGTTTGCCTTCATCTTCACACCGATGAGCATCCAGTTCGCGGCCCGCACGGAGAACTGGAGGCAGGCGGCGGAGAACTTCCGGGAGCTGGCCGAATCGACCTACGCGGGCGAGCGCAGCGCACTGGCCATCCTGGCTTCCGAGCGCGAGCGATTCAGGAGCCTGATGGCCGAGCAGCAGCGCCGGCTGGAGGCCGGCGAACAGCGCCTGGCCGAGCTGCAGCAACAGGTGGAGCGGCTCACCCAGGAGCGCGACCAGCTGGCCCGCAGTCAGCAGAACTGGGAGACCTCGACGCGTCTGCTGACCGCGGAGGTGAAGGTTCAGAGCACCGCGAACCGCGAACTGTCCGCGGCGAAGGAAGAGGCTCTGGAGCGCGAGCGCGAGCTTCGGGCCAACAACCTCATGCTCACCGACCGCGTCAAGGAACTGACCGCCCAGCTGGTGGTGCGCCGTCAGCAGCTGGCGCAGAAGCTCGACGAGATCGCCGGGATCCGCGAGGAGAACCGTCGGCTTCGAGAGCAGGTCAATCTCGGGCGGGCGGGCGAGCCGGCGACGGCCGCTCCGACTCCGACGGCGGCGGCGATCGGCCCGGCGGCGGCCGGCCCCATCCAGGGGCAGGTGACCCGGGTCGAGGGCCAGAGGGCGACGATCAACGTGGGTAGCGCCTCCGGGCTGCAGTCCGGCATGGTCATGGTGGTAATGCGCGGGCAGGACTACGTCTGCGACCTGGAGATCACCGGCGATCTGACCCCCAACGAAGCCATCGGGCTGATCCGCCACGAATCCGGCCGACGGATCCGCCAGAACGACCTGGTGGTGGACGCGGCGAGTTTCGATCGCGCCCGTTGAAGCCCCGTGGAAGCCGGACGGACGGACGAGGTTCCCCGCCGGTCGACCGCGGCAAGGCCGACAGGAGGCATGAGCATGGCCCAGCCCAACACGGGTACCCAACGGGTGGTGCCGCCCGACGACCTTTACACCACGCTGCTGATCACGGCCTCGGCCCTGCTGCTGCTGGGTATCATCTTCATTTCAGTCCGCTCGGTGACCCTGTTCGGATCCCTGTGGCCGGCGGGTGGAGGCTGACAGCCTCTGCCCCCGTAAGCCGCCGGTCACGGACGGCCCATCCTCACGGGCCGCGCCTCGAAAACGCGGGGCACCGAGGGTAGAATCAGCCGCGGGGCGGCGCGACCACAAAGCGCGGGTGGTCTTTGTCGCCGGCCGCGGAATAGGCATCGCCCCGTTCGCCTGCGCGATCCCCGTTCGGGGAGAGGGTGGCCGAGTGTTCCAGAACAGCCTGCTCGGTTGGTTCAGCATCGACATGGGTATCGACCTGGGCACCTGCAACACGCTGGTGTGCGTCCGGGGGCGGGGCATTGTGTTGAACGAGCCGTCGGTCGTGGCGGTCAAGAAGGGGACGAACCGCGTGATGGAGAACGGCAACGCGGTGGGGCTGGTCGCCAAGGAGATGCTGGGCAAGACCCCCGGCACGATCAGCGCCATCCGCCCCCTCCAGGACGGGGTCATCGCCGACTTCGACATCACCGAGGCGATGCTCAGCTACTTCATCCGCAAGGTTCACGGTCGGCGATCCTTTGTGCGTCCGCGGGTGGTGATCGCGGTGCCGTCCGGGATCACGGCCGTGGAGAAGCGGGCGGTGTACAACTCCGCGGAGCGCGCCGGGGCCCGGCGGGTGTACCTGGTGCCCGAACCGATGGCCGCTGCGATCGGGGCGGGGCTGCCGGTGGCCGAACCGCGGGCGTCAATGATTCTCGACATCGGCGGGGGCACCACCGAAGTTGCGATCCTGTCGCTGGCCGACATCAGCACCTGCGAGTCCATCCGGATCGCCGGCGACGACATGGACGAGGCGATCATCGGCTACATGCGGCGGACCTACAACATGATGGTCGGCCCGCAGACCGCCGAGCGGATCAAGATCCAGATCGGCTCGGCCGCGCCGCTCCAGCAGGAGCTCACCATGGAGGTCCGCGGCCGGGACATGATCAGCGGGCTGCCGCGCAAGACGATCGTCAGCAGCGAGGAGATCCGCGAGGCCCTCAAGGAACCGATCGGGCTGATCGTCGAGGCCGTGGTCCGGGTGCTCGAGAAGGCCGAACCGGAGCTGGCCGCCGACCTGGTCGAAACCGGCGTGTGCATGGCCGGCGGAGGGGCGCTGTTGCGCGGTCTGGACACGGTGATCAGCCAGACCGTCGGACTCAGCGTGCGCGTGGCCGACGACCCGCTGACCTGCGTGGCCCGGGGCACCAGCATCTTCCTGGAGAACCTCAACGCCTGGAAGGCCACGCTCGAGTCGGACGAGGATGACTTCTGATCAACGGCCGCCGGGGCGGCGACCGGGCCGCGCTGGGGCTTCGGGAAACGGACGCGGGACATGAGGCATCGCGGGATCCTCCAGCCGGGCGGAAGCACGCTGTTTGCGGCCCTGATGGTGCTGGCCGGAGCGGTTCTGCTGATCCCGCCCCAGCGGTGGCGCTCGGGGACCAGTCCCACGCAGCTGCTGGCGTTCGTCCAGGAGCCGGCGGCTCGGGCGGCCCGGCTCGTCACCGGCGGCAAAGGGTTCGCTCCGGGCGGAGACGGGCCGCGTCAGGCTTCCGTCGACGAGTCGTTGAGCCGCGTGGCCCTGGAAAACCAGGCTGCGGCGCTGAGCGAGGAAGCCGCCCGTTTGCGGACCACCCTGGCCGAACTGACCGGCATACGCAATCTGGCGGGATTCCCGCGTCACGCCCGGCTGATTCCCGCCTCGGTCGTGGCCCGCGACGCGGTGCCTTCGCGCGACGGACTGAAGCTCAACCGCGGCTCGCGGGCCGGGGTGCAGGCCGGCAGCTGGGTGGCCACCCGTCTGGTGGTCCAGCCCCAGGGGTCCGAGCACCTCCCGGCCGACGCCGCCGTGCTGGCCCGCGAGAGCCTCATCGGCTGGGTGGAGCAGGAGTCGCCCTTCACCTCCCGCGTGGTGCTCTTGAGCGACCGCATCGGCCAGCGGGGCATCCGGGTCCACATCACCCGCCCGGCCGGCGGCGCGCCGGTCGCCGATCCCGCCGACCCGCGTGTGCCCGCCAACTTCCTGCTCGTCGGGGCCGGAAACGGCCGCATGCGGATCGAGGAGATCGACGCCCGGCTGGTCGCCCAGGGGCACATCCAGACCGGCGACCTGGTGACCTGCGACCCCCGCGACCCGCGCCTGCCGGTGGCGATGGTGATCGGACACGTCAGCGAGATCCGGCTGCGCCGCAGCGCCGGCGAGAAGCCGCTGCTGTGTGACCTGCTGGTCGAGCCCCGCGTCGCCCCCGAGCGGATCGACGAGGTGTACGTCGTGGACATCGGACCTGCCTCCGCCGGTCCGCCGACCGCCCGATAATCCCGCGGAACGGCGCCGGTCTGCCGTCTCTGATTCCCACAGTGGCCTGATTTCCGCCGGGATCGCCAAGCCTGTGGGGAACCCGTATCGCATATTGAAAAAAGCCGAGGCCTCCGACCCGGCGGGTGCGGCTCCCCCGGCGCCGGGGCCCGCGTCAGACCCTGCGCCCATGTCGGCGGGGCCGGCGTTCCGGCGACAGGACCAGAAAGGGTACGGCCGGTCATGCCCGTCATCCTGCATGTCGATGAGCTCGAACCGGGCATGCGCCTGTTCCAGGCCCTGCTGCGCGGCAATCAGGTGGTGCTGCCGGCCGGCAAGACGCTGGAGGAGTGGGAGATCAACTCGCTGCGGCGGCGTTTCCCGGATCTTCGCGTCCGGATCGGCGACCCGATCCTCGATGAACTCGGGGAGTTCGAGGACGACGGCGCCAACGACGAGGTCGCCGCGACCGTCAACCGCCGCATGAGCCGGCTCATGAGCAGCGTGCGGCACAAGCTCAGCAGCCGCACCGCCCTGGACGCCTCCGACCTGGCCGGCCTGCAGCAGGCGATCGCCTCGGTCATCAGCTACCTGGCCGAACACCCCGTGACCGCGGCCATCCTCACGCGGTCGGAGGACTGGTCCGGCTACCTGCAGGAACACGCCGCCAACGTGTTCTACCTCAGCCTGCTGATCGGCAACGCCGTCCGCGAGTACGTCTATCGCGAACGCGTCCGCCTGACCGCCGCCAGGAGCCTCGCGGTGCGCTACGGCATGAACCTCACCCCGCTGGCCGTGGGAGCCCTGCTTCACGACATCGGCATGCTGCGCATCGCCCACGTCTACGAACAGAACGAGCCGCTGGACGAGGAGGACCGCCGCAGGATCCGGGAGCACCCGCTGTTCGGCGAGTCGCTGCTGCCGCCGGACGCCGACGCCCTGGTCAAGATGGTGGTGCGCACCCACCACGAGCAGACCGACGGCAGCGGCTATCCGCTGAGGCTGCCGGGCCACAAGCAGCACGTCTTCAGCCGCATCGTCCGGGTGGCCGACGCCTTCGACGCGGCCACCAGCGACAAGGTCTATGCCCGGGCGAAGTCGCCGGCCCGGGTGCTGTGGGAGATGCTCACCCAGGGAGCCGGGAAACAGTATGACGCGGCGCTGGTCAAGATCCTGATGAGCCTGGTGCAGCCGTTCCCCATCGGCGCGAAGGTCCGGCTCAGCACCGGCCAGTACGCCGTGGTCACGCGGCACAACCGCAAACAGCCGTTCCGGCCGACGGTGCTCGTGGCCTTCGACGAGAACGGTAAACGCCTGCCCCGCAGGGAGCTCCGCCCGCCGATCGACCTGGCGAAAAACGAGAACCTCCGCCTGACCATGTTCGGCCGGGAGGACCTGGGCTTCCTCAACGGCGGCGAGATCGATCTCGACCGGTCGGTGGACCCGCCGGACTTCCGCCAGCACGACGAACTGCTGGCGTATGCCTATCCATGAGCCGGCAACGGCCGTTTTGCGGCCCGCCGGATCGTCCCGGCGCGGGCGGGGCCTGCTGCGGCCCCGGCTCCGGCCGCCACGCCGGTCACATGAGCTCCTTCATCTCCACACGCCGCCCGCGGTAGACCGCCTCGCGGACCAGCAGACCGGTGTAGGTCGCCATCCGCCCCTCCTCGACGCCGCAGACCACCGGCGTATCGTTGCGGATCGCGTCCAGAAACGCCTGCAGCGATGCGGTGTAGTGGCAGCCCTCCTCGGGACGGTAGTTGATCGGTTCGTTCCTGCCGTCCTTCGGCTCGCGGGGGAAGAACAGCCCCGCGCCCAGGTCGATGCCGCCTTTCTTTCCCGCGATGCGCTCGAACACGCCGTTGAACCGCTCCTGTCCGTCGGTCTTCGGGCAGATCCAGCTGTGCTCGAAGTCCACCAGCAGGCCGTTGGGAAACTCCAGGTGGGCGAAGTAAAAGTCGGTCACGTCGCGCTCGGGGTCCAGATCCCTGTAGATATCCCTGCGCCCCACGCCCGAGGCCGCGACCGGCATGCTGCCGGCGGCCCAGCAGAATACGTCCCAGGTGTGGCAGGCCTGCTCGAGCATCCAGTCGCCGCTGTACTTCGTCCGGCCCAGCCAGATCCGCCCCGGCCAGGTCGAAGCCTTCTCGTGAGGCAGTCCCAGCGGCCCCCAGGAGTTGTTCCACGCCCCGCGGCCGTCGATCATCCCGCCGATCTCGTCCTCGCGGATCCGGCGGATGCCCTCGGCGTACAGCCGGCTGCCGCGGCGCTGGAAGCCGATCTGCCCTTTGACGTGCGGGTTGCGGCGCTGGGCGCCAACCAGGGCGTCGGCCTCCGAGGCCTCGATGCACATGGGCTTTTCGCCGTAGAAGTGCTTGCCGGCCGCGAAGCAGGCCAGGTGGATCGGCCCGTGCAGGTAGCACGGCGTGGCCGTGAAGACCGCGTCGATGTCGTCGCGGGCCAGGAGCTTGTTCTTCCAGTCGTCGAAGCCGTCGTAGGTATCGATGTCCCCCCCGCCGGCCTTCTTGACCAGTTCGACGGCCTGCCGGAGGTTCTCGGGATCCGGATCGGCCACGGCCTTCACCTCGACGCCCTTGAGCGTCAGCAGCCGGGAAAGGTCGTAGCGGCCATGTCCACCGATGCCGATGAGCCCGAAGCGGATGGTGTCGTCGGCCCCGATGCGCCGGGGCGTGGGGCCTTCGGCCACGCTGACCGCCGGACCGCGGTTGAACCGGCCGGCGCTCGCGCCGCACCCCGCCCCGACCGCAGCCAGACCCGCCGCCGCGGCCAGTCCGGCCGATCGGACCAGGAAATCCCTTCGACTCTCGGATGCACCTGCCTGCATGGCGTTTCTCCTTCCTGCCGGGAACCCCGCCGGCGATCGAGCGCGGGCCATGGCAGGTTCGCGCGGCCTTTGCACCTGCCCGGCGGCTCCCATCGAGTCAGAGCGTACCGGCGCGACGGCGGATTTCAAGACCGCCACGCCACCATGCGCCGGACCGGGTGCGTGAGAGCTTGGGCGGGGCTGTTTGCGACCTGAACGGAATTTGCGACCTTCGGAGGGACGCGCTCCGTCGCGTCCGTCTCCGGCTCCGTCGCGTCCG
>CALLOB010000049.1 GCA_938005315.1 uncultured Phycisphaerae bacterium
ACGCAGGCGGCCTTGTCCATGAACAGGGACATGCCGCGCTTCTGGGCCTCGTTGAGGGCGTTCTGATCGCCGGCCTTGTAGCGGTCGTAGGGCGAGTTGCCGCTGAGGACCGTGCGTTCGAACGCCGCGATGGCCCTGGCGATGCCGTCGGCGGTGACCTCGGTGCCGAAGACTTCCCGGAAGCGCGTCTTGTAGTCCTCGATGCCCGCGACGGCCTGGATGACGTTGGTCATCTCGTTGCCCATTTCGATGGGGTTCTCGATCGGGCCCAGGGCCTGCTCCTCGAGGGTCGCGGCCCGGCCGTCCCAGAACTGGGAGGTCATGTAGGCGGCGTTGATCACCGTGGGGGCGTTGCGGTCGCCCTTCTGGTCGTTGATGCCCCCGCTGGTGGGCTTGTGTTCGGCCCAGGCCATCTTCGGATCGTGGCAGGTGGCGCAGGAGATGGTGCCGTCCTTGCTCAGGCGGGTGTCGAAGTAGAGCAGCCGGCCCAGTTCGATTTTGGCCTCGGTCATGGGGTTGTCGGCCGGGATCTCGAGTTCCGGCAGGCCCAGGGGCACTTTGATTGGCGTCGTCTCGGTCGCGGCCCTGGGGGTCTCGGCAGCGGGTTTCGGGGCCGGCGGTTTGCTCTGGTCGCAGGCCGTCGTGCCCAGCAGCAACCCCGCGACGATCGCCGAGGCCGAAAACAGAGGAATGCTCGGAGCGGTTCTCATCTCATGTTTCTCCCGGCGTGGTGTGTCCTGCGGGTCGTTTCGTCGGGTCGGCCGACACGCCCCCGGCCGGGCCGCAGACTCGTCCCGGGCGAACGCCATCGCCAGTGCGTCCGCCGCCGGACCTCCTTTCTACCCGTCCGGGCTTTCCGCCGCAAGCCATGCTGGCCTCGTCCAACCAGCGAACCGCAGGAGACGGACGGCCGACGGGAGGGCCGAGAGGACCTTTGGTCGCAGCCGCGAACCGTCCGTTTATCGCCTGGCCGCGGGCCTGTAAGATCCGACTTGCCGAGTGCAATTTCAACGAGGGCCCTGTTGCCGGTTGCCCCCGCGCCAGGAGGCACAGTTGATCATGTCGCAGATCCGACACGGCCGGGGGTTTCCGGCTTTCACGCTGATCGAGCTTCTGGTCGTCTCGGCCGTCATCGCCGGGCTTACCGCAATCCTGCTCCCGGCCCTGCAGAGCGCCCGGCGACAGGCCGGGGCGACCCGCTGCGCCGCCCACCTCCGCCAGCTGGGCACCGGCATGACCATGTACCTGCATCAGCACGGCATGTTTCCGGCCCATCAGTGGATCCTCAAGTCGGCCGGCGGGGAGCTGCGGATTCGCTGGTTCAACGCCATGGCCCGGATGCTCGGCGGTTACGGAGTGCAGGGGTGTCCTTCGGTGCCGAACTGGGAGGTCGATCGCAACAACTCCTACGGCTACAACTACAAATACCTCGGCAGCGGGCGGGACAACGCCGTCTCGCCGACGGCGCCGTTCGAGCGGTTTCCGGTCAAGAGCGTGCGGGCTCCCGCCCGGACGATCGCCTTCGGCGACTCGGACGGCACCGGCTGGCTGCGCCCGCACGTTTCCGGCGTGAACGACCCCGAGATGCTGGGCAACCACGGCTATACGCTGGATCCGACGTATATCCCGCTATTCAGCGAGCACACCTACAGCGGCGGCGTGCACGAACCCTGGGCCTCGAAGTGGCGTCGCACATACATCTCCACTCGCCACCGGGGGCGTTCCAACCTCTGTTTCGCCGACGGGCACATGGAGATGATGGAGCCCATCCAGGTTTACCGGGACAACCGCTTCTGGAACGGTCTGGGCGGCGAGGACATCCAACGCGATCCCCACCGCACCGGACCGGGGGCCAAGTACGGCGACCCCGGCCCTACCGGCCGGCCGCGGTTCGTCTTCATGGAGGACTGAGCAGCCCGTCGGATACGGGTGGACCGGCATGATTCAGGCAGGTCGCCCGGGCGCGGTTGGCGTTTGTGCCGCGGCTGCTGGAGCCCGCCGCCGGTCTGTGGTAAAAGCCTTCGAATGAACTCCCTTAGACTTCGCCGTTCCGCCGTTGTCCTGCTGGCGTGGCTGCCGCTTGCGTCGGCTGTCGCGCGAGCCGAGGCTCCGGCCAGTCGTCCGTACGACGGCATCGTTCTGAGCCGTGAGGTCCGCCAGGACCCGCCGATGCGGCTTTTCGTTGCCGAAATCGACCTGCGGCACCCCCGGATCGCCGTTCGGGTCTGCCCGGGCGGGCCGGACCCGGACGGTCCCGGCGAATGGGAGGCCACGCTGGCGGCTCCGACGCGCGTGGCCGCCCGGGAAGGGCTGGAGCTGGTGGTCAACGGTGATTTCTTCAGCGTTCGCAGGGAGATGCAGGGGCAGACGACGCTGCCGGCCTACCGCCCGGACGTCTGGGCGAACGCCGTCGGGCCGGCGGTCAGCGATGGCAGGGTGTGGTCCGTGTCGAAGGACAGGCGGCCCTGTCTGGTCGTCCGAAAGGGCAATCGTGTGTCGATCGAGATAGTCGCCCGGCCGCCGGAGGATGCCCTGCAGGTCATCGCCGGCAACGTGATGCTGGTCGAGGACGGCCGGCCGGTGACTCACGAGAACAGGGATCGCCACCCGCGCACCGTTGTGGGGCTGGACGAGGGCGGCCGGAAGCTGGTCATTCTGGTGGTGGACGGGCGCCGGCCGGGGGTGTCGATCGGCATGACCTACGCGGAGCTGGCGGCCGAGATGATTCGGCTGGGTTGCGACCGGGCTTTGAACCTCGACGGCGGGGGCAGCTCGGTCATGGCGGTCCGCGAGTCGTCCGGCAACGGTATGGCCATTCTGAATCAGCCCAGCGACGGGCGCGAGCGCCCGGTGGTGAACGTGCTGGGCATCGACGCGGACCGGTGACGGGCCGGCGCCGGGAGGTGCACGACCTGTCGGGGAGGGCAGCGGCGGGAATGGAGAGGGCGATATCGGCCGGCGCGGATTCGCCGGCGGGAGAGCCCTGGAGATGGCATCTGACAGACCTGAGCCGGCCGCAGAGGCCGTCCGTCCGACCCGCGCGCGCTATGTTGTGGTCATGCTGGCCACCGTGCTGGCCATGATCACCTGTCGGGCCGCGGTTTCGTCGGCTCGATGCAGAAGGAGAGTCGGGCGGACGTTCGTGGGCGGCGCGGCCTACGCGGTGGCCGGGCTGGCGATGATCCTGGCGGCGACGACCGACCGTGGGATGCTGGCCGGCGGACTGATCGCCGTGGCGGTGGCGGCGAGCATGTTTTCGCTGGCCCCCTCGTGGGCGACCTGCCTGGACGTGGCCGGCGAGCACGCCGGCGTGCTCAGCGCGATGATGAACACCTCCGGGCAGATCGGCAGCCTGCTGAGCCCGATCGTGGTGATCAGCCTGGCCAGGGGCGCGGGAGGCTGGGATGCCCCGCTGTGCCTGACGGGCGCCTTGTTCCTGATCGGCGCGGTGGCCTGGAGCCTGATCGACCCGAGAAAGCGGCTGTTCGACTGAGAGGCTTCACCGCCCGCCGGGTTCCGGAGCCGCGAAGATGAACTCCCCCAGAGGGTTTTTGCCGCCCTGGGTCGCCGGATGCCCGACCGGGTGCCGGCGCCGGAATTCGTGGTCGATGAAAAGGTCGCGCGGGCGGCGGTGCCCGGCTGCATCGACGCAGCCGACTGCATGGACCGCCTCGACGCCGACGGCGCAGGCTGGGGCGGATGATCGAGCTGATCCACGAGGAGGGGGCCTTCTGCGTCAAGCACTCCGACGGCAACATCCATCCTCTGCTGGAGATGATCGTCTCGGCCGGTCCGGGTCGCGTCCCGGAGCGTACCAGGGCGGCCGCGGCTTTCAGGGGGCCTGCCACTCCATGCGGGCCGCGTACTCCCGGGCGACGGCCAGAAACGCCTCGTAAATGCCGCGGACGTCGTCGTCGGGGCCGCAGGTCAGGCAGGGGATGGCGATGACATCCGGGGCCAGCGCCTCCATGACGTGGCGGTAGTCGGCCAGGTTTTCGGCCGGCGTGCCGGTGAACTCGAAGTAGATGACGCCCCGGCCCTTGAAGGCCTTGCGGAATGCCGGCAGGTCTCCCCTGGAGAACCGGTAGGCCAGGTCCACCGCCCGGATCGGCGGGTCGTGGCTGAGGTACTCGCCGGCGCAGGGATTGGGGCCGCAGTTGTGGAGCATGCCGCCGCCGAAGCGCTGAAAGATCCGGTTGTTGAAGGGCTTGCTGAAGCGGTTGAAGTACGCCGGGGAGTACATGGCCGAGATGTCGTCGGAGCAGTGGCCCTTGCGGCCTTCGGGATGCCACCAGTAGGGAAAGTCGGTGCAGGTCACGTGATCGATTCCGCCGGCCGCCTCGATGGTCGCCTCGGCGAAGCGGATGAACACGTCGGTGATGAAGCCGGCCAAGTATTCGAGGGCCTCGGGGGCCTCGACCATGGCGGTCAGGCAGGCCTCGCTGCCCAGCAGCGTGAACGCGACGTTCATCGCCCCGCCCATGTCCAGGCAGGAGACCGGCACCTGGCCGTCGGTCCGCTCGACGAAGCTGCGGACCCGCCGCAGTCCCTCGGGCACCAGGCCGTCGCTCCACGGATCCGGCGGCTTGAGCCGGTAGGCCTCATCGATGCTTGCCAGAAGGGGTCGGCGGATGGTGCACGTCTGCTCCGCGTTATCGCCGAAGACCACCTCGCCCCCCAGGGCGCTCTCGATGACGACGCAGCCCACGTCCGGACGCATCGAGGGGATGTAATCGTCCGGGACCATTTCCAGCGAAAGCCTGACCTTTTCCAGCTCCAGCCGGAACTGCTTGTCCCCGTCGAGGAAGTGGTCACGCGTGGTGTAGCCCCATGGGTTGGATTCCACCCGCAGCATGACCGGGATGTGGTCCACCGGCCGGTAGTCCCAGACGCGGCGGATGCACTCCTTGCGACGCTCGATCTCGTCCCGCATGGCGGCCGACAGCAGCGCCATGGCCTGACCCCCTTGAATACCCGACGTCCGCGATTCCCGGGGCCCCGACCCCGCATGGCACGCGGTCGCGGCGATCGCCAGCCAGTATAGCCGGGGGCGGGGCGAGCCGACAGCCGCAGGAACGCGGACCGCCGGTCCGGCGCACAAACCACCGCCGTCGGGCCGGAACAGGTCCGGCTCGATCGACGGTGGTGAGGAGGGTGCACGGGAAAGACTAGGGTTGAGGGCCCTGGACCAGGGGTCGGCATTCGCCGGGGTGTCCGGCCCGATCGGCGCGGACCGAAGATGCCGAATTCGCGGCCGCAGCGGCCTCGAGAATCGCCCGGGCCGCCGGCGCGGCCGTCGGTGTGGCGGTCAGGGCCAGAGCCTCGCGAGCGGCGTCGCGCGCCCGGCCGGCCAGCAGCAACCGGTACGCCAGCAGCAGCCGGGTATCCGGCGAACCGCCGTCCAGGGCCATGGCCCGGGCGATGGGATCGGCGGCGCCATCGATGTCGCCGGCGGCCAGGCAGGCCTGGGCGAGCAGTCTCCAGAGCAGCGGGTCCGAGAGACGTACCCCGGTGGCCCTGCGCAGCAGCCGTACGGCCTCATCGGCCCGGTCGCGCTCGAGCAGGCCGGCGACGAGTCGGGCGACGACGGCGGTGGGGAACGGTTCGACATTCCGCCCAATCAGCGGCTCGGCCGCCCGGACGGCCTCTTCGCACCGTCCGTCGGCCAGCAGGGCCTCGACGGCCTCCTCGCGCAGCAGCCGGTTCTCCGGCTGCAAGCGCAGCGCGGCCGCGTAGCGTCGGGCGGCCTCGTCGCGGCGACCGAGCATGGCGGCCGTCTGCCCCATGAGCACATGGATGGCCGGGTCCTGGTCGAAATCGGCCAGGCGGGGCGTCAGGGCCTGTGCCGCCTGTTCGAACAGCCCCTGGCGCATGAGCACCTGGGCGTAGACCAGCAGGTAATCGAGGTTGTCCGGATCGGCCGATGAGGCCCGGGCCTGCCAGTCGGCGGCGGACGCCAGATCGCCGCGCCGCTCGGCCAGAAGGCCGCGAAGGTGATGAACCGCGGCAGCTTCGGGGGCCAGGGCTGCGGCGGCCTCGACCGAGGCCTGAGCCCGGCTCAGTTCGCCTTCCTCCAGCTGAATGCGGGCCATCAGCAGGTGGGCATCCAGGCATGCGGCATCCAGCGCCAGGGCTTCGGCGCACTGTTCGGAGGCGGCCTGAAGCTGCCGGGCCTCGAAGCTGCGCTGGGCGAGTTGAAGCTTGATCCGGGCCCGGACCTCCCGCCAGCGCTGCTCGCCCTCTTCGCGCGCGGTCTTGTGTTTTTCGCCGGCGGCGCAGCCCGTCAGGAGCAACGCGGCCGGCAGCAGCCACAGGCCGATTCCCGCGACGCGCCTCACGGCATCTCCTCCTCCGGCGCGGTCGCCGGCGGACGGCCCGGTCCGGCGCCCTGCAGCCGTCGCACGATGAAGTCGCGTACGATGCCGCCCTCGTCCTCCGAGAGACTCTCGGCCGTCAGTTCCTCCTTGAGCTGCAGGGCCGGCAGGTAGCCGGGCTTGAGATGCAGCGCCATGCGCGCATCCCACAGGGCCTTGTCCAGGCGCCCGGCGCGGCGGTGCTCGAGGGCCCACTCGTAGTGGGCCACGGCCAGTCGCTCGCGGCCCTGGGGCATGAGTCCGCGGCGCAGACCGGCGCGTACCGCCTCGATTTCCGCGGCCTGCTCGGCGCCCAACTGCGCGTAGGTTTCGTCGTCCTTGACGATGTGGACGGTCAGCAGAATGATGACTTCCTCGCGGCCGGTCTGGTCGGTGGTGGTGCCGAAAAGGGTTCCGGCGCCGGGAAGGCTGCCGAGATAGGGCACCTGGCTGCGATTGGTCTGGGTGGCGTCGCGGAACAGTCCGCCGATGAGGATGGTGTGGCCGTCGCGGATCACGATGCTGGTGGTCACCTCGGTGGTCCGCTTGAACGGCAGGTTGGACTCGTTCAGCCCGCCGCTGCTGTCCTCCGGGTGGATCTCCATGCGGATGTGGCCGTCGTTGCCGATGAAGGGCGTGAACCGCAGCTGGGTTCCGGTCTCCAGGAACTCGACGGTCTGCGTGGCCACCGTCTCGGTGACCGTGGTGGTCAGATAGCCGTCGCGCCGGCCGACGATCACCTCGCCCTGCTGACGGTTGAGGGCCAGCACCTTGGGGTTGGCCACCACGGTGGTGTCGGTGATCTGCTCCAGGGCCCGGATGAACACCGCGACCTTGTCCTTGATCACGCCGAAGGTGAACCCGCCGTTGGGCACGAGGTTGTTGAAGTCCGTGCGCCAGGTCATGTTGGTATTGACCATCTCCGGCCGCGGCAGCAGGCCGGTGTTCAGCTCGGTGATGCCCGGCGAGACGGAGTTCAGCGTCTGGAAGTTGACGCCCGAGAGCATGTTGAAGTCGATGCCCAGCGAGTTGGCCTCGTTGAGCTGGGCCCGCAGGATCGTGGCCTCCACGAGCACCTGCCGGGGTCTGGTGTCCAGCTCGCGGATCAGCCGCTCCACCTCGCGCAGGCGGCTGGGGGTGTCGGAAACGACGATGACATCCGGACCGGTCAGGTTCATGGTCCTGGCGGTGTCGGTGCCCGAGGAGGACGAGGATGTTCCGCCGGTGGACAGCGGCACGGAGACGATCCGCCCCTCCTCGCTCAGGGCCGACTTGATCACCGGCTCGAGGTCGCGGGTGGATACGTAGTTCAGGTGAAAGACCCGCGTTTCCTGGGTCTCGCGACGGGCCGAAGTCCGGGCGGCGGCCTGTTCGGCCAGGGTCTGGACGTAGATGAAGCGTCCTTCCTCGACATAGGTGCAGCCGTTGGGCATGAGCACCGCGGCCAGGGCCTCCTCGAAGGAGACGTCAAAGAGGTCGGCGGTCACCGTGCCGGCGACGTTGGGGCTGGCGACGATGTTCCGGCGGCTCTGGACCGACAGCATGCGCAGCACGTCGCCCAGCGGCACGTCGGTGACGTGCATCTCCACGCGCAGGTCGGGACCGACGGCCACCGACCCGCGCGGCGGCGATCCGGGGGGCGGCGCGGGCTCGTCGGAATCCGGCGGCATGGGGGCCTCGTCGGACCGGGCCGACGACTCGGGCCCGGGTGCGGGGTTGCGGGCTTCGATCATTCTGCGCAGGGCGGACAGCAGCTTGTCGCTCGCGCCCGCCGATCCGCCCGCGGCCGGCTCCTGCACGGTCGCTTCGGGCGTCTGGGCGGCTCCGTCCCGGCCCAGTCCCGCGGCCAGCAGGGCCAGCAGCAAGGCCATCAGGTTGAACTTCAGTCCGCGCATCCCTGCGTCTACCTCACGGCGGGTCGGTCCGTTCGCTCGACCGGCCTGCGCCCCGGCGGCGTCGCCGTCCTGGAACCCGCGGCCGGCTCGGCCGGCTTGCGGCCCGACTCGACCACCTCCACCCTGATCGTGCCCTGGCGGAGCAGGTCCAGGACCGCCGCCAGCGACTGATCGATGCGGTCCAGCCGGGCGATCATTTCGTTGCGTTGCAGACCGGAGTCCGGAATCTGAGCCACCGCCGACTGCAGCAGAGTCGGCTGCAGGACGTTGTCGGCCACCAGTCCGATCATCACGCCGACGACCAGACCGCCCAGGATCGCCCGGCCCCGCGGCCGCTGCAGCGGAGGTTGCGATACGGACATGGATTCCTCCCTACGGCCCGTGTTATCGGCGGTCAGAGGGGCTCTCACGACTGATTTATCCGGCAAAATCGGAAGTGGACCTCCGGGCGCCGCAACCGGTGTTCGGCGAAGGCTTTCCACCGTTCCGCAAGCCCGCCGGCCGCGGGTTATCGGGCGTACATCCGTGTGTCCGGGCCGTCCGGGTCGGCCCGAAGCCGCATTCGCGGGGGAAGTCGGCCGATGATGGAGAACAGGCGCCGCCGCTGTGCGGGGTGGGTCGATGAACCCGCCGGAGCCGCGCCGCATCGCCCGAGACAGGCCGGATGAACGCCAGTCGCCGGAGATTCCCGATCCGCCCGCCGCCGTGGCGGCTTGCCCTCACGCTGATCGAGATGCTCGTGGTGCTGGTGATCATGGCCGTGCTGGCGGCGGTGGCGGTGCCGCGGTTCGGTTCGGCCGACGCCCGGCATCGTGTCGATGTCGCGGCCCGGCGGGTGGTCGCCGACCTCGAGCTGGCCCGCCAGCGGGCCCGGGCGGCCTCCGGGTATCGCTCCGTGGTTTTCGATCCGGCGGGGGCCCTCTACCGCTTGCCCGGCGTGCCCCATCCGGATCGACCGGGTTCGTCGGACGACTATACCGTGGAGCTGGGGCGCGCTCCCTATGGGGCGTCCATCATCGCCGTGGACTTCGGCGGAGACGCCACCATCGTCTTTGACGGATTCGGCACTCCCGACAGCGGCGGGGGGGTGACGATCCGCGTGGGCGGCTATACCAGGACGGTGACCGTCGATCCGCAGACGGGCAACGCCACCGTTCCGCCGGAGCCCACGGCGGTCAACTGAGTACCCGGGATGAGCGTGGATCATCGGACATTACGGATGCGGCGGCACGAGGCCCGCGCGGGCGGTTTGACCCCGATCGACGCGGGCGGGCGGTATGCGCCGCGCGGCTCGACCGGACGGCTCCGGTCCGGGCGGTGGAAATGGGCCGCCCCGGCCTGCCGGCGGGCGTTCACGCTTGTCGAGCTGATGGTCGGCATGGCGGTGATGAGCGTGCTGCTGGTCGGGCTGGCCTCGGCGGTGGTTATCGCGTCGCGATCGCTGCCCGGCCCGCAAAGCCGGCTGGAACGGACGGTCCGGGCCGCCGCCGCCCTGGACGGCCTGCTGGAGGACCTGAGGCTGGCGACGTGGTTCCTCGATCACACCGACACCGCCACCACGTTCGCGGTGCCGGATCGCAACGGCGACGGCCGGCCCGAGTGGATCCGTTATGCCTGGTCGGGGACCCCCGGGGACCCCCTGACCCGGCAGATCAGCGGCGGGGCGGTCGCCACCGTCCTGACCGACGTGCGGCAGTTCTCGCTGGCCCTGCTGCTGCGGACGACGCAGGAGACCTTTCCCGGCGCCGCGACGGAATCCCCGACGCTCCAGTTGCTGGCCGGTTACCCCGTGGTGCCCACCGATCCGCTGAACGATCCGGAGAAGTGGACCATCGATCACCTGCGACATGTCAGCCAGTACGTCGAGCCGACTCTGCCGCCCGGGGCCGTGGCCTGGCGTCCGGCCCGCGTTCGATTCCTGGCCGGCAACAAGCCGCCCGACACCGAGACGTTGCGGGTCGAGCTGCGCGAACCCGGCGTCGGCATTCGCCCTTCGACGGTGACACTGGCGGGCGTTTCGATCCCGGAAAACACCTTGCGCGGCCTGGGAAGCTGGTTCACGGTCGATTTCAACGACGTGGCCAGGCGGTCGCCGGAAGCCGGGGTCTGCATCTGCTTTCGGGGGTTGACCGGCAGCGGCTCGCCGGCCGCAGAGCTGCGCTACGACGACCAGGCCCGGGACCGCAACGGATCCATGACCTTTTCCAACAACGGCGGCTCGAGCTGGGCCTTCGAGCCGGACTATGTTCTTCAGCACGAGGTCCGCGGCTACTGGTGGCTGCAGGGACCGCCGATCGCCGCCTCGCGACGCGCGGCCGCGTCGGTCATCGCCGCGGTGAGTACCGGGGACGCGCCTTCCGGTCGTGCCTCCGCCTCCGCCGCGGCGGCACTGCTGAACGGGCCGGAGCTGCTCAGCGGCATCTGGGAGGCGGATTTCAGCGTCCATCCATGCGAAGACCGGAACGGCAACGGCATTCCCGATTTCGGCGTGAGCAGCGGCATGATCAATCCCGCCTCGCTGGTCAACGGCGTCTGGCGGGTGGACAACGCCCTGCAGACGCTCCCCGCCAATGATTTCGCCGGGCTGACCATCGTGAAACTGCGTTTCCGCGCGACCTCCGGGGCGCTGAGCTTCCGCCTCCATGCCGACTGGGACGCCCTCAGCTGCGCGGTGATCGAGGCGTCGGTCGTGCCCGACGGCCAGGGCGGTCAGACGTTGAGGGTGTCCCATCGTCCGGACTGGAGCACCGAGGAGCTGCTGACCGATGTGCGTTATCTGCCGCCTGATTTCGTGGAGCTGCGCCTGTTGATCGATCCCCAGCGCGATCTGGTCAACATTCGCGTCAACGAGATCGAACGCGGCACGTTCGGCTATGCCCGGATCGCCATGGCCACGGCCGACAAGTCCGCCGTGCTGTACCCGGAGGTGCCCGGGGCCGGCGAGGTCGACGATCTGTCCATCCGCGTGGCGGAGGTGCCTTGAGTTCCGCGACCGTCCGACGTCCGCCCTCCCGGTGTCCGGCGCGTGGCCGCACGGCCGCAGGACGCCGGGCCCTGTCGATGGTCGAGGCGACCATCGCCTCGGTGATCGTCGGACTGCTCATGGTGGCCGCGGTCTCGGCCGCCGGTCGGGCGGCGCGGACCGGCTCCATTATCGCCGATCGGGTCGCCGGCGGGCTCCACGCCGCCGCGCTGATGACCGAAATCCTCCAGCAGGCCTATATCGACCCGGGAGCCGGCCCGGTATTCGGCCCTGAGGCCGACGAGAACCCGGCCACCCGCAGGGACTTCGACGACGTCGACGACTACCACGGCTGGAACGCCGGCCCCCCGCAGAACAAGGCCGGCGCGGTCCTGTCGGGCCTGGACGGCTGGGAGGAGTCGGTGGCCGTGGCCTGGTGCCAACCGGATAACCCCATGACCAACGCCGGCAGCGACCTGGGCGTCAAGCGGATCACCGTGACCGTCCGCCGCCGCGGGGCCGAAGTCGCCTCGCTGACGGCACTGAGGACGGCCGCTTTCAGCACGCTGAGCAATCCTCCGTCGTCGAGTTCGGACGGTAACAGTCCTCCTTCCGCAGCCTTCACCTGGCAGGTTGTCTCCGGCTCGGCCGATCTGAGCGTGTTCTTCGACGCCGGGGCCTCCGGCGATCCGGATCCCGTCGACAGCGGCACGCTGACCTTCCTCTGGGACTTCGGCGACGGCGCCGTTGCCGGGGGGCGCACCGTCACGCACGCCTACGCCGTCGAGGGGGCCTACGTCGTGACGCTGACGGTCATCGACGGGCGGGGAGGTCTGGCCACGGTCAACCAGACCGTTGAGGTGCGACGATGAGCGGGTGCCGCAGTCATGCCGCCGCCCGACCGGGCACTGCGTACGTCGCGGTCGTGGTCGTCGCGGCGATCGTTTCGGCCATCAGCCTGGCGGCGGTGTGGGCCGGGCGGGTCCGCCTGCGGACCGCCGAACAGGTCGCCCACGCCGCCGAGGCCCGTCTGCTGGCGTTTGCGGGTGCGGAAACCGCGGTGCAGACCATCTCGACGGATCCCGGATGGCGAGCGAACGTTCCCCCGAATACGTATATGACCGAAAGGCAACTGGGCAACGGTCGCTTCACGTGGAAAATCGTGCCCGAACCCGAGTTCGCCGGCCAGATCAATCCGCCGGTGCGGGTTTACGGACGGGGCGTCAGGACCATGGCCGATCCACGCGAGGAAACGACGCGGATCATCAGCTTTCTGCTGAGGGCTCCGGTCGCGAATCCCGCCAACCTGCTGAGCAACCCCGGCTTCGAACGCGGCGTCTCCAAGTGGTCGGCCATGAACGGCTGCGAACTCGTCATCGAAACCAGCCCGGTTTACGCCGGGAGCCGCTGTCTGTGGGTGCATGGTCGATCCGGCGCCTCGGCCGGTCCGGCACAGTCCCTGCTGGGGCGGATCGATCGGGGCGCTTATGAAATGGAGGCCTGGATTCGTCCCACCTCATCCAACACCCGGGCGAAGTTCACGGTTTACGTCAAGGGGAGCCTTTCGACCGGGCAATTCATCACCGACAGCACAGGCCAGGCCGTGACCACGGACAGATTCCGCCGTGTCACGATGAACGCGAATATCGACTGGTCGGGCTCGCTGGAGGAGGCCTGGGTCAGAGTCGACACCGCACCGGGGCAGCCGGTCGCAAGCTTTTATGTGGACGAAGTCGTGTTTCGCGAGAGGCCTTCGACGTCCATCGAGATCATTCCCGGTTCCTGGCGGCAGGAACTGCAGCCTTGAACCCGACAACGATTCGAGTCCGCTTTGATTTCGGATGTGGTCCACGCACCAGCCACGGCGACCGCATGACCGGGTTTCCCGGGCCAGGCGAGACGACAATCCGTCACACACCTTTCGGTCCCATCATCCCTGAAAGCATGCTGGCCCACCCCGTGTTATCAGTTTGGATCTCCTGGTGTGTAACTCATGGAGAAAAATGAAGTTCCTGGACCTGCGAGCGGCCTTGGAAGACCCTTGTAATCAGGCTGCTGAGCGGTTTGAGCTTCAGGAGCCGAGGGCACGACGTCGATGACTACCTGAGACGTGTACAGCGGCGGCATCGTCTCCGGGTCGAGCCGGCAGACCGAGAGACCTCCGTCGAAATGCCCGGCTGTGGTTCGGCTGGCCTGATGGGATTCTCCGTCCGGGGCGGTCCGCCGACACTTGGGCGGCAAGGCGGTTGACAAGACGGACCTGCGGCTCTTAATCTGAAGAAGCCGTCATCTGACGCCGGTCGGCCGCGCGGCGCGGGCGGCTAGGGGTCAGATTCTGTGCCCGGTCCGGCCGGGCGAGTCAGTCATCCCTGGCAAGGAGTGAGATCATGAAGAAGGCAGGAATCGTTGCTCTGGCCGCGTTGGTCGCCATGTGCCAGTTCGGCTGCAGCGGCTGGGGTGTCGCCCACGACGTGATCGCCCATGTCCTGGCGGTGGGCTGGACCGCCGACATGCTGAACCTGATCCCGTAAGGATCGGGGCAGCAAAAGCATACAACGGGCCGGCCGTCGTTCCGCGGACGGGTATGTCTCGTCCCGGTGGCGATGGCCGGCTCGTTTGTTGATGGCGCATGAGGCGCTGAGACTGGACAAGGGCCCGCCCCGGTTCGTCGCCCGGGAACGTCATGGGTGATGCGGTTCGCCGGCGGGCTCAGAACCCGCCGTGTCCGCACTTCTGATTTTCCCGGTTCCGGCTGCTGATCTCCCGGTGCTTTTGCCGGATCATGCAATCGAGGAGGCTATTGCGCCTGCGGCGGAGGGAGCGGAACGGTATCGACCTGGAAATCGGGCAGGTCCGGCAGGCTCAGCGCACCGGCCGGCAGGCCGCGATTGATGCGGATACTGCCGGGCGGGAAGGACGCGGCGATCTCATAGCCTTCGGCCTTCTCGACGGTGCGCACGCTGATCGGCAGGTCGAGCCGGCGGTCGATCAGGAAGTGCACCGTGCCGTATTTCTCGGCCATCTGGCTTCCCGGCAGCGGTGTGCACTCGAGGTGGTCGGTCTCCGGCGGGTCGCCGGGTGTCGCGGGCAGCAGCCGGACGTGGAACTGGGCGAGGATTTCGGCCTTTTTCTGGCCGAAAGGAAGCGGAAAGGGCCCCTGGCCCAGCCGGAAGACCTCGACGGTTTCGCCGGGCCGCACGATCTGACGCCTGATGATGGTTTTGGTCGATTCGCGGGCCTCCGTGTACCACGCGCCGTCGAAGGCGTGCCACTCGCGCTTCTCGCGCACCGCGCCCTCCTGTTCGAAGCGGTCGAAGCGGATGAGGAACCGGGGGTTGGGCGTGTCCTGACGGAACAGCAGCGTGCCGGTGAACTTCTGGGTGTCCTCCAGCACCGGATCGGTCTTGATGAAGGTCAGGTCGGTCTCGATGTCGCGGATGTCGGCGCCGCGCCTCTCGAGCCGGTCCAGGATGCGCTCGACTTCCGGATCCACCGGTGCCGGCGCGGACTGGGTCATCGGCGAGGCCGGCCGGGAAGCGGGCGGCTCGGCCGGTGCGACGGCCTGCGACCCGACGATCGTGATCAGGACCGCCAGGCTCAACACGCTCGGACAGGATCGATCCATGGGAACTCCTCAAGGCCGACCATTGGCATGAAGGCCGATCATTGGCACGCCCCGCCTCGCGACCGCCGGCGGAGCCGCCTCGCGACCGCCGGCGGAGCGGGTGCGATTCTACGGGGTCTCCGCCGTGGCCGGCAAGTCCGGACGTCGGCTCGTGAACTTTCGGGGCCGCAGATTCGACGTGGCGGCGCGCGGAGCCCGGGACGCGGCGGAGCGCGTTCCGGCGGAGGGCCCCGCTCTGTCGGGGCCGTACAAGACGGCGTGCGGTTGCGGACGCGACGGAGCGCGTCCCTCCGAGGCCGTGCGACATGATGTGCGGTTGCGGACGCGACGGAGCGCGTCCCTCCGGGGGCGCAAACCGGGACGCGACGGAGCGCGTTCCGGCGGAGGGCCCCGCTCTGTCGGGGCCGTGCAAGACGGCGTGCGGTTGCGGACGCGACGGAGCGCGTCCCTCCGGGGGCCGTGCAAGACGGCGTGCGATCGAGGACGCGACGGAGCGCGTCCCTCCGGGGCCGCGCGACATGATGTGCGGTTGCGGACGCGACGGAGCGCGTCCCTCCGGGGGCGGCTTGCCGGGACTGCGGGCCGCATTGATAATGCCGTCCATGACCACGACGCAGACGGACCGCCTCAGAATCCTGGTCGCCGATCGGATGAGCGAATCGGCGATGGCCCGGCTCCGGGAGGCCGGCGACGTCGTGCTTCTCGAGAAAGCCGACGAGGAGACGCTGGCGCTGGAGGCGGCACGGTCCGACGCCCTGGTGGTGCGCACCTACACGCAGGTCACGGAGCGGGTCATCCAGGCGGCCGCCGCGGGTGGCCGGCTGAGGGTCATCGGCCGCGGCGGCGTGGGGGTGGACAACATCGACGTGCGGGCCGCGGCCCGGGCGGGCATCGTGGTGGTCAACACCCCGGCGGCCTCGACCCACGCGGTGGCCGACCTGACGGTCGGGCTGATCATCGCCCTGCAGCGGTCCATCACGACCTGCGATCGCCGGATCCGCGAGGGCGAGTTCGCCAGCCTCCGCGGCGGGGCCTCGGCGCCCTGCGAGCTGCAGTACCAGACGCTCGGCGTCATCGGCATGGGCCGCATCGGCCGGGCCGTCGGCGCCCGCATGCATCTGGGTTTCGGCACCCGCGTGATCTACCACGACATCCGCGAGATCGGGCTTCTGCCCTTCGCCGCCGAGCGACGGGAACGTGCCGAGGATGTGTACGCCGAGGCCGACGTGGTCACGCTGCACGTGCCGCTGACGCCTCTGACCCGGGGGATGATCAACGCCACCAGCCTGGCCGGTTTCAAGCCGGGGGCCTGGCTGGTCAACACGTCCCGCGGCGCGGTGGTGGAGGCCGCGGCCCTGGCCGAGGCGCTGCGGTCCGGTGCGCTGGCCGGAGCGGCGATCGACGTGTACGATCCCGAGCCGCCGCCGGCGGATCATCCGCTGTTTTCGGCGCCGAACACGATTCTCACGCCGCACATCGCCAGCCGTTCGCGGCAGGCCCTGGCGGCCATGAACGACGTGGTCGAGGATGTTCTGGCGGTACTGGCGGGCCGCGAGCCGGCCTGGCCGGTGGATCCGGAGACGGCCTGACGTTCTGTCGAAGCGCGACGCCGGCGGCAAAGCGAGCCCGTCGGCGGCGCCCGATGGTCCCGAGAGGATGCAACCCATGGCGAAGTACCTGGTGACCGGCGGCGGCGGCTTCATCGGATCGCACATCGTGGAGCGGCTGGTGCGCGACGGCCGGGCGGTCCGCGTGCTGGACAACTTCTCGACCGGCCGGCGCGAGAACCTCGCGGGCCTGGAGGGGCGGATCGAGCTGATCGAGGGCGACATCCGCCGGCCGGAGGACTGCCGCCGGGCCTGCGAGGGCATCGAGGTCATTTTCCACGAGGCGGCCCTGCCTTCGGTGCCGACCTCGATCGAGCGTCCGGCCGAGACGCACGACGCCAACGTCAACGGCACGTTCAACATGCTGATGGCGGCCCGCGACGCCGGCTGTCGGCGGCTCGTCTACGCGGCCAGCAGCAGTGCCTACGGCGACCAGCCCCAGTCGCCCAAGGTCGAGAGCATGCGGCCGGACCCGATGAGCCCGTACGCGCTGCAGAAGCTCACCGGCGAGTACTACTGCCGCGTGTTCTGGAGGTGCTGGGGCCTCGAGACGGTGGCTCTGCGCTACTTCAACGTCTTCGGCCCGCGGCAGAACCCGCGAAGCCAGTATGCGGCGGCGATTCCCGCGTTCGTCAGCGCGATTCTGCGGAACGAACCGCCCACGGTCTACGGTGACGGCGGGCAGACCCGCGATTTCACCTACATCGACAACGTGGTGGCCGCCAATCTGCTGGCCGCCGAGGCCCCCGAGGCCTGCGGGCAGGTGATCAACGCCGCCTGCGGGCAGTGCATCTCGATCAACGCCATCATCGAGCTGATCAATGCGATTCTGGGCCGCAACATCCGGCCGGTGTACGCCCCGCGCCGCCCCGGGGACGTCCGCGACTCGCTGGCCGATATCAATCTGGCCCGGCGGTTGCTGGGTTTCGAGCCGGTGGTGCTGTTCGAGGAGGGCCTGCGGCGGGCGATCGCCTGGTACCGCGACAACCTCGACAACCTCTAGGTGGGCGCGGCTCCAGGCGGGCGGGGAAGGAGCGGGACGCGGTGCCGCCGGTCGCGCGCCGGACTCAGCCGCGTCGCTCGATCACGCCCAGGCCGGGACGGTCGTTCAGCGTGATGCGGCCCTGCTGTCCGCCGATGCCCTCGAAGGGGTCGTCGGCCAGCAGCAGGTGGCCGTCGAGGTCGATGTAGTCCGCCAGCGGGGCGAGCTGGGCGGCCGCGGCGATGCCCACCGAGGTCTCGACCATGCAGCCCAGCATCACCTTCATTCCGGCCGAGCGGGCGGTGTGGATCATCTGCAGCGCCCGCCGGATGCCGCCGCACTTGCTGAGCTTGATGTTGATGCCGTCGAAGTGCGGGGCGCAGGCCAGCACGTCGCGGTAGCCCACGCAGCTTTCGTCGGCGATCAGCGGCGTGATGCCCGCGCGTCGCACCTCGGCCAGGCCCTGGTAGTCGCCCGGCGCGGTGGGCTGCTCGACGAACTCCACGCCGTAGCGGACCATCAGCCGGCACATCTCCATCACGTTGGCGGAGGTCCACCCGCAGTTGGCATCGACGCGCAGCGGCTTGTCGGGAGCCCCGCGGCGGATGGCCTGGAGGACCTGTTCGTCCCGGGGCGTGCCGACCTTGATCTTCAGCAGCGGGTACTCGGCGGCCTCGGCCACTTTGCGCTCGATCACCTCGAGGTCGTCGATGCCGATGGTGAACGAGGTCAGGGGCGTGCGGGCGGGATCCAGGCCCAGCAGTTTCCATACCGGCACGCCCAGCAGCTTGCCGACCAGATCGTGCAGGGCCGCGTCGATGGCCGCGATGGCCGCCGACTCGGCCTCGAACCGCTCCCACAGGCGTTCCAGCACCGGCACGATGGCGAACGGGTCGGAGCCCAGCAGTCCGGCGGCGGCCTCGAAGACCTTTTCGCCGGACTCGAGGCTCTGTCCGTAGTAGCTGCTGGGCGCGGACTCGCCCCAGCCGACCACGCCGCGGTGTTCGATACTGGCCAGCAGGACCTGGCGTGAGGTGACGGTGTCGCGCTGGGTGCGGGCGATGTTGAACGGATGACGGAGGTGGACCTCGCGCCGCTGCCACGAAAGGTTCATGACGGCCTCTCCGCTGCCTGGCGCCGCCGCTCATCCAGGGCGCGGCGGTAGATCTCATACGATGGCCGGTCGTAAAGCACGAACTCCACGCGCTGCAGCTGCGGATGATCGGCCAGGAAGGCGATGACCTCGTCGAGGGCGACGGCGCAGGCCTCGGCCATGGGATAGCCGTAGACGCCGCAACTGATCGCCGGGAAAGCGATCGACCGGCAGTCGTGCTCGACCGCCAGCCGCAGGGCCGTCCGGTAGCAGCCGGCCAGCAGCTCGGCCTCTCCGGAGCGGCCGTCGCGGTAGATGGGGCCGACGGCGTGGATCACGTGACGGGCGGGCAGGTTGTATCCGCCGGTGATGCGCGCCGAGCCCGTGCGGCAGCCGCCGATCTTCCGGCACTCCTCGAGCAACCCCGGCCCGGCCGCGCGATGAATGGCGCCGTCCACGCCGCCGCCTCCCAGCAGCGAGGTGTTGGCCGCGTTGACGATGGCATCGGCCGCGACCTTGGTGATATCGCCCTGTGTGATGCGGATGCGGTCCAGTGGCCCGGCAGTCATGGGCGCGGAGTATAGCCGCACCATCAGAGCGGGGCAAACGTCCGGGGAGGTTATCGGACGGGGGTCATGAAGCCGTGTGCAGGTGTCGTGGGCCTGACGGGCGGCGCGCCGATCACGGTGCGTGATCGCGCGATGTCGCAGGTTATCGGGCCTGCGGCCGCGCCCGAGGCGATCCGCCGTTGCCGACTCCGAGGCGCAGGTCGGGACCGGGTTTCAGGATCCGCCGCGGGTTCGCCTCGGGCGCAGCCGGTGCTTTGCACGCCGGTTGCGGGGAGGGTAATCTGCCACGGACAGGGCCGCCGCCCGTTCCGCCGCCGGCTTGGGACGAACATGAACTACCAACCTTACCGGTCATCGGCTGATGAGCACCGGTCCGCGCCCGGTCCGGAGGAGATCCGTCCGGAGGACCGACCCCTGATCTTCGAGATCGCTTGGGAAGTCTGTGCCCAGACCGGCGGCATCTACACCGTGCTGCGCAGCAAGGCCCCGGCCACGGTCAAGCGCTGGGGCGACCAGTACTGCATGATCGGACCCTACCACGAGGCCGCCGCCCGGGTGGAGTTCGAGCCCATGCCGCTGACCCCCGCAGTCGAGGAGGCGGCCTCGGCGCTGCGGGCCGCGGGCGTGCAGGTGCACACCGGACGCTGGCTGATCACCGGCCGTCCGCAGGTGATGCTCATCGACGTGGGCAGCGTCGGCAGCTCGATTCCGCAGATGAAGTACTTCCTGTGGAAGGATCTGGCCATCGGCACGCCGGGCGGCGACGCGGAGATCGACCGGGTGGTGGCCTTCGGCTTTCTGACGGCCGATCTGCTGGCGGCGGTTCATCGGGCGCACCCGGCCCGGCCGGTTCTGGCCCATTTCCACGAGTGGCAGGCCGCCGTGGCTCTGCCGCTGCTCAAGCATCGCGGCGTTGCTATCCCGACGATCTTCACCACGCACGCCACGCTCGTCGGCCGGAGTCTCAGCGCCGCCAATGAGAATCTCTACGACATCCTGCCGCAGGTGGACGCCGAGGCCGTCGCCTACCGGCACAGCATCGCTCACAAGTTCTTCATCGAGCGGCTGGCGGCGCAGAAGGCCGATGTGTTCACCACCGTTTCGGGCATCACCGCCCTGGAGGCCGAGCATTTCCTCGGGCGCAAGGCCGACGTGCTCCTGCCCAACGGATTGAACGTCGAGCGTTTCGCGGCGCCGTATCAGTTCCAGAACCTCCACCGCGAGAACAAGAACCTCATCCACGAGTTCGTGATGGGGCATTTCTTCCCCAGCTACACCTTCGACCTCGACCGCACCCTCTACGTCTTCACCGCCGGCCGCTACGAGTACCGCAACAAGGGCTTCGACCTGTTCATCGAGGCTCTCTACCGGCTCAACCAGCGGCTCAAGGCCGAACCGACGGACGTCACCGTGGTGGCGTTCATCATTGCCCCTGCTCCGTACCGGGCGCTGAACGTCGAGACGCTCAACCGCCAGGCGATGTTTCACGAACTGCGCGAGACCTGCGAGGCCATCCAGCAGGACATGGGCGAGCGGCTCTTCCAGGTCGTCGCCCAGGGACGCCTGCCGGGGATCGACGACCTGCTCGACGAGTTCGCCCGCGTCCGCCTCAAGCGCATGATGCACGCCTGGCGGCAGGGTCCGCCGCCGACCATCGTGACGCACGACCTCTGGAACGACGGCGCCGATCCGGTGCTCTGCCACCTGCGGCACCGGGGGCTGCTGAATGCCGCCGGGGACCCGGTCAAGGTCGTCTTCCATCCCGAGTTCATCACCTCCACCAGCCCGGTGCTCGGGCTGGAGTACGACCAGTTCGTCCGCGGCTGCAATCTCGGCGTGTTCCCCTCCTACTACGAGCCCTGGGGCTACACCCCGATGGAGTGCGTGGTCCGGGGCATCCCCGCCGTGACCAGCGACCTCAGCGGCTTCGGGGCTTACGTCATGAGCCACTTCCCGGACCACAACAGCAACGGCATCTATGTCGCGCGTCGGCGGGGCGTGAGTTTCGAAGCCAGTTGCGCCGAGGTGACGGAATGGCTCTACCGGCTGACCCGCATGTCGCGCCGCGAGCGGATCGGGCTGCGCAACCGTGTCGAAAGCCACGCCGAGCACTTCGACTGGTCGAACATGACCCGTTACTACCGGGCCGCGCGGCGCTGGGCCCTGCAGAAGTACTACCCCGACCGGGAGATCATCCCGCCCGACCTCCCGGAGAAACCTGGCGTCCGGCGGGAAACCGCCGTACCCCGTCACCGGAGGCATCGCCAGGTTTCCAGAAGGGAAAGCACGGGTTGATGGCGACGGCCGCGGCTCGCGCCCGGCGGCAAGGCTCCGTGGCGTCCGACGCATTTCGCGAGCCCCGCCGTCTCAGACCGGATCGCGCCAATTCACCCGCGGGGCGTCTCCCCAGAGCAGTTCCAGGTCGTAGTAGCGTCGGCGCAGGGGATCGAACAGGTGCACGACCACGTCGACGTAGTCGGCCAGCAGCCAGGTGGCCGAATCGTATCCGCTGACGCCGTACGGCTGTTGTCCGACCTGCCGGCCGTAGTCCTCGATGTGGTCGGCAATGGCCCGCATCTGCCGGTCGGAGGTGGCGGTGGCGATCACGAAGAAGTCCGCCACCGACGACATCGTCCGCAGGTCCAGGATGACCACGTCCTCGGCGCGCATCTCCTCGGCCAGCCGGGCGACGGCCCGGGCGAAATCCAGACCCGTGACCGTCGGTTCGGATGGCGGGAAAGGCGGGCGGGGAGGCTTCATGCCGGAGAGTCTAAGGTCTGCACCGGGCGTTCACAACCCGCGGTCAAAAGGGCCGCCCGGGGATTACAGCCCGGCCAGCAGTTCGCACAACTGGCGCCCCAGGGCCCCGCTGATCCTGGCCAGGGCCCAGACGCTGGCGGCATTCTTGCCCAGCTCGACCTGCGAGAGCTGCGAGGTGGTCAGCTCGGAGCGTTCCGACAGCTGCCGGAGCGTCAGGCTCTGCTTGAGCCGCTCCTGCCGGATCCGCTGGCCGATGAGGCGGTTGAGCTCCTGCTCGTTGGTGTAGATCAGCCCCATGTCCCGGGCGATGCGCTCGACGGCTTCCAGAAGCTGCTCCTCCCGGAAGGGCTTGGTGATGTAGTCGCGGGCGCCAAGACGCATCGTCTCGGCGGCGGTCTGCACGTCGGGATAGGCGGTCATGACCAGGACGGCGACCCGCGGGTCGTCGCTCTTGATCTTCTCGACGACCTCCAGCCCGCCGAGGTCGGGCATCTTGATATCCACCAGGGCGATGTCGAACGCCGTCTTCTTGACCGACTGCACCGCCTGGCGCGGCTGCGTGAAGGACTGCACGTGGTAGCCGTGCTCCTGGAGGATCATGCCCACCGTCTTGCAGACCTGGGCGTCATCATCGACCACCAGCACCTTGATATGGTGTCGCACGGCCATGATCGTCCTCCGAGCCTTGTCACCTCCGGCCCACATGCGCTGCGCGCGGGGCCAAGCTCGCGTGGTCAGCCTTGGACGCTTCTGCCCGAACGCGCCACGGGGCGACGGGCTGGAGCGAGCCGCCGCGGTATTCAGTGGCAGCGGAAAGCCGGCCTCAGCTTACAGTGCTATTTTATCGCTGTGCGGCAGAACGTGCTACAGTAACAATCTAACCCGCACAGGTCCGAAGCCCGGTTTTCGCCGACATCCGCACCGGCACGCCCGAACACCAATTATTTCCTAATGTTATTATTATCAATAGTTTGGAAACAGCATGGCGATTGGTCGATCCTCGGCTGGGGTCGACGGGCGCTCAAGAATGGGGCATCTACCTACAGACAGCGATGCACCAGTGGACGCGCCGCGCGGGTCCTGCTCGCCGGCGGTCGGGGGAGTCTTCGTGGCGACGGTTACAGCTCAGCCCGAGCGATGTATAATGCCAACAGCAGGTGGCACGAGGCCGGGTCAGCGCAGACAGGCTGAAGACCGGTCGAAGACGCCTGAGCGCCCTGAACCGGGTTTTGTGGCCGAAAGTTGTGGTCCGCGACGGTCGGGCCCGCCGGCGGCCGGCCCGGAGCGCGTTGTTGGTGTGTGAGGGTACCGGAGCCCCGACCATGAAACGGCAATTGCCAGCACGGATCGGACTTGCGGCCGCGGTTCTGGTCGGCCTGCACGGATGCGGCGTCAGCTTCGGGCCGTACCCGGTGCCCGCCCCGCTGGTGGAGATCACCGCTACGGTCACCACGACGGCCCCCAGCGGCACCGGCAGCACGACCGGCGGTTCATCCCTGACCGACCAGCAGCTGCAGGACCTGCTCAACCAGCTTTCCGGCGGCCAATGAGCAGCCTGCGGTGGTTCACTTGACCGCCACGGCCTCCAGCCCGCTGAGGTTTTCGACTTCGGCGGCGTAGCCTTCCGGCATTCGCAACCGGTACTCGATCCGGTCGCGGGTCTTTTGCCAGGACAGTTCCACGACGCCGTGCACGGTGGGCACCCGGCCGGAGCAGTGTTCCAGCGGCAGGTCGGGCAGGCGGACGTGCACGCGCCGGCCGACCGGGTCGCAGGCGAAGACGCCCAGCACGTCGCGGATGAGCACATGGGCGGCGTGCGAGGCGAAGCCGTGGTTGCAGCTGGCGACGGTGTCGTTGTTTTCCCAGAGCGTGCCGGTGCGCTCGGCCATGTAGAGGTTGTAGCGCAGCAGGTCGTCCAGCATCTGCCGCACGCGTCCCAGGCGCGAGAGGATCTCCAGCCGCAGCATGTTGCCGACGAGCTGGTTGGAGCGATGGATATCCGGCCATTCGAAGGCCGCCCGCCGCCGCGGCCCGAAGTGGTCGATCAGCAGCGTCAGCAGCCGTTCGTGGGTCTCGGGGGTCGCCACGCCGAAGTAGAACGCGTAATACTGGCAGGTCTCGGTGCGGTTGCCGGTGACGCGGAGCTCGCCGTCGACGCGCACCGCGTTATCGACGAAGAACTCGCCGTTGAACGACTGGCGGCGGACAACCTCGCGGATGCGGCCGGCCTCCTCCAGCCAGTCGCGCCGGTGGTACATGCGTCCGGCGGCCTCCAGCGCGCCGGCCCAGAGCATGTTGGTCGGGTAATTGACGTCCTGGACGAAGTCCTGGCACCTGGACCACTCGACAAAGACCCAGCTCTCGAGCTTCTCCAGCAGGCCGTCGGCGTTGCGGAACCTCCAGAAATAGTCGAACAGCTTTTCGACCCTGGGCCGCAGGCCGTCGATCATCGCGCGGTCGCCGCTGCGACGGCCGTATTCCTCGAGCTGGAGGACGAACCACATCGCCCAGTTGGGGATGAAGCTGTTGACCCCGTGGTCGGCCGGATAGCACATCGGCAGCATGCCCTCGGGCAGGTTGGCGAACCGCTCCGGCAGAAGGTAGTTCTCCAGGAAGACCTTCTCGATGAGCGTATGCCCGTTGAGGTCGGCGGCCACTCGGGCGGTGAAGAAGCTGTCGCACAGCCAGCCGGCCCGTTCACGCGAGGGGCAGTCCATGAAGATATCCAGCGCGTTCTGGCGGAAGGTCTGCCGGGCGGCGGCGTAGAGGGTGTTCAGTCGCCCGTCCGAGCAGGTGAAGCTCGCGTGCCGGAGGTCGTCATTGGCATATTCGCGCAGGCAGACGTTCTCGACCTCGCAGGCGCCCTCCATCACCGTGAGCTCCAGGTACCGCAGGGAATACGGCTCGATGCTCTCCAGGTCGTACGTGCCGGGCGCCAGTTCGAAGCCCAGCACGTTGGAGCAGTCCATGCGCGTGCAGTCGACGACCCCGCGGTTGAGGATTTCGTCGAACCCGACCAGCAGCCGGCACGGCCCGGCGGCCCGGACCCGCAGACCGATGAAACCGGTCAGCTCGGTGCCGAAGTCCAGGACGTGGAAGGTCTTGTCCGCCAGCCGGAACCGGGCGTCGGCGCCGAGGGTCCGGTCTACCGGCTCCAGCCGGGCCGGGGCGTGCCGCAGGAGATCCGCCATCGGCAGGGCCTGAAACTCCTCGCGGGTGAATCCGCCGCGGGTGTGGTTCCATTTCATGGTCTCCAGCCAGCGCGTGGCGTCGGTTTCGTCGGCCGGAGCCAGCGTGCCGGAGGAGACATGGCGCACCGGTCGAATGACCGCATAGGCCGGATACGGTACGCGCCGCGGCAAAAGCCGGACCGGCTCCAGCACCGCGCAGGCCGCCGGTTCCGGGGCGGCGGCCGGGTCGAGCCGCCAGGCATCCCAGCCGGGCCGGAGGCGATAGCTCTCGCTGAACGCCCGCTGGTGGCTGTAGCGCTCGACCTTCCGCACGCGGGTGTCCAGCACCGTGGCGACAAAGCCGCCCTCGACGCCGGTGGCGGCCAGCACGCGCCCGTCGGCGGCGACCTCGGCCTGCAGGAACGGCGGCTGATGGGGCACGTAGTAGGTGTTGACGTTGAACGCCGAGACCTCCACGGCCACGACGCTCGGCCCGGGGGCCAGCAGGCCGGTGAGGTCCAGTTCGTCGACCCGGAACCATCCGTGCGGCCCCCGCGCCGGCCCGTGCCCGGCGAACCGTCCGTTGACGAACACCCGGTAGATCGAGCACCCGGTCAGGGTGAGGACGGTCCGCGAGCCGGCGGGGGCCTCGATCACCGCACGGAAGCCGACCAGCAGGTTCATCTCTTTTTCCAGCCCCTCCGGCCAGACGGGGCGGGCGGCGCGGAATACAGGCGTTTCGTCTCCGGCCATGGCCGCGATACCGCCGGCAAGTGCGAACCCGATCAGGCCCATGCTGAAGGGCGACATGTGCAATCCTCCCCGGCCGACCGGACCGGTTCCCCGCCGGGCATGACTGGCGTGGATTCCCCAACGCCCGTCCGGCGCGGTGCGACCGGCACCGGCCCGGCGGCAGCGGCATGGTATCCGAACCCCCGGACCGGTCCAACGCGTGCGCCTTGACCGCCGCGTTGCCGGTTGGGTCTAATGCCCGGCCTGCAGACGCCCGCCGGGCGGGTCGCATGGACCGGTCCGGGCGGGCCGGCAACCGGCTGTTCACCGAGGAGTGATCATGAAGGGGCTGAAGATCAACAACGGGGCGTGCGATCTGGATTTCCTGGCCTTAGGCGCGGTGGTGCACCGCCTGGATCCCGGGGTGATCCCGTTCCGCAAGGCCCGATCGGTTGATATCCACGTGTCCGGCGGCGAGTACAACGTGGCCGCGAATCTCTCGGACTGCTTCGGACTGCGGACCGGCATCGCCACCGCCATGGTCAACTACGGCCTGGGCGAACTCGTGCAGGGGCGGATCCGCGAGACCGGCGTGCGGCCTTACTTCAAGTGGTTCGAACACGATGGCGTGCGCGGCCCGAACATCGCGACGGTCTACAGCGACCGCGGCTGCGGCGTCCGGGCGCCGGTGGTGTTCTACAACCGGGCCAACGAGGCCGGGGCGCTGCTCAAGCCCGGTGATTTCGACTGGGCGGCGATTTTCGCCCCCGGCGTGCGGTGGTTCCACTCCGGGGGCATCTTCGCGGCCCTGTCCGAGACCACCTCCGACCTGATCGTCGAGGCCATGCAGGCCGCCCGCGCCGCCGGGGCGGTCAACTCCTTCGACCTGAACTATCGGGCCAAGCTGTGGGCCCCGATCGGCGGCGAGAAGCGGGCCCAGCAGACCCTTCGCCGGATCGTCGGCTGCGTGGACGCGCTGATCGGCAACGAGGAGGACCTGCAGAAGGGCCTGGGCATCGCCGGCCCGGAGGTGGCGGGGGAGAAGTCGGCGCTGGATCCCAGGACTTTCTTCGACATGATCGAGCGGGTGGTCCGGGAGTTCCCCAACATCCGCATGGTCGCGACCACCCTGCGCGAGGTTCACTCCGCCAATCGGCATGACTGGGCGGCGGTCCTCTGGCTGGACGGCGAGCGTTTCGTCAGCCCGACCTGCCGGCTGGACGTGCTGGACCGCATCGGCGGGGGCGACGGTTTTGCCGCCGGCCTGATCTACGGCCTGCTGGCCGGCCGGGAGCCCGAGCAGGCCCTGCGCCTGGGCTGGGCCCACGGCGCCCTGCTGACCACTTTCCCGGGCGACGTCACCATGGCCCGGCTGCCGGAGGTCGAGGCCTTGGCGAAGGGCGGATCGGCCCGCGTGCAGCGTTGAGCCGGCCGCAGGCCGGTCCTCAGAGCGAGCCGTGCTGCCGCGCCCAGGCGATGGCCTTCGGGATGCCGGCGGTCAGCGGGGTCTGGGGGTCGTAGCCCAGTAGCTGGCGGGCCTTGGAGATGTCGGCCACGTAGCGCATCACCTCGCCCGGCCGTGCGGGCTCGAAGGTCACCTTCGGCGTGCGTCCAAGCGCTAAGCCGATGATGTTGACCGCATCGACCAGGGTGCTGCCCTGTCCGTAGGCGAGATTGATCGTCTGGTTGGCGATCCGGCCGGCCACCAGGGCATCCAGGCCCCTGCAGATGCCGTCGATGCAGTCGTCGACGTAGGTGAAGTCGAAAACCTTCTCCCGGCCGTAGACCACGATGGGTTCGTCGCGGGAGATCTTGCGCATGAACAGCGGCAGGACCCGCTCCATCCGTTCGAGGTCGTTGTCGTAGCGTCCGTAAACGTTGCTGAAGCGGAAGACCAGGTAGGGCAGGTCGTAACACTGGGCAAACGAATAGATGAACGCCTCTCCGGCGATCTTGCTGGCCGAGTAGGGGCTTTCGGCGACCACGAAGTCGGCTGCGGCCTCCTCGGTGACGTGGCGGTGAATATCGCCGTACACTTCGCGGGAACTCCCGAAGACGAAGGGGGTCCCGGTGCGCCGGGCGAACTCCAGAGCCGCGAAACACACGTTGACGTTCTCAAGGGCCCGGTGGGGCCACTCCACCAGTTCGAACACCTTGGCGTAGGCCGCCAGATGCACGATGACATCGAACGGACCGGGCGGAAAGTCCTCCACAGTCGCGCGGTTGAGGTCCAGATTCACGGTCCGGATGCGGTCGGTCCAGGTGTTCGGCCGGCGGTCGATGCCGACGACCTCGTCGCCGCGCTCCATCAGGGCAAGAGCCAGGTTGGTACCGATCTGACCGCTGGAGCCGGTGATGAGCACGCGCATGGTCGGTCGTCCTTGCCGAGCATGGATCCGGGCCCCCGCCGGACCGTCGATAGCGGGCCGCGCCGCCCACGCCGGGGGCGCGGGCCGGGGTCGGGTTTAGGCCGGGGTCGGGTTTCGCACGCTCGCCGAGCATATCGGTCCACGCGAACAAGGTCCAGAACCCCTGGCCGCATCGCCCCGAACGTCCTCTTTCAGAGGCGCCCCGGCAGTCGGGGCTGAGGTGTCGCCGCCGCCGGCGTCCGGCTTGCCGGAACCCGCACGATCGCATCCGCGGCTCCGCCGCCCCCGCCCTAGTGTGCGCCTTGCCGGATCGGCCGAGCCCGCGGCCCGGGCCGGCGGCCCCGCAAGACCGAGGCTTCAGTCGGGACCGGTGGCCGGGGGCGTACTGGCGGTCTTTCCTGAGGGTTAGCCGACGGCTTGCTTCGGGCGGAGGTTCTGCTAAAATGATTTGTTCTGGCTATCCAAATGACCATAACACGGGATTTCCGCAATGCCGAAACAGAAGACGCACAAGGGGCTGAAGAAGCGTGTCAAGGTCACCGGTCGGCGCAAGGTCAAGGTCAGCCGGTCCGCCTTCACCGGCCACCTGCTCAGCGGCCGGCCGGCGAAGCGCCGCCGCCGGCTGCGCCGGGGCCACACGCTGTCCGCGGCTGACCGCAGGCGGGTGCTGGAGGCCCTCAACGCCTGACCGGCAACCGGTCGGGTCGATGGAGCCGGCCGCACCGCCGCAAGCCCGAAGGTGAGTTCAGGAGAGTCCAATGCCACGCGCAACCAACGGATCGGCCGCCGCCCGCAAGCGACGCCGTCTGCGTCAGGCGGCCAAGGGATATTTCGGGGCACGCAGCAAGCAGCACCGCACGATCAAGGTCGCCGTCCTGCGGGCCGGCCAGGCGGCATTCCGGGACCGGCGTCGCCGCAAGCGCGACTACCGGTCGCTGTGGATCACCCGGATCACTGCGGCCTGCCGCATGCGGGGGATCAGCTACGCACGATTCATTCACGGGCTGAAGCAGGCGGCCGTGGCCCTGGACCGCAAGATGCTGAGCGAGCTGGCGATCTGCGATCCGGCGGCCTTCGACAAACTGGTGGGCATGGCCCGCCAGTGAGCCTTCGCCGCGGCGTCGTTCACTCGCGCGGTCGCTTCGGGGCCGCGGCCAGTTCCAGATAGACCCGCTCGATCGCCTCGACCATCACGCCGGCGTCGAACCGCCGGAGGCAGAGTTGCCGTCCAGCCCGGCCCATGCGCTCGCGGAGCCCTGGGTTGGCGGCCAGCTCGAGGATCGCCCGGGCCAGGGCCTGCCGGTCGTTGAGCGGCACCAGCAAGCCCGTCTGCCCGGGTCGGACCACCTCGGGAGCGCCGTCGATCGCGAACGAAACCACCGGCTTGCCCATCAACAGAGCCTGCACCGCGGCCCGGGGCAGCCCTTCCCATTGCGAGGCATGGACGAGCAGGTCGATTCCGGCCAGCACCGTCGCCACCTCGCGGGGGGGGAGCAGGCCGGTGAGAACCACCCGGTCGCGCAAACCCAGCCTTTCAAGTTCATACTCGTAGTGGCGGCGTTGCGCCCCGTCGCCCACCCACACGAACCGAAGATCGGGGTTCTGCCGGGCCGCCCGGTCCATGGCCGGGATCAGCTGCTCGTAGCCCTTGTTGCGGAACAGCCGGGCCACCGTTCCCACGGCCACGTGGCGGTCCTGAAGCCCCAGACGCGTCCGGATGGCCGCCCGGTCGCAGGTAGCCGGGTCGAACCAGTCGGTGCGCATGCCGGAGTAGACGGTGATGAAGCGGTCCGGCGGGGCGATGCGGGCTTGGACGGCCTGTGCGGCCATGGCGTCGGCGACGGTGAGGATCCGGTGGGTGTGACGGGCGGCAAGGCGTTCCAGCAGGCGGTAAGTCTGCCGGACAGGCCAGGCCTGCGTCCGGTTGAAGCTCATGCCGTGGATGGTATGCACGATCATCGGGACCTGAGCCCGTGCCGCGGCCAGCCGCCCCAGGATGCCGGCCTTGCTGCTGTGGGTGTGCACCACGTCGGGGCGCAGCTCGCCAAGCAAGGCGGCCAGCCGGCCGAGAGCCTTGAGGTCCCGCCACGGACGGATGCTGCGGCGCAGCTCATCGACCACCACGACATCGAACGCTGCGGACCGGACCTCTTCCAGCAGGCTGCCCTCCGGACCGGTCTCCGGCCCGGTGATCAGCGTGACCTCATGGCCCCGGGCCTGCAGGCCCTCGCAGGTGAGCACCGTGTTTTCCTGGGCTCCGCCGATGATCAGCCGGGTGATGAGGTGCGCGATTCTCATGCGGGCACGTCCGGAAGGTCCGCCTCCGGGCCGGCGTCATCGGGCTCCGGGCCGCAGTCCTCGAACAGCTCCGGGTTCTCGACGGTCTCGGCGGCCAGGGCGGGCAGGTCGTAACGCACCCACTGCAGGCACAATCCGCGGGCCGGAACCGTCGGTCCGGCCTGGGACCGGTCCCGGCCGGCGATGATCGCCCCGACCCGTTCGGGCGGCCAGTGCCCCCGGCCGACCTCCAGCAGCGTACCGACCATGTTGCGCACCTGGTTGTAGAGAAAACCGGTCCCCTCGACGTCGATCCGGATCTCCTCGTAGCAGCGTTCCACACGGACCTGGAGGATCGTCCGCACGGTGTTTTCCCGCTCGCTGCCCCGGCTGGCGAAGGCCGAGCAGTCGTAGGTCCCGACCATGTGCCGCGCCGCGGCCCGCATGGCCTCGACGTCCAGAGGGTGCCAGACGTGGTAGACGTAGGGCTGGCGGTGGCGTTCGACCGGCCGGTTGGGGTGGTTGTAGATCGTGTAGCGGTAAAGCTTCGACACCGGGCTTCGACAGGCACTGAAAGCCAGGGGCACCTCGCGGGCATGGAACACCGACACGTCCTTCGGCAGCCGGCTGCCGATCGCCCGCCGCAGATTCTCGCAGGGAATGTCGCAGTCGGTGCGGAAGTTGGCCACCTGACCGACGGCATGCACCCCGGCGTCGGTCCGACCGGAGCCGGTCAGGCCGACCTGGTGGCGGACGACGCGCCGCACGGCCTGTTCGACCACTTCCTGGACGGTACGGACGTGGGCCTGGGTCTGCCAGCCGTGGAACTCGGTGCCGTCGTAGGCCAGCAGAAGACGGATGTTGCGTACGGGCATGAGGGCATTCTACGCCCGTGCGGCCGGGGGGTTCAACCGATGCATGGGCGCGGCGGCGGTGAGGCCCACAGGGCCATGTGGGAAGCGTGGAATGCTGATCCGGGGGTTCAGGCGACCAGTTCGTTCTCGAGCTTGCCCTCGAAACGCTGCCGGAGCCGGTTGATGACCTCCTTGTGGATCTGGCTGACGCGGGATTCCGAGAGATCCAGCACCACGCCGATCTCGGCCATGGTCAGCTCCTCGTAGTAGTACAGGATCAGCACGAGCCGTTCCTCGCGGCTGAGTCCCCTGGTGATGTACTCGATGAGCATGGACCTGGCCATCCGGGCCGAAGGGTCGGTCTGACGGGGGTCGCCGACGTCCCACGACCGCTCGCTGGAGCGCCCGCGGGAGTCCATCCCGTCGCGGGGGTCCATCGCGGAAAAGTGCACCTCGCGGCCGAGCTGGGAGATCCTGGCCAGCTGCTCATAGCGTTCCTGGGACACGTTCATGCGCCGGGCGAGCTCGTCGTGCATCGGCGGTCGCCCGAGTTCGGCATCCAGCGTCTCGCGCACGCTCATGCGGCGTTTCTCGAAGGTCCGCACGGTCCGCGACTGGGTGTCGAGACTGCGCAGCCAGTCCATCACCGCGCCGATGATCCGCTGCTGGCAGAAGGTCTCGAACTTGGCCTTGCGGCTGGGGTCGTAGCTCTCGACCGCCTCGATGAGGCCGTCGTAGCCGGCGCTGCAGATCTCGTCGTATCCGACCTGAGCAGGCAGCTTGCGCGACAGCCGGGCCGCCTGGATGTGAACCAGCGGGGCGTAGTTCTCCACCAGCCGGTTTCTGGAGGGAATGTCCTTGCGCGAAAGATACCTCTTCCACAATCGCCTGATCTGCAGGTCCTGCCTGTTCGCGTCCTGCCTGTTCGCGTCCTGCCTGTTCGCCGCCTTCATGGCAAGCCTCCCGGAAGAGCCTCAGGGTGCGGCGCGCCGACATGGCGGCCCGCCCGGGGTCCCCGGCGGGGAGATCGGGACCGCGGGCCGTACGTGCCGACACGCGACGATTCGCGAAACCCTCTTCGAATGTCAGGTCGAAGTTATTCCGGCGAGGAAGTGAAACGCCTCCGTGCCGGCCTTCGCGCGACGATCTTCCTTGACGCCGCGGAGATCCGCAGAGGAGTGCCACAATCTCAGCACCGTAATCCGCTCTTCGGGCCGCAACACCCGAACAGGAATGCCGGACTGCCATTCGCGGCTTCGCCCGCGCTGCGATCTCGTAAGTACATATAACCGAAAGGCCGGCAAACGCAACCCGAAAAAGCGTGGCGTTGCGATTTTTTTTGAGCCCTTCGAATCGCCCACGCCCGGCGCAGGAAGAAGGCGGGTTGATGCCCCATCCCCGGCCTGACGGCCAGAACGTCGTTCCGGCAACGGCTCAACAGGCAGAGTTCGTTCACGGCCGCAATCCGCGCCCTGGCGAAAATCCGTCGCGACGCAGTGCGAGCATCCGGGAGCAGCGGAGTTTAGGGTTGTGCGGATGTCCGGAAGGCACCGCCCGCATCGGTGCCTGGGCGAACAGGTTTGCCGGAAACCGGGTGCCGCAGACCTCTTGGCCGCGGGTCAGGAGGAGGCCACAAGGATGAAGTTCAGGATCAGGGAGATGCCCAGGAGGGCGCTGAGAATGATGATCGCCAGCCAGAGCTTACCGGGCACCGGGGCCGGGCCGGCCTGCACCGGCACGGGTGCCGGCGGAGCCTCGGTCAGACCCCCGTCGGCCAGCTCCGCCAGCACGTTGGCGTTCAGCTGCTGGCGGGCCATCAAGGGAGGCTCGCCGCGGGCGACGGCTTCCAGGTCGGCCAACAGGTCCGACCAGCTGGGATAGCGATCCTCCCGCTTCTTGGCCATCATCCGCTCGATGACCTCGCCGACGCCGGCCGAGAGCGTCGGCACGATGTGATCCGGAGGCACCACGGGCTCCTTGAGGTGCTTGTTCATCACCGCCGAGGGGGTCGAACCCTCGAAGGGCACCTTGCCGGTCACCATGTGGTATAACGTGCAGCCCAGCGAGTACATGTCCGCACGGAAGTCGATGCGTTCCTCCCCACGGATCTGCTCGGGGCTGATGTAATACGGCGTTCCGTAGGCCCGGCCGGCTTCGGCCCGCGCGGCCTTCATGTCCGAGGTCTCGCGGGCCAAGCCCATGTCCGCGAGCTTGGCCACGTTGTCCCGGGTGAGCATGATGTTCTTGGGCTTGACATCGCGGTGTACGAATCCCCGGGCCGAAGCATGCTCCAGCGCCCGGGCGACCTGGATGATGATCTTCAGGGCCTCTTTCTCGGAGTACAGTCGCCCGGCCGCCAGGTCGTCGTAGACCGTCTTGCCGTCGATGTACTCCATCACGAAGTAGTGGTAACCCCCGGCATTGCCGATCTCGATGGCCTGGACGATGTTGTTGTGGTTCAGCTTGGCGGCCGCCCGGCCCTCCTTCTTGAAGCGCTCCACGAACTCCGGATCCTCGCTGAGCTTCTTGGGCAGCACCTTGATGGCCACCACCCGGTCGAGGCTCAGCTGGCGGGCCTTGAAGACCGTGGCCATGGCCCCGGCCCCGAGCTTGCCCAGGATCTGGTAGCCCGGGATCTGCTGGGCCTTCTTGGCGATGGAGTCCTCCATGTCGCCGCTGAGCCGCTGGAGCTGCGAGCGGGTGACATAGCCGGCCTTGATCATCACCTCGCTCAGGGGCAGCTTCTTGCCGGTGGCGGCGAGCTCCTTCTGCTCGTTGACGCAGGCGTTCAGTTCCTCCGGCGTCACCAGCTTCTGCTCGACGGCCAGGCGGCCGATCACGGATTCGCTGGGCAGGGCTTCGGACATGCAAGGCCTCTCCGCGTGCCGCGGCGCCGGCGGCGGTCCGGGCGGGGGCCGCCGGCCGGAGCCGACGCGACGGTCTTTCTACTGTATCGGACGCCGCCGACCGGCGGCAAGCGCCTTTCGCGTCACCCGCTCCGCTCATGCGCGTCGCCGGCGACTCTCATCCCGCCTGTAGCAGCGATGCGATCCTGCCCAGGGCCTTCTGCAGGTCCGGCGGCGAGCCGGCCAGCAAGGTCCGGATCTCCTCGCACAGTTCCCGCTGTTCGGCGGTGAGCGGCCCGACCGCGTCGGTGGGCGATTCGAGCCCCAGGGCCCCGCGGATCCTCCGCCGCAGGTCCGGCAGCCCGGCGCCGGTCAGGGCGCTGACCACCACCGGAGCCGCTTCCTCGGGGACCGGCGGGTTTTTCCAGCCCTCCGCACACCCCAGGTCGGACTTGTTGAGTACCCGCAGCCGCCGGCCCCCGGTCCCGCCGGGCGGGCCGGTCGAGGCCAGGGCCGTGAGGTCGGTCGGCGACGGTGGGGCCGAACCGTCGAGCACCTCGAGTATCAGGTCGGCGTGCTGCACCTGGGCGGCGGCGCGACGGATAGCCTCGGCCTCCAGTGCGTCGCACGGTTCACGCAGGCCCGCCGTGTCCACCAGGACGCATGGAATGCCGTCGAGACTGCCGGCGTGTTCGGTCCAGTCACGGGTGGTGCCCGGCTGGTCGCTCACGATGGCTCTGCCGGCGTCGGCCAGGGCGTTGGCCAACGTGGACTTGCCGGCGTTCGGAGGGCCGATCAGCACCACGCGGGCGCCGCAGAGCATCAGACGGGCGGCCGGCGCAGCCCGACACAGCCGTTCCATCACCTCCGCGGCGCCGGCGGCGTCGCCTGAGCCGATGCGGTGCGACGTTTCGACCAGTGCAGCGGTCAGGGCCTTCCCCGCGTGCAGCATCCACAGGGCGGCCGTCGGCGTGCGGGCCGCCGGCAGCAGGTCGAGGACCGCCTCGGCCACGGCCGAATCGGTCGCGTCCCGCCACGGTCGAAGCGATGCCGGCTCGACGATCTCCGCGCCGGCGGCGGACAGCAATCGCAGTGCCCGCTGCACGATTCGCGGCCCGCCATGCAGACTCAGATCGACCACTCGACGGCCGCGGACGTCGGCGTGGGTTGCCACGATGACTTCATCGACGACCTCGTCGCCGTCCACCAGCCGGCACAGCCGCAGCTCCGAAGGGGCCGTGCCGTCCAGGTCCAGCGGCCGCCGGGTACGCAGGTGGGGGGCCAGCAGTCGGTGGGCGCCCGCGCCGACCACCCTGATCACGGCCACGCCACCGGCGGCGGGGGGTGTCAGGCAAGCCGCGCGCACCGGTTCAATCGTGGGCATCACCGCAGACCGCCCGGCGATACGCCAGCCACAGGCCGTCGAAGAGCAGATCCGGAACCACGTGGTCTACGAAATCGCACGCCCGGGCGACCGCCGGTCCGTCGCCGCCGGTGACCACCAGCGGCGGCCACTTGCCGACTTCGGTGGCGTAACGCTCCACGATCTCGCGTAGAGCCCCGCACATCATCGCGAAGACGCCCCCGCGGATCGCGGCGGCGGTGTCCTTGCCCAGCGTGGCCGTTGTGTGACCGACGTCCACGAGCGGTAACTGCGCGGTGTGTTCGTGCAGGGCCCGGGCGGCCATGGCCATGCCCGGGAAGATGGTGCCGCCCAGAAGCACGCCGTTATCGGAGATCAGGTCGATGGTCACCGCCGTGCCGAAGTCCGCGGCGACGCAGGCCCCGCCGACGATCTCGAACGCCCCGGCCGCCACGCACAGCCGGTCCGCGCCGACCTTCGCTGGCTCGAGCACGTCGGCGTCGATCGGCGGGGCCAGGTCCTCCCCGACGACCCGCACGGGCGCGATTCCCGACGCCCGGCACCAGGCCTTGAAATCGGCCAGTGCCGACGGGTTCACGCTGCAGACCGCCAACGACCGACCCCGGCCGGCCGGAAGGGCATTCCACGCCCGCGAGACGGCGGCGTTGAAACCGGCCTCGTCCGCGACCGCGAAATGCAGCGATTCGCCCCGTTCGGTCGCCGAGCGGACGGTCACCGCCCGGCGGGTGTTGCCGATGCCGACCAGCACTGCCCCATGCCCTGGGAGCGAAACCGGGCTCATGACGGTTCCTCCGCCACGGCCGCCGGGCCGTCGGCACCGCTTTCCCAGCGTCCGTCCATGGTGGGATCGGCATCAGGATCGCTCGCCGGTTTCGGGCATGCTCTCAGATGCGGCGGCAGGGCGAAGGGATCCTCGACCGGCCGGCGTTTCGCGTTTTCCTCTGTCTCCCGGCGTGCCCGGGCGATCATATCCCAGAGCCGCTCGGCCAGTTCGCCCAGGCCGGACCCGGTGACGCCGCTGACGGCGAAAACTTCGCGGTCGAGGTCCACGCGCAGGTCGTCCACGGCCTGAAGGTTGTCGGCCAGATCGATCTTATTGGCCACCACGATCTCGGGCTTCTCCGCGAGCATGGCGGAGTACTGCCGCAGCTCGCCGCGGATGATCCGATAGGCCTCGGCCGGGGCGGGCTGGCCGGGCAGGGGGTGTACGTCGATGAGATGCACGATGACCCGGGTACGCTCGATGTGCCGCAGGAACGCGTCCCCCAGGCCGACGCCCTGGTGGGCGCCCTCGATGAGCCCGGGGATGTCGGCCATCACGAAGCGCCGGTAACCGCTGAGCTCGACGATGCCCAGCTGCGGCTCGGTGGTGGTGAACGGGTAATCGGCGATCTTGGGCTGGGCCCGGCTGAGCCGCGACAGAAGCGTGCTCTTGCCGGCGTTGGGCAGACCGACCAGCCCGACGTCGGCGATCAGCTTGAGCTCCAGACGAAGCCAGCGCTCCTCGGGAGGTTCTCCAGGCTGCGAGAAGCGCGGCGCCTGTCGTCGCGAGTTGACGAAGTGGGCGTTGCCCTTGCCGCCTCGACCGCCCCGGGCGATCAGCACCCGTTCACCGGGCGTGTCGAGGTCCTTGATCAGGAGGCCCGTGTCGCGGTCATAGACCAGTGTGCCGGGGGCCACGGGCACGTACACGTCCCGTCCGCCGCGGCCGGTGCGGTTCTGGCCCGAGCCGGGCTGGCCGTTGCCGGCGATCCAGTGATGCCGACCGGTGAGATCGAGCAGTGTGGTCAGGGAAGGCTCGGCCACGAGGTAGACATCGCCGCCCCGCCCGCCGTCTCCGCCGTCCGGGCCGCCCTTGGGCAGGAACTTTTCTCGCCGGAAGCTCACGCACCCGTGGCCGCCGCGACCGCCCCGGACATAGATTTCCGCGTGATCGATGAACATTGGAGCCGCCGCCCCGGCCGGACGAAAACACCCGCAGCGGACCGGCAGGCGGTCCGCCGCCGGCTTCCGGGCGGCTTCGGCCGTGCCTGGGGGATCAGTTGGCGGCGGGCTGGATCTCCACCCGCCGGCCCTTGAATACGACGATGCCGTCCACCATCGCGAACAGCGTGTCGTCCCGGCCCCGGCCGACGAACCGGCCCGGCTTGAAGACCGTTCCGCGCTGCCGGACGATGACGGAGCCGGTCCTGGCCGTCTGGCCGCCGTAAAGCTTCACGCCCAAGTACTTCGGATTGCTGTCCCGACCGTTACGTGACGAGCCCTGTCCTTTTTTGTGAGCCATTGCCCTGAACTCCCCGGTCGGCGCCGCAGCATGACGGACCCGCCTCCGCGCCGAACCGCATCACCTCATGATCCATTCCTGCCTGTCGGTCACGCGCTCCGGCACGCTGCGGCTCCGCAGCGATTCGCTGCCCGGGAACCGGTACGGAATCGCCAGGGTCTTGCGCAACACGAAGTGCCGGGGGTTGGCTTCGCTGTCGGGGGCGCTGGGGTTGAACGCCGGATTGCGCCACCGCGCGGTCTCGCCGGACAGCCCGGCGACATAAACCGTGAACGCCTTGGCCGCCGGGTCGAAATCCGGCCAGATCGCCACGCTGTACCGCCGCCGATCCTCACCGCGAAGCAGCCGTCCCACGACCCGCTCCGGGGCGACCAGCAGCGGGTTGCCGACCCGCGCGAACGCCGCCCGGAACGCCTCCGGGCTCACCCCGACATCGCTGCGGACCACCTTCAACGTGTCGGTGACGATGTCGAAGCGAGGATAGAACTCCACCTCCGCATCGGTCGGATTCTCGACCGAGTACACCATATACCAGTACAGCACCGGTTCGCTGTGCCCCGGAACGACCACCGACAGGCGCTGGGGATCCTGAAACCGGAACTTCAGTTCCCAAGATACCGGTGCGACCGCCGGCTTCGGGGCATCCTCGACCATCGGCGGCACTGGGGAGGCGGCGAAGGCCCCCACAGGGGAGGCCGTGAAACACAAGGTCATTCCGATCAATATTTTGCGCATGCTTGAACCGCCGCAGAACCCCGAGCCGGTCCTCCCCCGTCCCGCGCAGAGGCCCTCGCAGGCCGTGCAGGCGAACGGTCGAATCTTCACATTGTAGAAAACCGCCCGGGTGCGTCAAGGCGGGCCGTTTCCAGGCCTTTCCAGGCCGTGCGCGGCCGCTCACGGATCCAGCCCGGAACGCCGGTCCGCCTGCAGGATCGCTCGGCCAAGACGGGCATCGCTGCGGATGCAGGCAGGACCCGACCCCGGGTCCGGGACGGTCAGACGGGCCTGATTGCCGGCCCGGGGGTGTGCGACCGGTGAACCGGGCGGGAAGGTATGGGCCGGAGCTCGGACGACCTGGTGCGTCGGCTGTTTTGCAGAGGGGTATAAGTGGTTATCATTCCGGTGGATGCAGCGGGACATCGATCGCATCCTGATCCCCAGTCGCCAGATCGCCGAGCGCGTGGGCGAACTGGCGGCCGAACTGGCCGACAAGTATGCCCCGGCCGGTGCGGAGCGTTCCTGCGAGTTGACCATTGTGGCGATCCTCTCAGGTTCGCTGATTTTCCTGGCCGATCTGATCCGTCGCCTGCCGATGCGGATGCGGATCGCCTTGGTGACCGTGTCCAGCTATCCTGCGGCCAGTACCAAGTCGCGCGGCGCCCGGCTCCTCGAGCAGATCACAGTCGATGTGGCCGGGCGGGACGTGTTGATCGTGGACGATATCCTGGATACCGGCGGGACGCTGCGGGCCGTGCGGGCGGAACTGGCCCGGCGGCAGCCGCGCTCGATCCGCACTTGTGTGCTGCTGCGCAAGCCCGGCAAGGCCCCGCCGGACGTTCCGGCGGACTTCGTGGGTTTCGACATCGACAATTACTTCGTGGTGGGCTACGGCCTGGACTTCGACGGTCTTTACCGTAATCTTCCGGACATCGCGGTGCTTCGTCCGGAGCTCTACACCTCCGGGCCCGGCGGCGACCGGGCGTGAATGATCAAGGTTTTCCGGCCAGGCGATGGTCACAGGCGCGCCGATGCAAGAGCGACTGCGTGACGGCAGGGTCGGAGCTGCTGCCGGCGGATTGGCCCTCACCCAAGCGGGCGGGCACCCGGCCGACGCCCGCGCCTTCGACCGGGCCGATCTGCTGCCGGCCCACCTGCTGGACGGCGACGAGATCGTGATTCTGGCGATCAAGCCGTCGCTGTGGTTCGTGGTGTTCGTATCCGCCCGCTGGGTCACGGCCATGGTCATGGTGATGGTGCTGGCCGAGTGGCTCAGTGCCGGGATTCCACCCCTGCGTCCCGAGCTGGTCATCCGCGGGGCGGCGGCCCTTGCGGGGGCCCGGCTGGGTCTGGGGATGCTGCAGTGGGTCTCGCACCTGTACGTGTTGACCAACCGGCGGGTCCTGCGGCTGCGCGGGATCTTCAACGTCGATCTTTTCGAGTGTCAGCTGACCCGCATCCAGCACACCTATGTCACGCTCGCCTGGTACGAGCGGCTGGTCGGGGCGGGGACGATCTGGTTTTCGACCGCCGGCGCGCCGGGGACCCAGGCCGCCTGGCGGCATGTGGCCCATCCGCTGGAGATTCACGAGCAGGTGCGGTCGGCGGTCAACAGGTCTCAGCGGCCGGGGTCCAGCAGCGTCTGAAGCGCCGGCGTGCGGCCCGTCGAGAAGGAGCGACCATGGTCATCATCGATTCCTACCCGCTGGCGGTGTTCATGTGCGTGATCACGATGTTGTGCTGGGGTTCCTGGGCCAACATGCAAAAGCTGGCCAGCAAGGAGTGGAGGTTCCAGCTGTTCTACTGGGATTATGCGATCGGCGTGCTGCTGCTGACGGTCGTGCTGGCCTTGACCATGGGCAGCATGGGCGCAGGCGGCAGGAGCTTCTTCGACGATCTCGGCCAGGCTCAGGGGCGGTTCATCCTCTCGGCGCTGATCGGCGGGGCGGTATTCAACGTGGCCAACATCCTGCTGGTGGCGGCCATCGACATCGCCGGCCTGGCGGTGGCCTTTCCGGTGGGCATCGGCATCGCCCTGGTGTGGGGGGTGATCACCACATACCTGACCCGGCCGGCGGGCAACCCGGTGCTGCTGTTTGTGGGCGTGGGCTTCGTGGCGGCGGCGATCCTGATCAACGCCGCGGCCTACCGGCGGCTGCCGTCGTCGGGCCAGCGGACCACGGGCAAGGGGCTGGCCATTTCGGTCGCCGCGGGCGTGCTGATGGGATTCTTCTACCGGTTCGTGGCCGCATCCATCGTTGAGATCGGCCGCATCGCCGATCCCGCGGAGGCCGGCAAGCTCACGCCGTATACCGCGCTGGTGTTTTTCGCCCTGGGGCTGTTTCTGTCCAACTTCGTGCTGAACACCGCGGTGATGCTGCGGCCCTTCGTCGGCGATCCCGTGCCGCCTCTGGATTACTTCCGCCGGGGCAACCCCCGCCTGCACCTGATCGGTATCGTCGGCGGAGTGATCTGGAGCATCGGCATGTCCTTCAGCATCCTGGCCGGCGACAGCGCGGGTTACGCGATCTCCTACGGTCTGGGCCAGGGGGCGACGATGGTGGCGGCGCTGTGGGGCGTCTTCATCTGGCGCGAGTTCAGGGCGGCGCCGCAAGGCACGAACGGGCTGCTGGCGCTGATGTTCGCGTGCTTCGTCGGCGGGCTCGGTCTGATCGTCTACGCCAACGCGGGAGCCCAATGAGGGGGGTTTCATGGACAGGCGGATCGTGGTGGTCGGCAGTTCCAACACCGACATGATCATTCAGGTCGAGCGCATTCCCCGGCCGGGCGAGACCATCCTGGGGGGGCGGTTCACGATCGCTTCCGGCGGCAAGGGAGCCAACCAGGCGGTGGCCGCGGCCCGGGCCGGCGGTCGGGTCACGTTCATCGCCCGGGTCGGCGAGGACATGTTTGGCGACCAGGCGGTCAGGGGCTTCCTGGCCGACGGCATCGACGTGACCTATGTCGGCCGCGACAAGCAGGCCGCCTCCGGCGTCGCCCTCATCTTCGTGGCCGCCGACGGCGAGAACAGCATCGGCGTGGCCTCGGGAGCCAACGCCAGCCTCAGCCCCGCCGAGATTTCCGCCGCCGCCGAGATCATCGGCTCGGCCGCGGTGCTGGTCACGCAGCTGGAGACGCCGCTGGAGACCGTCCGCGCGGCCGTCGAAATCGCCTCATCCTGGGATGTGCCGGTGATCCTCAACCCCGCGCCCGCCCGCCCGCTGGACGACGATCTGCTGAAGCTGGTGACCGTGCTGACGCCGAATGAAACCGAGGCGGAGCTGCTGACCGGCGTGAAGATCGCCGGGCCGGCCGATGCCGAGCGGGCCGCCGAGGTGCTGCACGGGCGGGGTGTGCGCACGGTCATCGTCACCCTCGGTTCCGCCGGGGCACTGGTTTGCGGCCCTGACAGCCGCAGTCTGGTTCCGGCATTTCCGGTTCAGCCGGTGGATACCACGGCCGCCGGTGACGTGTTCAACGGTGCTCTGGCGACGGCCATGGCCGAGGGCAAAGCCCTGCCGGAGGCGGTGAGGTTCGCCGCGGCCGCGGCGGCCATTTCCGTGACCCGGCTGGGGGCCCAGCCCTCGGCGCCGAAACGCGAGGAGATCGACGCCCTCCTGGCCGGGCGGCATTGATGCCGGACCGGCCCGGAGCGGCCGACACGCGGTGTCCGTCCCGCTTTCCGAGCGGCAGGTCCCCACGATCACGTTCGCCGATCGGGCTTCCTTCCTTCCGTCCGGCCTTCCGGGCGCAGGGTCACTGCCCGTCGAACAACGAGCCCTGCCCGTCCTGCCCGGCGGGGGCGACCCAGGGAAGATTCAGGTGTTCGCAGGCCGCGCGGGTCGCGCAGCGGCCCTGGCGGGTGCGGACGATGAAGCCGATCTGCAGCAGGTAGGGCTCGACCACGTCCTCGAGCGTGTCGCGTTCCTGGCCCAGCGTGGCCGCCAGGGCCTCAATGCCCGCCGGCCCGCCGTTGAAGACCCGGATCAGGGCGGTCAGCAGCGTGCGGTCGAGTTCGTCCAGGCCCAGCCGGTCGATCTGGAGGATGTCGCAGGCCTGCACCACCACCTCCGGCGTGATCTGGCCGTCGGCCCGGACCTGGGCATAGTCGCGTACGCGCTTGAGCAGCCGGTTGGCCACCCGCGGCGTGCCCCGGGCGCGGGAGGCGATGGCCGTGAGGGCCTCGTCCTCGGCCTGAACCCGGAGTTTGGCCGCGGATCGCCGCAGGATCTCGGTCAGCTCCTGGACGGTGTAGAAGTCGAAGTGGAACTGGATGCCGAAGCGGTCGCGCATGGCCGCGGTCAGGAGCCCGCTGCGGGTCGTCGCTCCGATGAGGGTGAACGGCGGCAGGGCGATGTTGACCGTGCGGCCGCTGATGCCGCTGTCGATGGTGAAATCGACGCGGAAGTCCTCCATGGCCGCATAGAGGAACTCCTCGACGGTTCGGCTGAGCCGGTGGATTTCGTCGATGAACAGCACATCGCCGCGCTTCATCTCCGTCAGCCAGTGCATCAAGTCGCCCGGCTTGGTGACCGCCGGTCCGCTGGTCACGCGCAGGGTCGCGCCGAGCTCGTTGGCCACCACGTTGGCCAGCGTGGTCTTGCCCAGTCCCGGCGGCCCGGACATCAGCACGTGTTCCATGGGTTCGCCGCGCCGGCGGGCGGCCTCCAGGGCGATGGTGAGCTGCTCAATGACCTGCCGCTGGCCGACGACCTCGTCCAGCCGCCGGGGCCGCAGCGATTCATGGAGCCGGTCTTCCTCCTGTCCGACGGACCGGCCGGTGATCACCCGCTCGCGTGCCATCCATCAACCCTCCAGCCCGCTGCGGATCCGGTAGGCCAGCCGCACCCACTCGTCGGCCCCGCGCCGCCCGGGGTGGCGGGCGACGGCCTGATCGAGCCATCGCTCGGCCTCGACGCGCTTCTCGCCGAGCGCGACCATGACCTGCAGGGCGTCGTCCAGTTCGGCCGGCCGCGGGCCTGCGGTTTCCTGAGTGTGCGGGCGGGCGGCCCCGATGGCGAAGACCTCCACCTTGCCTTTGAGCTCGGCGATGATCTGGTCGGCCATCCGCCGCCCGATGCCCGGCAGGGCGGCCAGCGCCCGGGCGTCGCCGGATTCGATGGCCGCGGCCACCTCGCAGGCCGGCTGAACCAGGGCCTTGAGGGCCTTGCGGGTGCCCATGTTCTTGACGGTGATGAACAGTTCGAAGAAGGCCCGCTCCTCGGGCGTCAGAAAGCCGACCAGCCGCGGCGTCAGGTTGCCGCCGGTGGCGCTGCCCTCGAGGTAGTGCAGGGTGTACAGCGTGACCTCGCGACCGCGCTGTTCCTCCAGGGCCTCGCGGGCCGAGCCGCAGACCATGATCTCATAGGCCAGCCCGTCGCGGTCCAGCACGGCCCGGGCTTCGCCGATCTCGGTCAGGTTTCCGGTGATGCGGACGATCATGGCTTCACTCGAGCAGCAGGTCGTCGTTGACCATGGCCAGGCGGGCCGGCTGGCTGAGCACGGCGACGCCGCACAGGGCCATGGCCAGGGCGTCGGCCACGTCGGGCGGTTCGGGAACGGCGTTCATCGTCAGCACGGCCGCCACCGCCCGCTGCATCTGCTCCTTGGAGGCCCGCCCGTTTCCGGTCAGGTGCCGCTTGACGGTGGTGGACGGCAGGTTGAGCACCTCGATGCCGTGGCGGGCGGCCTCCAGCAGGATCACGCCGCGGGCATGGGCCATGAGGATGGCGGTGCGCGGGCGCTGGTAGTGGGAGTAGACCTGCTCGACGGCCACGACGTCCACGTCGTTCTCGTTGAACAGCTCGTCGAGCCCCGCGGCCAGTTCCGCCAGCCGCAGGGCCAGCGTGCCGGTGGCCGACGGGCGCAGGACTCCGGCCTCCACCACCTCGATGCGGTCGGCGTCGCGATCGACGCGCAACACGCCGTAGCCGGTGGCCCGCAGCCCCGGGTCGATGCCGCAGATGATCTCGGTTCCCCGCGTCAATCCACGCCCTCCGCGTCTGCGGGTCGCCGCCGGACCGTTTCACCGGCTTCGACCGATGCGCTCAGCCCTCGCGGCGCCAGACGGTTCCCTCGGGGCGGTCCTCCAGTCGGATGCCGTGTCCGGCCAGGCGGTCCCGGATCATGTCCGAGAGGGCGAACTGCCGGGTCTTGCGGGCCTCGGCCCGCACGGCGATCAGCAGCTCCATCAGCTCGCCGACCAGGGCGTCGACTGCGGCCGCGGGCCGGGCCGGCGGACGCTCGAACAATCCGAGAATCCCCCCCAGTTCGCGCAGCGTCTGGACCGCGGCGGAGGCCAGCCGCCGGACGCGCTGGTCGGAGGTCGTCTCGGCCCGCTGCTCGTCCATGAAGCGGTTGATCGTCGTGGCCAGCTCGAACAGCACGCCGATCGCGCCGCCGGTGTTGAAGTCGTCGTCCATCTGCTCGAAAAACCGGCGTTGATGGTTCGCACAGGCTTCGGCGAAGGCCTCGAAGCCCGCGGCGGCGGCCGGGCCGGCCTGCTCGAGCGTTTCGCCGCCGGCATACGGGTCGCGCCCCGAGATCCGGGCGGCGCGTTCGAACAGGCGGTAGAACGACTCGAGTCCCTTCTGCCTGGCGGCCATCTCCTCGTCGGAGAAATCGATCGGCCGGCGGTAGTGGGTGGCCAGCACGAAGAAGCGCAGCAGCTCGCCGGAGTACTTTTCCAGCAGCCGCGAGAGCACCAGCTGCTCCATCAGCCGGGCCATCTGGGGGTCGGACTTGCTGATTTTCTTGGTGTTGAACCTGGTCAGCCCGTTGTGCATCCAGTACTTCGCGAACGGTCGGCCGAAGCAGGTCTCCGACTGGGCGATCTCGTTCTCGTGGTGCGGGAAGATGAGGTCCATGCCCCCGCCGTGGATGTCGAAGCTCTCGCCGAGGTACCTGACGCTCATGGCCGTGCACTCGATGTGCCAGCCCGGTCGCCCCTTGCCCCAGGGCGAGTCGAACTGCACCTCCGGCGGCTCATCCGGCTTGGCGGCCTTCCAGAGGGCGAAGTCGCCGGCGTGGCGTTTCTCCTGGCCGGTCAGTTCCCGCAGCCCGGCCAGCTGGTCCTCGGCCCGGCGGTGAGAGAGCTTGCCGTAGTCCTCGTCGGCGGTGACGTCGAAATAGACGTCGCCCCCGGAGACGTAGGCCGCCCCGCGATCGATCAGCCGGCGGCAGATGTCGATGATCTCGGGGATGTGCTCGCTGGCCCGCGGCATGTGGTCGATGCCGGTGACGTTCAGGGCCTGCAGGGCCGCCAGGTAGCCTTCGGTGACCCGGCGGGCAAGCTCGTCCACCCGGCAGCCCTGGGCGGCGGCCTCCGCGATCAGCTTGTCGTCCACGTCGGTGATGTTGACCACCCAGGTGACCTGATACCCCTTGCGGCGCAGATAACGCTTGAAGGCGTCGAAGATGATCGGCCCGACGGCATGCCCGATGTGGCTGGGCTTGTAGACCGTGGGGCCGCAGACGTACATGCCGACGCGTCCGGGCACCAGCGGTTCAAAAGGCTCCTTCTGCTGCGTCAGGGAGTTGTAGATTCTCATCGCCATACGTCTTGCATCCCTCTCCGTGCGGGCCGGATCACGGCACCGGCTGCCCGCGCCCCAGGCTCACGATGGCCGTGCAGGCCACGGCCTGGCCGCGTCCCAGGGCGTCCACGCCCTCATGCGTCTTGGCTTTGATGCTCACACGGTCCGGGTCCGTCCCCAGCAGCCGGGCGACTTCGTCGCGGATCGCCGCCTTGTAGGGGCTCAGGCGCGGACGTTCGGCGTGGATGATCACGTCGGCGTTGACCGGCGCGAAACCCAGGGCCCGCACCCGCTGCATGACCTGTTCGATCAGCCGTCCGCTGTCGATGCCCGCATAGGCCGGATCGCTGTCCGGAAACATCTCGCCGATGTCCGGGAGCCCCGCCGCCCCGGCCAGGGCGTCGATGAGGGCATGCAGCACCACGTCGCCGTCGCTGTGTCCGGCTGGCCCCTGGTCGAAGGGCACTTCGACATGCCCGAGCACCAGGGGCCGCCCCGGCACCATCCGGTGCAGGTCGGTCCCGATGCCCACGCGGTGAATGGCCTTTTCAGGCATATCCCCGGCGACCGTTCCGCACAGCCATGCTCGTGCAGGCCATGGCATCACCGGCGCCGGCGTCTCAAGCGCGCCCGCCGCGCCGCGGACCCGGGCCGGCCCGCCGATAGATTACGGCTCAAGCCGCGAGGATTCAAACACTTGCGCTTGCCGGAGCTGGCGGCGGGTCCGTGCCGGGTCAGGCGGCGATGAAGCGCCCCGGCGGGCCTGCAGGGTTCCTTTCGCGTCGTCGGCCGTATGGAGGGCCCCCGCGCCGTCGGGGCCGTATGCCGATGGTGCGGCGGACGCGACGGAGCGCGTCCCTCCGAACGGATTCGGACGCGACGGAGCGCGTCCCTCCGAACGGATTCGGACGCGACGGAGCGCGTCCCTCCGGGTCGGAGGATGCGGCACGCCCGGTCAGCGCCGGACGCTGTCCTTGATGCGCTTGACGTGCCCGCGTCCCAGCCCTTTGACCTCGCAGCCCAGCTCGAAGTACCGGCGGATCTTCGCGTCGTCGAGGATGCCGAAGCAGTCCACCACCGCGCAGGGCCGGCCGGTCATCCGCACCACCTCGTCGGGATTCAACTTCAGGTAGGGTTCGTGCCGCACGGCCAGGATCACGGCGTCGGCGTCCTTGAGGGCGACGGCCAGGTCCTGCTCGATGCGGGCGTCCTTGAGCCCCTCCTGGTTGCGGAAGAACCGGGCCCAGCTCTGCCCGACGGCCGGGTAGGTGTCCTGGCTCTCCAGCTCCCACCAGTGGCGGACGTAGGGGTCGTGGATGCCGATCTCGGCGCCCATCTCGGCCAGCTTGCGGACCACCAGCTCGCTGCCGGAGTAGCGGGTGTCGCCGACGTCCTCGCGGTAGGCGGCCCCGAGCAGCACGCAGCGGCTGGCGGCCACGTACTTGCCCATGTTCCGCAGCGCGTCGCGCACCAGCTCGGCCACGTGCAGGGCGCGGGTGTCGTTGATGTTGATCGCCGCCTCGGTGATCTTGAAGAGCTCGTCCTCGAAGCCCATCAGGTGCTTGTAGGCCCACATGCCCAGCCCGCCGTCCTTGGGCAGGCAGTAACCGCCGATGCCCGGACCGGGGAAGATGATGTTGCTGTGCGTGGGGCGGACCTTGATGGCGTTGACCACCTTGATGAGGTCCACGCCGTTGCGCTCGGCGAAGAGGCTCCACTCGTGAAGAAACGCCAGCATGGTCGCCCGGAAGCTGTTCTCGACGATCTTGGTGGTCTCGCTCTCCAGCGGGCGGTCCATGACCGTCAGCGGGAACTTCTCGACGTTGAGCACCTCGGAGAGGAACTTCACCACCCGCTTGCGGCTGGCGTCGTTGACCCCGCTGCAGACCCGCCAGAAGTCGCGGATGCTGGAGACGTAGTTCCGGCCGGGCATGACCCGCTCGAAGCTGTGGGCCAGCAGCGGCTCGGAGCGGATGCCCCGCTTCTCGAAGGCCTTCTTGAGGATCGGGTAGGCGACGAACTCGGTGGTGCCCGGGGCGACGGTGGTCTCGATGAGCACCAGGCACTCCGGCGGAATCATGTCCCCGATCGTCGCGAGGCTCTTTTCAAGGGCGGCCATGTCCGCCGAGCCGGTCCGGAGATTGCCCAGCTCCTGTTTCACGTAGTCGCACTGCACGTCGACCACGACCACGTCGGCCAGCTTCAGGGCCTCGTGGGTGTAGGTGGCGATGAGCGTGCGGTTCTCCAGCACGCAGCGGGCGATCATCGGATCGACCTCGGGGTCCTCGGCCTTGACCGGCGAGCGGCCGCGGTTGAGCAGCTCGATCTTCCAGTAGCTGCGGGTACTGGGCCGCTGATATCCGATGACGAACTTGTTGTGCCGGCCGGTGACCTTGTCGCGGCTGTCGGCCACCACCGCGGCCATGACCGCGCCCACGAAGCCCACGCCCACGACGACCACGATCTCCCGGCCCTGGGCCCGCTGGTCGTCTGTGATCTTCTTGAGCCGCTGGAATTCCGCGGGATACTGCTCCGGCGTGGGCAGGGGGAAAGATTCGCCTTCCGGGCTGATGCTGACCGATGCCGCCATGACTTGTCCTCCGGATAAGAGTGAACCGCCATTGCCTGCGAGATTAGAGGGCCCGGCCCGGCGATGCAAGCCGTGGCGGTAGGGTATGCCGATCCGGCCCGACCGGCCCGCGGATTCACGCGGTCGCCCGGACGCGCCGTCGCCCGCATGCCCGCTCGCCGGGCCCGCGGGCACCGGTGAGGGCTCGGCGGCCGGGGCGTGCTCGCCGAAGGGTCAGCCGGCGCCGGGCAAACGTGGCAGGGGAATGACTGCGACTCGGCCGGCCGCCGGCTCTGTCGCGGCGGCCAGCCTCGAAAGGGCTGCCCTCGGCCATGCGACGACGAACTCCGCGCGGCTGCTGTCCTTCTCACCTCGTCAGGCCGCGGGCCCGGTCACGGATGGCCAGAAGGTCCTTCATGACGTTGTGCAGCGACTTGCGGTACGCGGCGGTGCCGAAGGCGTCGTGCAGCTGGCGGTAGAGCTCGAACAGCCGGTCATAGACCGCGTGGCGCCGCCGGTCGGGCCGGTAGACGGTTTTCTTCAGCCCGCACATCCTCGCCTGGGCGGCCTGGACCGAGTCGTAGCCGCCGGCGGCCCTGCCGGCGACGACGGCGCCGAAGATCGCCGCCCCCAGAGCGCAGGTCTGGGCCGAGCGGCTGATCCGCATCGGCCGGCCGGTGACGTCCGCGTAGATCTGCATGACGAAGGGGTTCTTCTCGGCGATTCCGCCGCAGTTGATGACCTCGCGCACCTTCACGCCGTATTCCTCGAGCCGCTCCATGATCACCCGGGCGCCGAAGGCCGTGCCCTCGACCAGGGCGCGATACACCTCCGCGGGCGTGGTATGCAGCGTCTGGCCGACAAGCAGGCCGGTCAGGCGCGGATCGACCAGCACCGTGCGGTTGCCGTTGTTCCAGTCCAGGGCCAGCAGGCCGGAGGCTCCCGGCGCGATCCGGGCCGCTGTGGCCGACAGCTCGGCGTGGGCCCGCTCGCCCCTGTCGAAGTAATTGACCCACCAGTTGAAGATATCGCCCACGGCCGACTGGCCGGCCTCCAGCCCGAAGAACCCCGGCACGATCGAGCCGTCCACGATCCCGCAAAGTCCGGGAATGTCGGGCAGCGGGCGGTTGTTGGGATGGATCATCATGTCGCACGAGCTGGTGCCCAGGATCTTGACCAGAGCCCCCGGTTTGATGCCCGCGCCGACCGCGCCGAGGTGGGCGTCGATCGCCCCGACGGCCACGGGAATGCCCGGCGGCAGCCCCAGACGGCGGGCCCATACCGGACAGAGCTCGCCGGCCCTGGTGTCGGAGGTGTAGGCCTTCTGGAACGTGCCGTTGCGCCGCAACTCGCCCAGCCGGCGGTCGATGCGGGCCAGGAAGTCCGCCGCCGGCAGCGACCACTTCTCGTGATACATGGCCTTGTGGCCGGCCGCACAGACGTTGTGCTTCCATGTGGCCGGGTCGGCGTTGCCGGTGAGCACCGCCGGGATATAGTCGGATTGCTCGACCCAGTAACGCGCCGCTTTCATCACCTTCGGCGCGACCCGGATGCAGCGCAGGGCCTTGGACCAGAACCACTCGCTGCTGTAGGTGCCGCCGCATTTGGCGAGGTACTCCGGGTGGACTTTCGCGGCCGCGGCGGTGATCTCGGCGGCCTCGGCGAAGGAGGTGTGGTCCTTCCACAGCCAGGCCTGGGCGTTCAGGTCGCGGCGGAAGGCCGGCAGATCGGCCAGGGCCCGCCCGGAGGCGTCCACCGGCAGCGGCGTGCTGGCGGTGGCGTCCACGCCGATGCCGATCACGTGCCCGGGAGAAAAACCGCGGACCTTCGCCGCCGAGCGCAGCGCCGCCTGCGTGCAGCGTGCGGCCGCCGCCAGCCAGTCCGCCGGCCGCTGGCGGGCGACGTTGGGATCGCGCGGGTCCAGCAGGATCCCGGCCTGGCCGCCGGTGTAGCCGGCCACGGCGGTGGCGATCTCCTCGCCGGTCCGGCAATCGACGATCAGGGCCCGTGCCGAGTTGGTGCCGAAGTCGAGGCCCAGAGCGTAGGCGCCTGGCATGAGCTGCCTCCCGAATGAAAGGAACTCTGATTCACGGTCCGGCGGCCCGGCCATTCCGTGCCGCGCGGCCGGCGGCCTGCCGGGTCGTCCGTTCAGGCCGGTTCGGTGGTCGAGCCGAGATCCTTCCAGTGCACGACCCGTGGTTCATAAGCGTTCCTGGCCGGATCGACCATCGCCATGCGCCCCATGATGCACATCAGCGTGCTGACGCGGCCGGTCTCGGCGTTGGCGTTCGGCGTCCGCTTGCCGCCCGATCGGATGTTGGCGACGAAGTCCTGCAGCGACTCGGGCGTGCCCATGTCCCATTTCCTGTCGCTGGCCTCGCCGACGCACTGCTCCTTCTCGTCGCGCCCGTAGTACATCCCCTGGTTGAGGTCCACCGTGCCCTTCTCGCCGAAGACCGTCAGGATCTCGGCATTGTAACGCCCGGGCAGCAGCCACAGGTGGGTGTAGGAAAACAGCGTGCCGTCGGGGAACTTGAACACCGTGGCCGAGTGCGTTTCCGAGAAGGCGTTGGGGCCTTCGGGGCGGGGTTTCTGGCTGAAGCCCATCGAGACGCAGGTGATCGGGTGCTGCTCCTTCATCACCAAGGACATCACGTCGGTGTAGTGCGCGGCCTGCTCGATGAGCCGCCCGCCGGCGCGGCCGACTGGACGCGCCGCCGGGGTCGAGCGACCAGTGCCAGTCTCCCTGCATAAAGCTCACCCGCCGGAGGATGCCGTCGTGGATCGCCTTGACGGCCGACGGATAGCCGACGTGATATCGCCGCTGCGTGCCGGTCTGGAAGATGCCCCTGGACCTGCGGGCCGCCCGGACCATGGCATCGACCTTCTCGACGGTGGTGTCCATCGGCTTCTCGCAGTAGACGTGAAAGCCCGCCTCGAGCACCGGCTCGGCCACCGCCGCGTGGCTGCACGGCTCGGTGGCGATGATGATGCCGTCGGGCCGGACCCTGTCCAGCATCTCGCGGAAGTCGGTGAAACCCTCGGGCCTGTCGCGTTGCGCGTCCTTCCGCCCGGCCTCGATCCGCTCGGGCTTCAGGTCGCAGATCGCCGCGTGCACCGCGTCCGGGCAGGTATCCAGCATGTGTTTCATCAGCCCGGCGGCCCGGCCGCCGTAGCCGATCCAGCCCATTCGGACCCTGTCGTTGGCCGGATACCCGCGGGCGGAGCCGGCGGCCAGCGACAGCGCCGGAAGACCGGCGGCTGAACGGCGGAGGAACCCGCGACGTGACAACCTCGGCGCCATGGCGACTCTCCTTCCCGGGCGATGGATTCCGCCCCGTGCCCCAGGCGGCGACCGGCCGGGCCGGATGATAACCCAAAGCCGCAATCCGCAAAACCCCGCCCGACCGCGCGCTTGACCGGGCGCTGATGCGCCCGCATGATCCCGCGCCATGGATTCCAGGGAAGGCTCACGCGCCGGCGGTGGCGCCGGGAAAGGTCGCCGGGCAATCACGGCTCTGCTGTTGACCGTTCTGCCGATTGCGGCCATGGCCGGGGCCTGGCGGCTGGGCGGCGTGTCGGCCCTGGAGGACGACCTGCTCTACTATCTCCCGGTCCGGGAATACATCGGTCGCTGCCTTGCGGCCGGGACGTTGCCGCTGTGGAACCCGCTGGTCGCCATGGGCACGCCCGTGGCCGCCGATCCTCAGGCCGGGCTGTGGTACCCGCCCACATGGCTGTTCGCGGTTCTGCCGTGGCATGCAGCCTATCCGCTCAACAGTGTGCTGCACTTCGTCCTGGCCGGAGCGGGAATGTATCGGTTTCTGCGGTCCTGCCGCCACGAACCCTCGGCGGCGTTGCTGGGGGCGGCGGCCTTCCAGATGGGCGGCTTCGTCGTCGCCCATCGGGCCCACCTGACCATCCACCAGGCCGCCGCCTGGCTCCCATGGATGCTCTACGCCTGGCAACGGTACGCCGACACCGCCCGGCCGTGCCATTTTCGCCTGGCGGTCGCCGCGCTGGGGCTGCAACTGCTCGTCCAGCACCTGCAGGTCACGGCGATCTCGCTGGTCCTGGTGACCGGCTACGTGCTTGTGGTGCTGGCGCCGCGCCGGCCGTCGCTGTGGTGGGAGTTCCCGTCGGCGGTCTGCCTGGGCACGGCCCTTGCCGCCGTACAGCTTGTCCCGGCGTGGCGATCCTTCTCCGCCAGCGGGCGGGCCCTGCCGGCCTATCACCTCTTCATCGAGAACGCCTGGCACCCGCTCTCGGCGGTGCTGCTGCTTTTCCCCATGTTGTTGGGAGCGCGCACGCCGCTGGAGGGCTGGACGCAGCCGTGGTGGGGGTTGTCGCACTTCTGCGAGCAGTCGGCCTACGCCTCGGTGGTTGTGCTGACGCTGGCGGTATCGTCCCTTGGCCTCTTGAGATGCCGGCCCGGCGGGACGGAAGGCGGGAGATGGCGGCTGAACCGGGACATCGCCTTCTGGTGGCTGGCCATCCTCGGGGCGCTGATGGTGGCCCTGGGCGACGCGACGCCGGTCGGACGACTGCTGTTTCACGTCCCCGTGTACCGCAACTTCCGCGCCCCGGCACGCTGGATTCTGGTCTGGTCCGTGGCCGTGCCCGTGCTGGCGTCCGCCGCGGCCAGTGCGATGCTGAGCGCGGGCGGACCGCCCGAGAGCCTCTCCCGGCGCGTGCGGAGAGCGGCGACGTGCTGGATCCCCCTGGCGGCGACCGGGTGCCTGGCAGCGCTGGCGACGGCCCGCTGGCAGATCGACGAGCTCACGCGGCGCTACGGCGACCGTTACCACGCCGCGCAGGCCTTCCAGGGACTCCGTGACGCGGCGCGATGGGACAACCCGGCCGTGCTGTGGCCGGTGGCCCTGGTCGCGGTCTGCGCCTGGCTGCTTCGGCGGTGGGTCCGCAAGCCGGCGTCCGGGACGTGGGCGGCGGTGGTCGGCGCGGCCATCGTGGACCTGGCCGTGGTGGCCGGTCTGGTGGACATCGACCGGCACACCTATCGACGGGCCGACCTGCTCGAACCACCGCCGCTGGCCGGGGTGATCCGGGCCGCACAACTGCAACCCGGGCAGAGGCTGCTGGTCCCGCGCGAGCAGGCGGATTATGCCCGGCCGGTGGAGGTGCTCAGCCCCCAGACCAACCTGCGCTGGGACATCCCGGTTTTCAACGGCTACGGCCCAATCTGGCCGGTGGCCGGACGGCTGCTCTTCGGTTTCGCCCCGTGGGGCTCCAGCGAGGGGATGCTCGAACTGCTCCGCAATCGTCCGCTGATGCAGGCCATGGGTATCCGTTTCCTGGCGGCGCGGAGCCGGCAGGAACGGGATCTGATCGATGCGGCGCTGACGCCGCCGGTCGAGGATCCGCCCGTTTCCGCGCTCTTCGCGGCCGGGGACGCGCCGGCGGCGGTCGTCGCCGGCAGCGACCTGCTCTGGCCGGCGAAGCTCGACGGGCCGGGGCTCTATGAGTTGGATCTGGAAGTCGAACCGCTGCGCGGGGAGGCTGGCCGATGGTTCGTGCGTCTGGAGGATGAACAATGCCGGGGCCTGACCAGCACGCGCTGCTATGAGCCGGCCGATCTTGCTCTGGGGCCCAGACGGTTGAGACCGGTTTTCCGGGTCGATGCGGATGCACGAAGCGCGATCGTCCGGGTCAAGGCCGAACGCGGCCGGCCGGTGATCGTCCGACAGGCGACCCTCCGGCGAATCACGGACCCGGTGGTTCCTGCCGGACAGCACGCCTCGCGGAATACCGGCGGCTGGTTGCGCCATCCGGACATCGACGGCGGCATCAGCCTGTGGGAATTGCCCGACCCGGCCCCTCTGGCTTATCTGGCTGCGGAGGTTGAACCTGTTGCAGGGCTGGGCCAGGCCGTAGCCGCCCTGGAGGCCTGGAGCCGAACAAAACCGCGTCCCCTGACCGCGGTGGTTGAGGGTTGGCCTGCGGATTGCCCGCCTATGCCCGTCCGGACGGGCGGTGTGCGGATCGATCGTGCCGCGGGGCACGAGATTGTGCTGACGGCAGACGCCCCCGACGGCGGCCTGCTGGTGCTCAATCAGACTTGGGATCCGGGCTGGTCCGCCTGGATTGACAACCGGCCCTGCCCCGTTTTGAGAGCGAATGCCGTCTGCCAGGCTGTCGTGGTACCCCCCGGCGGTCGAGAGGTCCGGTTCGCGTATCGCCCGGGGGGTCTGGCCGTCGGCCTGGTGATTTCGGCGGGCGCCGCGGCGATCGTGGTCGCGGGGTTCACGGGGGTTCGGTGGGACGCTAAACTTTTGCGGCGGTTGGACGTATAACTGCCTGGTGCCCGGTGGTCGGCGGGACTCGAACGATTCGGACCCGGCCGGGGAGCTTGGAACTGACAGGTCGGGAGACCATCGGGCGTCTAACGTTTCAAGGGAGGCATCAGCCCGGACCCCGACGGGTCGCAGGCTGGACTGCGGTGCTCGTACGGGATGCCCGCCCGGAGCGGGCGCATCAACAGGAGGTCGATCCGATGACAGGTTTGCGGAGGCGTCGGCTCGCGGCGGCGACGGTCGCCATCGCACTAGCGGGTGTGGGGCTTTGGAGCGTCGGCAGTGACGGCATGGCCCGCGCGGTCGACGTGGCTCCGGCCGTGTCGCCGGAACAGCTGGCTACAGTCGAGGGGCTCTCGGAGGTCTTTCGCGCCGTGGCCAGGAGCGTGCAGCCGGCCGTGGTTCAGATCACCACCCGCGCGGAGGCCAAGCGCGAGTCCCGACGCAGCGGACGTCGCGGCATACCGGAGGATCTGCCGGCGCCGTTCCGCGAGTTTTTCGAGGAGCGCGGCTTCCGGTTTCCGGAACCCCCGACCCGCCAGGGCAGCGGCAGCGGCGTGATCGTCGATGCGGCCAAGGGATTCATCCTGACCAACAATCACGTCGTCGGAGGCGGGGACGGTGAAGAGCTGAATGTGCGTATCGACGTGCGGCTCGCCGACGGACGCTGGATCCGCAACGCCAAGGTCGTCGGCCGCGACCCCAACACCGACCTGGCCCTGATCCAGATCACCGCCGACAACCTCAAGTCGCTGCCGATCGGCGACAGCGACAAGGTCCAGGTCGGCGACTGGGTGCTGGCCATCGGCGCCCCCTTCGGACTCGACCAGACCGTGACCCAGGGCATCATCAGTGCCAAGGGGCGCAGCAACGTCGGCATCGTCGCCTTGGAGGACTTCATCCAGACCGACGCGGCCATCAATCCCGGCAACAGCGGTGGCCCGCTGGTCAACATGCGCGGTGAGCTGATCGGCATCAACACCGCGATCGCCACCAGCGGCGGCGTCCGGGGCTACATGGGCGTCGGGTTCGCGATTCCCACGAGCATGATCCGCCAGCTCCTGCCGGATCTCGAGGCCGGGCGGGAGATCGCCCGCGGTTATCTGGGCGTCAAGATCGAGGGTCTGGAGAACACCATCGGCCTGGCCAAGACCTTCGGTCTCAAGGAGGATAAGGGCGTGCTGGTACAGGAGGTGTTCTCGGATCCGCCCACGCCGGCCTCCAAGGCCGGCCTGAAGGCCGAGGACGTGATCCTGGCGTTCAACGACAAGGAACTGACCTCGGCGGATGAACTCCGCAAGCTGGTCGCCGCCACCAAGCCGGGCACTGAGGTCCGGCTGCGGGTGTGGCGGGACGGTAAGGAGATCACCATCCCGGTGGTCATCGAGAAGCAGCCCAAGGACTTCTACACCTGGGGCGGGCGGGGCGAGGGTCGCGGCGGGGGCGGCGGCGAGGACGAGGAGACCGGCTCGCTGAAGCTCGACGCCCTCGGCATCACTGTCCGGCCGGTGACCCAGGCGCTCGCCCAGGAGCACGGCTGGGAGTACGACGAGGTCAAGGGCATGCTGATCGTGACCGAGGTCGAGTCGCTCGGCGAGGCCGCCGCCATGGCCGTGCGGCCTGGCGATCTGATCGTCAGCGTGCAGGGCAAGCCGGTCAAGACGCTCTCGGCGCTGAAGCAGGCTCTGAGTCCCGAGGCCCTGGCCGAAGGCGTGCGGATTCGAATCCGGGGCGAGTACGGCACGCGCACGTTGCTGTTCCAGATCAGCCCCTGACGCGCAGCGCGCGCGGGCTGATCGCTCATGCCTCGTGAGCTGGTGGCGTGCATGGCCCTGACGTGCCGCGCGCACAGAAGGAGCGAGGCTGCGGACGCGCAATGGCGCAATCGCGCCGCCGGCCATGGCTTCGACCGGCGGCTTCGGCGGGGGATGTCATCCTTCGCGGGGGATGCCCCCCGCGGTTCGGCCCGATGCCGGGGGCCCGGGCAGGCCGTTCACGACGACCGCGGGCCTGCCGAGCGCGCGCGGCCGTGCAGGAACGCGTCGAGCCGCTCGAACATCCTGCTGCGCTCCTCGGGGCGGCTCTCCAGAAACTGCAGCAGGGCCGCGGCCACCACCTTTTCCTTCACATAGCCGGATTTCGCGCAATCCCGGTCGAAGGCAGCCACCAGCCTGGCCGGCAGGTAGTATGATCGTTTGGGTTTCTGGGCGTTCTGCATGCCTCACTCCTGGCGCGCCGGCCGGCGGTCCGAGCCCGCCCGGCCGTGGGTGGGTCACGGCAACCGCCGCCGGGGCCGACGTCGCGGGTGACCGTGCTGGTTCGCGGACGGCTCCGGTTCGGCGACGGGCAGCCCTGATTGCAGGTCTCACGCGGCATTATGCTGCAAGCGGTCCGCGGTGTCCAACGGCCCGGATCGCGTTTCAGCCTGGTCCGCACGCCTCTACGCGGCGGCTTGCACGGGTTGTCGTCGGCGGTTGACTTGCAGGTTCCGCGGGCTATAATCGCCGCCGCTCTAAACACGCCGGCCATTGATGTTTGCGCGTCTCCACGCGCGGCGGGGCGCGCGGTCCGGACGGCATGCGAGCGCGTCGGCTTCGAGATCCTGAACCGCCCCAGTTGAGGTTGATGCCCGGTGCGATGTCTGCGCAGGCCGGTGGCTCGAGGTCTTCTGGCCGCGGCACTGTGGTGCCTGCCGGCGGCCGCGCAGGTGCCGTCCTTGGTGCCGCTGGATGACGTATCCGAGACCGAGCCGTTGGCCCCGGTCGGGGTCACGCTGGCCGCGCCGGAGTTCTTCGGCAACTACGCCCACGTCTGGAAGCTCGACACCGGCGAGCAGGTGATGCAGTACTACGGCGATTTCGCCGTGCACGTCGGCGAGCGGCGCCTCCGCAGCCGCGACGCGGTGGTCTGGATGCAGCGCTGCCTCTGGCAGGGGCAGAGCTATTACCACTTCGACGTGTTTCTCTCCCGCCAGGCCTGGATCCGCGACGGCGCCGGAACGGTGACCACCGGTCCGACGCTGTTCGTGACCTTCAACACCTCGCAGCCCCCGCAGATCGCCGCGGACGTGTTCACGGAGGTCCCTTCCGACCAGACCCCCCTGTACGCCGAGGCGGCAATCGTCCGGGCCCGACTGCTCGGCCGCGGTGCGGCGGCGACCGGACCGGCGGAGATGCAGGTGATTGAGCCCGGTTCCGAGCCGCAGGTCCCACGGCCCCGGTCCCGGCCCATCGTCCGCGTGCGCTGGAAGGGCGACGTCGTCGTGGACCGCGAACGCGGCATCGCCACCCTGACCCGCGAGGTCTACCTCTCCCAGGGCCTGCTGGACAGCCGCGAGTTCCTCGAACTCCGCGCGGACGCGGCAGTGCTGTTCCTGGCGCCGCGGCAGGAGCAGGACTCCCAGGCCCGCCCGCCCGGCGAGCCGGGCAGTCCGGCCCTGGAACCCATCGCGACCGAGGAGTCCGCTGCTGGCGAGAGCATTCTGGCCGACCTGGGCGGCCCCGGTGCCGGGGCCGTGGCCGGGGTGTACATGCGCGGCGACGTGGTCATGAGCCGTGGCGAGCGGATGATCCGTTCGCCGGAGCTGTACTACGACTTCCAGAACAACCGGGCGCTGATCATGGACCCGGTCATGCGGGCGATGGTGCCGGACCGGAACCTGCCGATCTACGTCCGGGCCGTGCAGGCCCGGCAGCTCTCGGCCAGCGAGTACGTGGCCAGCAAGGCCCGCATCAGCACCAGTGAGTTCTTCACCCCGCACGTGCACCTGGGGGCCGAGACCGTCTACCTGACGGACTCCACCCCGCGTGACGCCTCCGGCCGGATCACCGGCGTCCAGGCCGGTACATACCGGGCCTATCACACCACGCTCAACGTCGAGGGCGTGCCGATCGCCTACTGGCCCTACAGCGCCGGCGACTTTCGCACCGGCGAGGCCGGTCTGCGCTCGCTGCGCGTCGGCTACAACGACGACTTCGGCGCTTCCGTCGAGTCCAAGTGGTACCTGTTCAACCTCCTGGGGCTGGAGAAGCCCCAGGGCGTTGATGCCCTGCTGCTGGCCGATTACTTCAGCAAGCGCGGGCCGGGCGTGGGCCTGGATGTGGACTACAAGCGCGAGAACTCCTACGGTATGTTCCGCAGCTACTACATCCACGACACCGGCGAGGACGACCTCGGCCCGTTTCGTGACGGCACGGTCGAAAATCCCGACCGCGGCCGGATCACCTGGCGGCACCGCCAGTTCCTGCCCGACGGCTGGGAGCTGACCCTCGAAGGCTCGTACATCAGCGACGACCACTTCCTGGAGGAGTACTTCCGCAGGGAGTTCGAGACCGAGAAGGATCAGGAAACGCTGGTCTACCTCAAGAAGCAGCGCGACAACTGGGCCTTCACCGCCCTGGCCCAGTGGCGGATCATGGATTTCCTGACCCAGACCGAGCACCTGCCGGACCTGGGCTTCCACTGGATCGGCGAACCGCTGGGCGGCCTGGCCAGCCTCTACCACGAGTCCCGCGCGGGCTTCGTGCGCTATCAGCCCGACGAACGCCGCTGGTTCAGCACCTTCAGGCCCGGAGACAACGACGTCGAGAGCGATCTGACCGCCCGGGCCGACACCCGCAACGAGATCGACTTCCCTCTGCGGCTGGGCAACGTGAACATCGTTCCCTGGGCCATGGCCCGGGCCGGCTACTGGGACTCCAGCCCGCGCGACGGGTCGCTGGGCCGTCTCCTGGGGCAGGCCGGCGTGCGCGCCGGGTCGCAGTTCTGGCGGCTGTACGACTCGGCCGCCAGCGAGCTGCTGGACCTCAACGGCGTCCGCCACGTGATCCGCCCCGAGGCCACCGCCTGGATGGCCGCCTCCAACAAGGACAGCTTCGACCTGTATCCCTTCGACGACGGCGTCGAGGACATCGACGACTTCCACGGGGCGTCGCTGGCCCTGCGTCAGCGCTGGCAGACCAAGCGCGGCGGTCCGGGCAACTGGCGGCTGGTCGACTGGATCCGGTTCGATCTGGAACTCAATCTCTTCAGCGGCGAACCCGATCTCGTCGACCCCATCGGACGGTTCTACGAGCATCGTCCCGAGAACAGCAACCCGCGCAGCCACGTCCGGGCCGACTTCATGTACCGCATCAGCGACACCATGGCCCTGTTGGCGGACATGAACTACGACCTGGAGGACGGCAGGCTCTCGCTGGCCAACGTCTCGTACGTGGTCGAGCACAGCCCCAGGTACTCCTACGCCCTCGGTCTGCGCCGCATCGAGCACACCGACTCCACCCTGGCCGGCTTCGGCAGCAACTGGCGGCTCAACGAGAAGCACACCCTGGCCCTGCGGGCCTATTACGACGTGGAACGCAGCGAGCTGGAGATGTTCGACGTCACCATCGTGCGCAAGTTCCCCCGCTGGTACGCCGGGCTGACCTTCGAACTCGACGAGATCGAGGACAGCATCGGCGTCAGCCTCTCGGTCTGGCCGGAGGGAGCCCCCGGTCTGGCCCTGGGCAACCGGCGATACAGCGAGCTCAGCGAGACCACGGCCGTCCGTCCCGAAGACTGAGTCATGCAGGTCGGACGGGCCGGTCGCGACCGTCGCTTCGTGTCGGGATGATCATCGGCCCGCGGTCGGTGACGCCGGCGCCTGGGCCCTGAACGCCCGTTTCGGCGACGGGCCGCTCGGGGGCCTTCAGCCCGGCGGCTTCATGCAGGACAGGATCTCGGACACCGACACGATGGCGATGCTCGTGGCGCTGTCGGCCATGGCGTAGGGGATGATCAGCCGGTCGCCGTGCAGCAGCGCCCCGCAGGAATACACCACGTTGGGCACGTAGCCGTCGCGTTCCTCCTCCGTCGGCACGATCAGCGGGTCGTGCAGCTGGCCGATCACCCGCGAGGGATCGTGCAGGTCCAGCAGCGAGACGCCGATGCTGTAGCGGCGCATCGGTCCGACTCCGTGGGTCAGGAGCAGCCAGCCTTCCGGCGTCTCGATGGGCGAGCCGCAGTTGCCGATCTGGAAGAATTCCCAGGGGAACCTGGGTTCCTGCAGCCGCACCGCGTTGTTCCAGAAGCGTACGCTGTGCGAATGCATCAGGTACATGCTCTCGCCGTCCAGGCGCGACACCATCAGGTACCAGCCGCCGAGCCGGCGAGGAAAAAGCGCCAGGCCCTTGTTGCGGGCATAGATGCCGCGCAGGGTCGTCATGCCGATGTACTCGAAGGCCCGCGTCTCCATGAGCTGGGGCATGATCCGTGTGCCGTCGTAGGCCGTGTAGGTGCCGTAGTACCAGGTCGATCCGTCGTCCTCCGTGAAGCGCACCAGCCGCATGTCCTCGATGCCGGCCTTCTCGCTGTCGGACACAGGAAAAATCACCACTTCCGCCGGGTCCACGCCCGGCTCCAGCCACAGCAGGTAATTGGATCGCGCCAAGCGCAGGAGCACTTCGGCCGCCCGGTCGTGGGCCTCGGCCTCGGCTCCGGCCGGGCGGTCTTCCGCCGCCGCACGCTGCAGGTCCTGGTAGGTGAACTCCTCCGGCAGGCGGTCCAGGATGGCCTGGCCCTCGTCGCTGAAACCGCCGGTCTCGATCAGCTTCAGGAAGAAAGTCTGCTTGTCGTAGGGATGGGTTCGCAGCGGCTTGAGCCCCCGTGTGAAGCGGCTGGGCGGATCGAAGCGAATGTCGCCGTCGGCGGCGATCACGCCGGTGCGGAACACGATCGACGACACATGACCCTCACCCGTGGCCCGCAGGCTCATGATGAACCGCACGGCCCCCGAAGGCAGCCCGCTCTGGTCCGGCGCCGGAACCATGGACGGATTGAACAGCGCTGCGGCCTCGATGGCGTACTCCATGGTGAAATGCGCCCCGATGAGCAGCTGCCGCGTCGGGCTGACCGGCGTGCCGTCCAGGAAGCTCTCCACCTCGGCGAAGTTGTGCCGCCAGCTGGTCTCGATGTCGCGGTGACGGTGGCCGAAATCACGCTTCAGATCCGCCAGCGCCTGTTCCGCCTCCTTCTCCGGGAGGCTCATGATCCGGGCGATGATGGCCCGCGTCCGACGCTCATCGCCGGGCGTGAACAGCCGGGTGATCACGCGGTGCCGGTTGGGCGCGAACGTCTGCCCCCAGCGTACGACTGTCGGTGTCCTCCGCGGCATGGATCCGCACCTCGCCGCAACATCCGGGCCCGGCGACCGGGCTTCTTCGACCGTCCGGACCGCGCCCTCTATCATCGGCCGGTCCGCGCCCCCGTCATCAAGGAGCCGGTATGCGGTTACCGGAACCGGCCGTCTGTGCCGTCTTCGTGGTCCTCCTTCCGGCGTTCCTCTGCGGTTCTGCGACCGGGGACCGGGAACCCGCCTCTTCTGCAACAGCCTACGTCGGCGATCCGGCCGCCGTCCAGCAGATGCTCGACCAGACCCGCGCCGCCGGCGGAGGCCCCGCCCGGTGGCCCGCCGGCCGGTACCGGATCGACCGGCCCCTAGAGGTGCCCGCGGGCGTCTGCCTGGCCGGGGCGGGGGCCCGCTCGGCCGGTCTCTCATGACCGCGCGTCGCTCATGAGAAGTGCGCGGGTCACGGACAGCCACGGACGCAGGGCAACTCACGATCGCGCTTCGGGCACAAGGAGTGTGCCCCGCCGGAAGGGGTGACTTCCAGCGGGGCACTGGGAGGAGGATGGTGTTCCTGGCGCGCAGCCTGACGGCCCGCGCGATTGCATTTCGCAGCTTGACTCGAGCGTGGAGACGATCAGGACAGCAGGCCGCGTCAGGCCGCCTTATGAGCGGCTCAGCGCCTCCTGAAGGTCCGCCAGGGCGTCTTCCCTAGCCAGGAAAGGCCCGGCTACTTCCGGACGCACCAGGCTGACCGAAGAGCCTCCGCTCCGGGTGAACACCTGCTCCGGCGAACGCAGCGGAAACCGGCCGTAACTGTGGTACCAGCCCGAGCAGCCCTCCGGGACGCCCGGCTCAGGCTCTTCGAAGTAGGCGATGCACTCGTACAGCTTGTCCGGTGAGATCGAAACCATGGTCATTCCTCGCTTCACGCGAACCGGCGGTACCAATTGAGCCCCATGCAGCCGGCCGGGAGGTCGGGCGCAACGTGCCCCTCTCGCCGTCGGCGTACTTGTGGACCCCTCTTGGCGCCGTGCGGCTCAGCCCGCGATCGCGAAGTGCAGGCGAGAGGCTGAACGCTCGGCTGGGAATGGTGTAGGGTTCCATTATTCACGCTCGATCCGGATCCCTGCCATGGCCGTACCGCGTGGCTGGCAAGGTCGCGGATCCTACCTCTTATCGTCTTATTACCCTGATCCGCCCCCGCAGGTTCAGGCCCAGCGGCTTGGCCGCGGGGGCTTGTGCATCGGCGGGGGTTCTGCCAGGTTCCCCCTTTGCCAAACGCTAGTGTATTGTACGCCAGCGCCTATGGCATCGTCAAACGGGCCGCCATCGACCCAAAGCATAGCAGTCATGCGCTAAGTGCTTTATGTCAAAACATTTAAAATCGGTTAATCGCCGCCTTGGGCAAGGCGGAAGGCCGTCTTTTGTGATTAGAGGATTTGATGCATCAATGAATACATCATAAGGTCCAATAATAGCGGCGACCGGTTGCCTGCTCACTACCGCCGGGGACGGCCCGCAGGCCGTTCAGCTCAGGCGGTGCAGCTCGGCCAGCCGGCCGGGGCTCTCGGGCTGGCCGGTTCGGGCGGAGAGGTACAACGTCTGCATGACCGCCAGCGTCGGCAGGTGGTGCCGCAGCGTGGAAAGGATTCGGGCGTTGCTCCGCAGGGCGCTGAGGAATTCCTCCACCTGCGGCAGCAGCAGCATCGTCGGCCGCTCGTAGCGGGCGGTTTCGGTCTGGCCGGATCGGTCGCGGACCACGACGGTCCGCTCATCGACGTGGACGGTTCGCGCAAGGGCGTGCAGATCGACGTGCCAGGCGTTCGGGCCGGTCGTCCAGCAGCATGTGATGGCCGCGATGCCGCCGCCGGGAAAGTGCAGGACACAGGTCGCGGCGTCCTCGGTGTCATAGGGAAAGCGCGTGCCCGGACGCGACGCCCGCCCGGCCGCCGCGTAGACCGTGGCGGGCATGCCCATCACCTGCAGGATGGTGTCGATCAGGGCGTAGCCGTGGTCCAGCAGCACGCCTCCACCGGCCCGCACCGAATCGCCGCGCCAGTCGAGGTCCTCCTGCAGGCAGGTCATGCTCGAACCGGTCGCCAGGAAGACGCGGTTGCCCGGCTGGAGGTCCAGGGCGTCCGGCTGCAGCGACGGCTCGATGCCCCAGGCCCGCGACACCACGATCGGGCAGTCGGCCTGCTCGAAACGCTCCAGGATCTCGGCGGCTTCCTCCAGCCCGCGGGCCGGCGGGGTCAGCATCCAGACCGGTAGCCGCCGCTCGGCCGCCAGGGCGAGGTACTTGCCGCGCTGGAAGGGCGGCACGGCCACGAAAAGGGCGTCCAGCTGGGTGGAGACGATCAGCGAGCGGTAGTCGTCGAAGGCCGCCACGCCGGGGTGGCGGTCGGTGAACTGTTCCAGGGGCCTGGTGGCAGTATGGGCGACGGCGACCAGCTGGCACCAGTTGCTGCGCAGCAGGGCTTCGGCCAGCTGCAGCCCGCCGCGTCCCATGCCCATCAAGCCGACCCGCATCGTGGCCATGACCTCGGCAGTGCCCTCCGTGGTGGGCCCCGGCCAGTGTAGTCTCGGTTCGCGAAGAAGTCATGTCGGTGGCCGGTGCAACGCGTCGGGGTCCTGTGGCGGCCCGATCACTCGAAGTCGATGGCGAAAAGGCTGGCCCGATCGAGCCGGAAGCGCAGCATGATCGGCGTGCCGGGCTCGATTCCCAGGTCGGACTGGCCTTTCCAGGTGACCGGCGCCCGGAACAGGTCGCCGAACAGATCGTCGGCCTCGGCGAACGAGCGTCCCGGGAGCGGTTGACCGTTGAGGTCCGCGACCTCGACGGCCAGGCGGCCGGCGCGGAGGATATCGGCGTTCACCAGCATCCGGCGACCCGGGGCCAGAAAGGCCACCGTGCTGAACTCGCCCAGCCCCTGGGCCTCCAGCGCGACCAGCCGGCCTCTGGGCCAGACCATGTAGCCGGTGGCGAACCGGAACTGCCCGCGCGGGTACTTATGCGGCACGTCGTAGCCGGTGTAGGGCAGCGCGAAGCTGCCGTCGGGGAGTTCGACCAGATTCGGCCGCGCGAACACGCATCCGCCGTCCCAGGTGCCGAACGGCGCCGTTCGGAAGACCTCCCTGTCCGGAAGGCAGCTCCAGACGAACCCGTCATGGCTGGAGGCCATCACAATCGTGGTGGAGTCGTCGCCCTGATGCCAGACCGATGGAAACATCACATGGGACCACGGAGCCCCGGGGATGGTGGTGCGGCCGTTGGTGTACAGCACGTCGGAGGGGGCCATATCGGCTCCCGGCACCAGTATCGGCCGACTGACCGGAAAGCTCCGGAAATCCGGGCTTTCGGTGCGGCCGATCGATCTCCGCCCGACGTTGTAGAACGCCGCCCCGCCGGCGGGGGCGTTGACTGCCCGCGGTTCGATCATCCAGCAGCGGGTTTAGATGACGTAGCGCCGCAGCCGCACGTCGTAATATGCCGTGATCTGCGTGTCGCTGTGCTCGACCGACAGCGGTTCAGCAAGGCGGTTCCAGCGGAAGCCGTCGGGTGAGGTGAGTCCGCGTATGTGAAAGGCGGCGCCCACGTCCTCCCGCCAGGCCAGCGGCTCCCATCGGTCCGGAGCCCGCTGCCTGAACGCCTCGGAGTCCTCGCGGCTGAAGCTCTCCAGCGTGACCAGCTTGTAGCGTTCCTCGGCCGGGGCCGACGGATCGATGAACACCGTTCCCTCGCCGAAGTTGATGTGGGCCTGAGGGTCGCCGTCTACTTCGAACCGCACGTCGCGCCGCCTCCAGGCCCGGCCGTCGGCGGATTCGTGGTACACGAGGTGTCTGTCCCTGCCGATGGTCTCGAACCCCCAGGCCTTGTACACGTCGGCGTCCTTCAGAAGCGTCGTGATGGCCACGCCTCCGGCCGTTCCCGGCGGAAGGTCGTCCCGCCGGAAGATCGGCCCTTCGCGGACCGCCGGTCGGGCGGCCAGGCGGATGCCGAACGGATGGTTCCCGCGCCTGAAGCGGGCTTCCGTGGGGCCCTGGTTGCCCGAGACCGACACGCCCTGGCCGTGTTCATCGACCCAGGCGAACTCGCCGGGCCGGACGTACTGCCACGTGGTGAACACCAGCCGCTTTCCGCCGAGTTCGTATGGCTCCCCGAGGGGCTGTCGCCCGGTGTCGGCGTGACCCACGTTGGCCGGCCCCTCGGCCGCGAGACGACCGGCCGATCCGCCGGTCGCGCAGACCGCAGCCGCCAGCAGGCATGCGCCGATCCATCGTTGCGTCATGACGGTCCACTCCATGTCGGCGTTTCGGCGGCCCGCCGGTCGCCGTGCGGCATGCTTGCGGCGGGTCGGCGGCAGTGTAAGCTCGCGCCGCGCGAAGACCAATCTCATGGGACGGATCGCCGATGCCTGGTCAGCCCGGGGCGGTGATGTGCCAGGCCCGGATCAGTTCGGCCACGCTCCAGGCCTGGGCGATGCAGCCCCGCGGGGTATGCGGCGGGTCGCCGTCGAACATCTCGCTGATCTGGCCCAGGCCGGCGGTCTCCAGGTGCAGGATCAGCGGCTCGAGCAGTTCCCGCATCCGCCGGCGGGCCTCGCCGGTGAAGCCGTGCACCCGAAGGTAGGCCTCGACATAGGGGCCCATCAGCCACGCCCAGACCGTGCCCTGGTGGCAGGCCCGGTCGCGCTCGAACGGATTGCCCTCGCAGCGGCCCTGGTAGGACGGGTGGCCTGGGGCCAGCGTTCTCAGGCCGTAGGGCGTCAGCAGCGTGCGGGTGACGGCCTCCAGCACGCTGCGCTGCTGCTCGGTGCTGAGCGGCGAGTGTTCCAGGCTGACCGCCAGGATCTGGTTGGGCCGCATGGCCATGTCTTTCCAGCCGTCGCGATCCACGTCGTACAGGCAGCCGGCCTCGCCGTTCCAGAAGACCGAGAGAAACGCGCCCCGGACCTGCGAGGCCAGCTGCCGCAGGCGGGCGGCGCGCTCGTCGTCCCGGCCGTCGGCGCGGCGGGCCAGCAGGCACAGGCCGTGGTACCACAGGGCGTTGATCTCCACGGCCTTGCCGTGGCGCGGCGTGAACACCACATCGCCGGCCTTGGCGTCCATCCAGGTCACCTGGTTGTAGTGGTCGCCGCAGGCGACCAGTCCGTCGTCCTCCACGCGGATGTTGAAACGCGTGCCGCGCAGGAAAGCCTCGACGATGCGTTCGCACACCGGCTCGAACCGCTCCGCCCAGACGTCGGGGCGGTCGGCCGCCGTGCAGCAGGCATCCGCGGCATGGATGAACCACAGGGTGGCGTCCACGCTGTTGTAGTCGCGGCCCTCGCCGTAGTCGCTGAAGCGGTTGGGAATCAGGCCGTCCCGTTCGGCGGAGGCGAACACCTCCAGGATCTGCATGGCCTCGGCCGGGCGTCCGGTTTCCAGCAGGAGCCCGGGCAGGGCGATGAACGTGTCTCGCCCCCAGTCGCCGAACCAGTGATAGCCGGCCAGGATGGTGGGCAGTTCGGTCTGCCGGGGCGTCCGCCGCCGGACCACGAAGGCTCCGGCCGCCTCCCGCAGACGGCTTTCCACGCTGCGCGTCGAGACGGCCGGGGTGTCCGACAGCGGAGGTGGCGGCTCCGGCAGGTTGTCCATCGCCGCCCCGAACGCGGCCACCGCCCGCAGCGTGATGTCGATCGAGCCGCGCCCCGATGCCCGGAACCAGCCGGGCACGAACAGGTCCTCCCGCGATTCCAGCCCCCGGGCCGCCTCCTCGCGGTACAGCAGGCCGTACCACCAGTCGCTGTGGCCGTCGAACTGGGCGGAAGCTCCGCCGTCGTTGCGGACGGTGGTCAGCCACAGCCGCGGACCGTCGGCGTAGGCGTCCAGGGCGATCCAGCCGCCGATCTCCCTCATGCCGTAGGTGCCGGGAAACGCCCGGGTCAGCGAATGGTAGTCGCGTAGCGGGGTGAACGGGCCGACGTGGAGCATGACGTCCTCTTCCGGGTCGGCGCTGAGCTCATACCGCACCAGCACCTCGTCCCGCCCGTGCGGCAGCATCACCTGCTTGACCAGTCGCACGCCGTCGGCCTGGTAGACGAACCGGGCCCACGGCAGCGGCGCGCGGTTGCAGGTCGAGAAGGACTGCAGGTGGCGGAACCCCTGCGGGTCGAAGGCGTGCGGAAACTCGAACGCGCCGAACGCGTGGAAGCGGCCGCCGACGATGCCGCGCTCCAGCGTGGCCGAGAGCATCACCCAGCGTTCCAGCGGCGGACGGGCGGCGGCCACCAGCAGGCCGTGGTAGCGTCGGGTGGGCACGCCCAGCACCGTTCCGGAGGCGTATCCGCCCCGGCCGTTGGTCAGGAGCCACTCGCGGCGGATCTCCAGGTCCGGGTCCAGGGGCGGCCCGTCGGTCTGCTGCTGCATCTCGCCGGGGTCGGTCATCATAGCGCGTCCGGTTCCGCAGCGTCCGCGCCGGCTCGCGGCCCGGAACCTCCGCGGGCCGCTCGCCGGCCTGTCATCGATGCCCGCTTTCCCCCCGGTATCGTTTCGCGCCGCGAACGGCGCGATCGGCGGTCAACGTGCGTCCAGCGTGCGAAGGCTCTGCAGCCGCTCGCGCAGCCGCGAACCGATCCGCAGCCGCAGGTGGTCCAGCACGTTCATGAAGTTGATGTAGGAGTCGTACGGCGATTCGTACGGGTTGAAATACCGGTGGACGACGCCGTCGCCGTAGTGCTTGGTGCACATGTAGTAGAAGTGGTCCGAGGTCTGCAGCAGCCGCCAGTCGTGCAGGATCTTCGGATCGCCGGCGGTCTTGACCTCGCGCTCCAGGCGGTACAGCTCGTGCAGGGCGTTGGACTGCATCGCGTTGCCCAGCCAGGCCGAGAGATCGCGTTCCGAGTCCGCCCAGCTGATCATGTGCGGCACGTCGTAAATCCCGCCCGGCGGACAGGACGCGGCCACTTCCGACGGCGTCTTGAAGTCGTTGTCCCGGCGGGCGAGGATCTCGTCGGGAAGGCTTTTGAGGAACTCGAAGATGCCGGTGTCGGCCCACTGGTGCTCGCCGAAGGTCTCGTAGTCCATGAACAGGTTGACCACGGTGCCGCTGCCGTTGACCCGGGTGATCCAGTCGGCGTACTTCGCGGCGGTCAGCGGGTATTCCGGCCAGTCGCGGTTCGAGAATCGGAAAGCCACGTCGTCGGTCAGCCGGTAGTTCCGCAGCAGCAGCACGACCTTGCTCGACTCGTGGCAGCGGTAGGGCACGTTCGGCGTGCGCCCGCCCAGGGCCTGATCGACCCCCTCGCAGAGGATCGCCTTGTAGCCCATCCGCTCCACGAAGTGGGCCATGTCGTTGTTGTAGATCAGCTCGGTGTTGCGGAACACCCGCGGTCGGACGTCGAACAGCCGCTCCATGCACTCCACGTGCTTGCGGACCTGCTCGACGAACTCGTCCCGCGAGTACAGGAAGCTCAGCGAGTGGTAATACGTCTCGGCCAGGAACTCCACGCAGCCGGTCTCGGCCAGCTGGCGGAACAGGTCCAGCACTTCCGGGGCGTGACGCTCGAACTGCTCGATGATCGAGCCGGTCAGGCTGTAAGCCACGCGGAAGCGGCCTTCGTGCTTCCGGATGAGGTCCAGAATGATCCGCGTGGCCGGCAGATAGCACTTGTGGGCCACCTTGCGGCAGATCTCGCCGTTGCGGTACTCGTCGAAGTAGCGGCTGTCGCGGTCGAAGATGCTGTAGCGGCGCAGACGGTGCGGCTGGTGCAGCTGGAAGTACAGGCATACCGTCGGCACGGGTACCGCCCTCCGGACCGCCCGGCGCGGCGGAAACGCCAGGCCGCCACCGGACGGTGTGAACGCGCGGGCCATTATAGCGCGCCGCCATCGGCCTTCAACACCGCCGCCAGGCGGGCGGAGCGGGCTTCTTTCGCCCCGCAGGCCGCCGGGAGGGCCCCGCTCTGTCGGGGCCGCAAAACAGGGCGGACGCGACGGCGGACGCGACGGCGGACGCGACGGCGGACGCGACGGCGGACGCGACGGCGCGCGTCCCTCCCGGACCGCAGACGACCGGGCCCGGATTGTTACGCACCTTGTGTGACGTCGCCCAGGTGCACACGGGGCGCCGAGCGAGTGCGTTGCGCAAGCCCTTGGCGCAGAAAACGGGCCCGTCCGTGGTCGGACGGGCCCGCCGGATGGATCGCTGTCGCCGAAGCGCAACTTTTGCGCGGCCGGCGGGCAGGTGCCCCGTGGCCTCAGCCGGTCATGCGTCGCCGCATGCCCGCCAGCAGCAGCAGGTTCATGACCATGAAGCCGCCGCCTGCGCCGCTGCCGCACGGAGCCGGGAACACTGTCGGCTGGCCGGATTCCGGCTCGCCGAGCGACTGGCTTGTCGTGGATGAGTTGCCGGCGCCGCTGTTGCCCCCGCCGGAGCCGGTGCTCACGCCGGTTTCCGGCAGCATGTGGGCACTGGAACCCTCGGCCAGCACCTCGACGGTGGTCCTGGCCTCGGCCACCTGCCCGACGGCGTCCCGGACGGTGATCAGGTACCTGGTCGTGGCCGTCGGAGAGGCCGTCGGCTTCAGCACGTTGGTCGGCGTCAGGCCGGTGGCCGCCCCGCCGTTGTCGAGCGTCCACAGGATGGTGATCGGCGTCTGCCCGCCGGTGATGGTCGCCTGCAGTTGCGTGCTCTCGCCGGCCCGGATGGTGTACTGCTTGCGGTCGATGGTGACGCCCAGCGTCGGGGCCACGATCACCTTGCGGAAGACCGAGGCCGTCGCCGGGGGCGGGGACTCACCGTCCTGCCCGAGGTCCGAGCTGTCCTGGAGATCCGTGAAGCTCACCCGGAAGGTCGTGGTCTTCAGCGGCCGGACCTCGAACTGGAACGGAGCATTGAATGCCAGGTTCGTGGCCGTCGCCGGCACGACGATCGGCACGGTCCGCACCCGGGGATCCAGCTCGGTCGGCACGGTCTTGTCGGTCGTGGGCGTCACTTCGGCCCGGTAGGGCGGCTGGCCGCCGGTGGCCGAGGCCCGCAACGTCAGCCGGGCGCCGGGGGCGATCACCACGCTGCCGTCGTCCTGGACGACGTGCGGCCTGGCCGGGTCGGTCGTGCCCATTACCGTGATCTGCGGCCGCAGGTTGCTCCCCGGCTCGCGCCAGGCCTCGATCTGCACCAGCCAGTCGCTGCCGGCCTCGGTCTCGCCGTCGTCCTCGATGAAGCAGTGGACCGCCGGATCGCTGAAGCAGGCCGGCGGGTTGCTGATCGCCTCCAGAATGGCCAGCGAGTTGCGGATGGCCGCCGGATCGCTCATCCGGTAATCCGCCACGTCCGTCCCCGGCCCGCCGTGCAGCAGGTCATGGCGGATATGGACGACGTTGTGCTGGATGATGTCGGCGTCGGAGCGCCCGACCAGCCAGTCGTCACCGTCTCCACCGTAAAGGATGTTGGCCTTCTCGTTGCCCTTGATGACGTCGTCGAAGGCGGTGCCGATGACGTTTTCGATCTGCGTCAGCCTGTCGATTCCCGCCGCCCGTGTGTCCTGCGGCTCGGTGCCGCCGAGATTCACGACCACGCCGCGGGTTCCGCCGATGCCGTCGGCCGGGTTGGTCACGCTCGCGTAGCTGACCCAGTCCGAATCGCTCTCCAGCCGCTCGCCCGGCGGGATCGTCTCCCAGTCCGTCCCGATCAGGTGGTCGTTTCCGCCCCGGCCGTCCAGCAGGTCCGAACCGGCGCCGCCGTACAGCCGGTCGTCGGCGTCGCCGCCGAAGAGCATGTCGTTTCCGCCCAGCCCGTGAAGCTCGTTGGGCAAGAACGGTTTGCCGTAGATGACATCCGTAGCGCCCGGCTGGGCGAGCACCACCTCGATCTGGTCACGGTAGATCCGGGCGCCGCTCTGCAGGCCCACGTTGTTCGATATCGTATCCATATCTCTGTTTTCGCCGTACGCGGTGCCGGCACAGAGGATGTTGCCGGGGGCGCAGGGCTGGTTGTCCAGGGGATTATTCTCGTAGTCGGGATAGCGATAGGTTCCGCCGGGCAGGGGGAGCATCGCTGTGAGATCGAACTTGCGCGCCGCCGCCGGGTTCACGAGCTGATCGAGGGCGAACACCAGGTCGGCCAGGGCCGCCGGGCCCGCCGACACGTCCTGGTCGCTTTCACCCAGGTTGACCAGCACGCCCGTGCCGGATTCCGTGTAGTCCAGCACGTCGCGTCCGGCCCCGCCGGAGATGAAGTCCTCGCCATCGCCGCCGCGGAGGATGTCCTGCCCGTACTCGCCGTGGATCTCGTCGTTTCCGGCGCCGCCCCAGAGCTGGTCGTTGCCCATGGTCTCAGGGTCGTCGTAGCCCGAGCCCGGGCCGGTGCCGGTTCCGTCTCCCTCGTCCCGGTTGTCGCCCCACAGCACGTCGTCGCCGTCGCCGCCCCACAGGGCGTCGTCACCCCGCCGGCCCACGATCAGGTCGTTGCCGTCGTTGCCGACCAGGATGTTGTGGAAGCCCCACGGGTAGTTGGCCATGACGTACGTCGAGGGCGAGTTGCCCAGCGGGAAGGCCAGGTCCCCGAACGCGTTGCGGGTGTACTGGTTCCACTCCCGGTCGATGTTGGAGGGCGTGCTCGGCGGATCGGCGCCGATGATCACGTCGTCGTTGACGCTGCCGATGACGTTCTCGATGCCGATCAGCGTGTCCACGCCGTTGCGAAGCAACGGCAAAGGCAGCAGCTCCCCGTCGCCGCTGGAGGTCCCGCTCAGGCCGCTGGGGCCCAGCGGCGTCGTTCCGGCGACCAGGTTGACGAAGATCCCCGAACTGGTCGCCGACGCCGCGGGCACCCGCGAGTAGTCGGCCACGTCGCCGGGGTTCAGGTCGATTTTCATCGGCGTGCCGACCGAGAACCCGTCGTCGGCCACGGACAGGGGATTCACGGGGTCCAGTTCGCCGCCGATGATGAGATCGTCGCCCTGGTTGCCCTGCATGAGGTCGCCGCGCTGCCAGACGGTGGCGCCGGCGATGCTCATCGCGAACGGCGTGGCTGGACCGCCGATGATCGTGTCATCGCCCGGTCCTCCGAAAATGCGGTCTCGCTGGGCTCCGCCGTAGATCGTGTCGGCGTGCAGGCCTCCCATCGGCACGGCCACGTTGGCCACGATCAGGTCGTAGTCGGCCTGGGTCAGGAAGAAATAGTCGCCGTAGATGATGTCGGCGCCGCCTCCACCGCTGACGCGGGGATCCTCGTCGCCCATGATCCGGTCGGCGCCGCCTCCGCCGATGATGGTGTCGGCTCCGAGTTGCCCCCTGATTCGATCGTTCCCGAAGCGGTCGCTCAGGATGTCCGCCGCCGTCGCCGGCCAGGGGCCCCAGTCGCCCTCCTCGGCCACCGCCGTGGCCCGGTCGTGGACCCGGTCGCCGAAGATCAGGTCGTCGTCCTCGCCGCCGTAGATGGTGTCGTTGCCGCCGCCGCCGGCGATGCGGTCCGCGCCGCGGTCGCCGTAGATCGTGTCGTTTCCGACGCCGACCACTTCGCCGTCAAGCCCGGTCACCGAGCCGTCGTCATTGCAGGGCAGCAGGAAGTTGCCGGACATCGGCGCTGCCGTGCCTTCGTCGGCCGTATATCCGCGCAAAGCCTGGCGGATCTCGATCAGGCCCGGCCCGGGAGCAGTCGCTCCGACCGGCGAATCGTCCAGCACGTCGAAGTTGGACGGCCGTGCGGGATCCCCGTTGATGTAGTGGGGCTTGGTTCGGATGAAGGGCGGGACCGGGTCGCCGTCGCCGTAGATCTCGTCGGCGCGGACGTCCTCCCCGCCGGTCAGCCGGCCGCCGTAGATGGTATCGTTGCCGCTGCCGCCGATCAGGATGTCGCTGCCGTTGTCTCCGATGATGGTGTCGTTGCCGTCCTGGCCGTAGATGATGTCGGCCTGGTCCGCGGCTCCGCCGGCCAGCGTGTCGTTGCCGGCTCCGCCGATAATGGTCATTCCCCGCCTGGTGCTGCCGGTGATGGTGTCGGCCTCTGCGGTGCCGCGGATCACTTCGAAGTTGTCGAACAGGGCGTCGGTATCGCCGTGGCTGTCGGTCGCGGTGCCGGCGGGCATGTCGACCGTCACCCCGCGCGGACCGCCGTCGGTCCGGTAGTCCAGCAGGTCGTAGTCCTCCCCGCCGCTGAGATTGTCGCCGCCCCGGCCGCCGCGGAGGATGTCCCGCCCCGGACCGCCGCGCAACACGTCGTTGCCCAGGCCGCCCTCCACAATGTCGTCGCCGTTGCCTCCGTCACAGGGGTAGCCGTCGTCCCCGTCGTCACCGTCCAGGCCCAGCAGCAGGTCGTTCCCGTCGCCGCCCAGCAGCCAGTCGTTGCCGCCGGAGCCCACGAGAACGTCGTCGCCGTCGCCGCCGTCAATGAACGTGTCGAACTGGGCCTTTCCCATGCAGGAGAATTCGCCGCCGCCGCCACCTCCGCCTTCGGTCGGGAGGTTGTCCAGGTGGATGTAATCGTCGCCTCCCCGTCCGCGGACGCACACCGGCTTGGGATTCTCCAGCGAAACCAGTTCCAGGTTCGCCTGGGCCTCCTCGGCGGTCGCTCCACCGATCTCCACGCAGCCGGCCGGTGCCGCTCCCGAACAGCCCAGACCCGGAGGCCCCGCCGGATTGTCGTAAGTCACTGCCGCGGCCCGGAGATAGTGGAAGCCGTCGATCAGCACCGCATAGGCGAGCGTGAGCGTATCGGGAACATTGACAGGATCGCCGGGCGTCGCAGGCGGATAAGTCCCGATTCCACCGATGGGGATGAACTGGAAGGTGACCTCGATCTCCTCGCCGTTATTGGTTCCGGTGACGCTGAGAAAGTCCCCCACCACGTCAATCGCGGGCTGGGCGTGGGCTGTGCTCGCCCCCAGCGACAAGCCGATGATGCCGGCCAGCAACGCGGCCCCCAGGCCCGGCAGACCACGCCTGCCGACCGAGGCGGAACACCGGCCGCAACTTCTGGCTATTCCGATCGTTCGAACCTGCTCAGTCGTCATCATGGGCGGGAACCTTCTGGTACTCGATCACCCCGTCACCCCGGCGCGGTGCCGGCTCACCGGGGCCGGTCGCACGCTGGTCCGTGCG
>CALLOB010000050.1 GCA_938005315.1 uncultured Phycisphaerae bacterium
GAATCGTCATCCACTTGACCGACTGCTGCAGCCAGGAGGCGACCACGAATCCCAGGACGCCGCCGCGCTGTTCGGGCCAGGCGGTCGGGTCGGTGAGGCAGTGGGCCGCGGCGGAGACCACGCCGATGAGCAGGGAGACCCCCAGCACGCGTTGCCACAGCGAGGGCATCCTTCCGCGGGAGGCGAAGACCAGCAGGGCCAGCGTCAGTCCGCCGACGGCCGCGTAGGCCCCCTTGCCGAAGTACTCGAACATCTTGTAGGCCACGAAGGCCCCGGCCAGGCCGCCGGCGTTGCGGCAGGGGTCGGGATGCGGATACACGTGGGGGCTGGGGGGATCGAGCGGGTCGAAGCTGAGCACCGCCGTCCACATGAACAGGCAGGCGATGACCACCAGCAGAACCACGCAGGCCCTTGCGGCGGCGAGTCGTTGCTGCGTCCAAGCCATGTCCGGGATCTCCTCCATGAGGCCGGCGCTGTCGGGCGGGCCGCCGGTTCTGCTCCGCGGGCGAGCGGGTCGGCAGGTCCAGCCCGGGCCGGATGCACTATATCGCGGGACGGTTCACAAGGCACCAGCGCCCGTCCGCGTTCGAGAGCTTCGCCGTGTCCGGCCCGGGGTCCGTGCGCGGACCGCCGGCGCGGGCACGACGGTGCCTGAAAAGGTATGTATCGGCCCGGCGGGAATCGGGGCTGCACCCAAAGCGCGGCCGGGGCGGGATGCGTGTCGGCCGGGGCATGGAAATCCGGGGCGACCGGGGCCGCGTGGAAGGCGGGCGGGGCAAGGTTATAATGCCGCCGCAGAAGTGGTGGACATCCCGGAGTCGATTCGAGGAATCGGGCGGATGGGCATCGGCGTGGCGACGTGCGGGGCGAGTCGGCCGGGCGGTGCGATCCGCCGGAAGGCGGCGAGCCTGGCGGTGCTGCTGCTGGTGATCCCGGCGGGTTCGGGGGGATGTCGTCCGCCGCGTGTGCCGTACCCGCAGTCTTTTCATTCCGAGGCGCCCGAGGATCGCATCGCGGCCATTCGGCGGGCGGTGGACACGCGCGACACGGCGATGCTGGGTCTGATGGTGGACCGTCTGGAGGATGAGGACGAGGCGGTCCGGTTTTATGCCGTTCTGGGCCTGGAGCGGCTGACGGGCACGCGGCTGGGCTACGATTACGCCGACGACGCAGGGCAGCGCCGCCGCGCGGTGGCACGGTGGCGGGACCATCTGGCCCGGATGGGCGAGGAGCCCGCGGCGGCCAGCAGTCCGGAGGGACCGGGGCGGTGATTCCGGATTCGCCGAGCGGGCTGCATGCGGTTCGGCTCTCGATCACCAGCGACACTGCGCGGATCGCGGACGTGCACGCGGCGGTGGCGGCGGCGGCGGAGCGGATCGGTTTCCGGGAGCCGGAGGTTTCGGGCATCGCGCTGGCGATCGACGAGGCGGTGGGCAACGTCATCAAGCACGGCTACGGGGGCTGCGCCGGCCGGCCGATCGAGGTGGCGATCGTGCCGGTGACGGAGGGCGGCCGGCGGGGAGTGGAGATCGAGATCTGCGACTGCGGGCGGCAGGTGGAGCCGGAGAGCATCATCGGTCGTTCGCTGGAGGATGTCCGCCCCGGCGGGCTGGGCACGCACATCATCCGGACGGTCATGGACGAGGTCGAGTACTCGCGGCGGATGCCGGCGGGCATGCGGCTGAGGGTGCGCAAGATGCTCGCGGCGGAACCGACGGCCGGGTCCGGCGGCGCCGGGCAGGAGAGAACCATCGATGGCTGATCAGGGCGGCTGCGTGAAAGACGTTCGCCGGCAGGGTTCCGCGGTGGTGGTCGCGCTGCGGGGCGGCGTGGACCTGCACCACACGCCGGCGGTGCACAAGGCCCTGGTGCAGGCGTGCGAGCAGCGGCCGGCGAAGCTGGTGGTGAACCTGGAGGAGGTGGACTACATGGATTCCTCCGGTCTGGGCACGCTGGTGGAGGTTTTCCGGCGGGTTCACCAGTACAACGGGTCGTTCGCCCTGTGCGGCGCGAACCATCGGGTGCAGAGCGTGCTGGAGATCACCAGGCTGGACAGGTTCTTCAAGGTGTTCGCCACGGAGCAGGAGGCTCTTTCGGCATGAACGGGTCTGCGGCGGCGACGCAGGGGTACGGCCGTGCGGGCCGGGGGCTGGCGGCGCTGGGTCGCGCGGGCCTGTCGGCGGGCCGGGCGGTGACCGCGGGCCTGGAGTACCTGGGCGGCGCCGGCTACCTGCTGTTCGACGCGGGCATGTGGCTGTACCGGGTGCTGACCCGGCGGGCCCGGCTGAGCGCGTCGGTGTTCGCCGCCCAGATGGTGCGGGTGGGTGTGCGGAGCATTCCGATCATCGTGCTGGTGCAGACGTTCATCGGCATCATCCTGGCCCTGCAGATGGCTCCGACGCTGCGGGACTACGGCTCGCTGGACAAGACCGCCAACATCGTGGCGATCGCGATGTTCCGGGAGCTGGGCCCGCTGCTGTCGGCGGTGGTGCTGAGCGGTTTCGCGGGGGCCTCGATCGCCGCGGAGATCGGGGCGATGGTGGAGGCCGAGGAGATCAAGGCCATGCGGGCCCACGCGCTGAATCCGATCCGTTTCCTGGTGGTTCCGCGGATCACGGCGACGGTGGTGATGCTGGTCGGGCTGACGGTGGTGGCGGACGTGGTCGGGGTGCTGGGCGGGCTGGGGACGGCGGTGCTGGTGCTGGACATTCCGCGGGAGACGTACCTGCACAACACCCAGATCGCGCTGACCTACCGGGACTTCTTCACCGGGCTGGTCAAGGCCGGGGTGTTCGGAGGGCTGATCTCGCTGATCGCCTGTTACGAGGGGCTGAACGTCCGCGGCGGGGCCGAGGGCGTGGGTCGCGGAACGACCGCGACGGTGGTCAAGTCGATCGTGGCCCTGATCGCCACCGACTGCGTGTTCACGTCGGTGTTCTACCTGTTCGGGCTGTGAGCCGGGAGGCCCGGGACGTGACCGGCGACGCGCCTGGTGCGGTGATCTCGATCCGGAACGTGGTCAAGACGTTCCCGGACCAGCAGGGCCGGCCCGTGCGGGTGCTGGACGGGGTGACGCTGGACGTGCTGGCCGGCGAGACGCTGATCATCATGGGCGGGTCGGGCTGCGGCAAGAGCACGCTGCTGAACTGCCTGATCGGGGAGCTGGTTCCCGACGAGGGTCGAATCCTGTATCGCACCCGTGATTGCGACGAGCCGCGCGACATCACCGGGCTGGACGAAACGGGGATGAACGAGCTGCGGAAGCGCTTCGGCATCCTGTTCCAGAGCGGGGCGCTGTTCAACTCGATGACCGTGGCCGAGAACGTGGCCCTGCCGCTGGCCGAGCACTCCTACGTGGACCCGGCGATCATCGACATCGTGGTGACCATGAAGCTTCAGCAGGTGCGGATGCTGCCGCACCGCGACAAGATGCCCGCGCAGCTGTCCGGCGGGCAGAAGAAGCGCGCCGGGCTGGCCCGGGCGACGGCCCTGGACCCGGAGATCCTGTTTTACGACGAGCCGTCGGCGGGGCTGGACCCGGTGACGTCGGCGGCGATCGACGAGCTGATCATGGACCTCTCGCGGAAGCTGCACGTGACCAGCGTGGTGATCACGCACGAGATGGACTCGGCCTTCCGGATCGCCGACCGGATGGTGATGCTGGACCGGGGGCGGGTGCTGCGGATCGGGCCGCGGTCGGATTTCGAGCGGCTGCGGGATGCGGATCCGGCGGACCTGTCAAGCCCGGACGACCGCCTGATCCATCAGTTCCTGACCGGCGAGACCACCGGTCCGCTGACCGACGCGGACGGCCTGAGCGAGTACGAGAAGCAGATCATCGCCGGCTGATCGTCCGGCGCGACGGGAGGAGCGCATGCCCGCGGAACGCAACGCCTTGCGCCTGGGAGCGGCGATGACGGCCTTCTTCGTGCTGTTCGTGGTCATCCTGGTGTTTCTGGCGCCCCGGGGCCGCGGCGACATGGCCCTGCAGGTTCGTTTTCCGCACAACACGTTCAGCACCGTGATCCAGCCGGGGGCCGAGGTGATCTGCGGCGGGGTGACGGTGGGACGGGTGAAGTCGGTGCGGCTGGAGGAGCAGCCGGACGAGACCCGCGGCACGACGGGCTACTACAGCGTGGTGGCGCTGGTGGTGGACTCGTCGGTGGGGCTGCGACGCGACTGCCGGATCGTGCCGGCCGAGCAGCTCATCGGCGGACTGGGCACGCTGGTGGTCGAGGATCGCGGGCTGGGCGAACCGCTGAAGCCCGGGGAGACGGTGGACGGCTTCCCGGCGGCGAGCATCGCGGCGCTGACCCGGTCGCTGACCAGTCAGCTCGACGAGCGCGATCCCAAGAGCCTACTTTCGCTGATCAAGACCCAGCTGAACGCCGACGACGCCCGCTCCCTGCTGGGCAAGATTCATGCCTCGCTGGACGACATCAACGCGATCACGCGCAACGTTCAGGCCCAGTTCAATCCCCGCGACCGGCAGGCCCTGCTGGCCAAGATTCACGGCATCATGGACCACCTCAACGACGTCACCCGGCTGGTCCGCGAGGAGGTCGATGCCGGCCGCGAGGCCGGGCTGATGGACAAGGTTCACCAGGCCCTGGACACGCTCAACGCCGGTCTGGTGACGGTCTCGGCCATGCTGGAGGAGAACCGTCCGGCGCTGGGCCGCACGCTGGCCAACGCCGACCAGACCAGCGCGATCCTGAAGGACGGGATCGCCTCGCGGCTGGCCGAGGAGTTCGATCCCCGCCGGCCGGGCAGCCTGCTGGCCCGGGTTCACGGGGCCAGCGATCGCATCGCCCGCTCGCTGGCGGACCTCAACGACATCACCCGGACCGGCCGCGACCTGCTGGTGGTGAACCGCCAGCAGATCGGCCAGATGATCACGAACCTCAAGGAGACCAGCGACCATCTCAAGGGGGCCAGCAAGGAGCTGCGCCGCAATCCCTGGCGGCTGCTGTATCAGCCGACGGTCGAGGAGGCCGCCCAGGCCAATCTCTTCGATGCGGCGCGGGCCTTCGCCGAGGCCGCCACCCGACTGGACGACGCGGCGGCGCGGCTCCAGGCCGCCGCCGAGGGGGGCGAGGCCGGCGCCGTACCGGACGAGGAACTGCTGCGATCGATCCGCGACGACCTGCAGCGCACGTTCGAACACTTCAACAAGGCCGAGGCGGCCTTCTGGGAACAACTGGGCATCCGATGACGCACGACGTGGCGGTGATCGGGGCGGGGGTCGCCGGCTGTTGCAGTGCCGTGGCCCTTCAGCTGCGCGGACGCAGCGTGATCCTGCTGGAGCGGGGGCCGGCCGGGCCGCCGGAAGCGGGCGAACCCGACTGGATCTCCCGCCCGGCGATGCAGCGCCTGGAACACCTGGAGGTGAAGGACCTGGAAGCCGGGGGAGCCGCCTTTCGGCGGGCGGTGTTCCACAGCCCGGACTTCTCGCGCAGCGCCGCATCGATCTCGAGCCGGCCGCCCGGCTGGCGGGTGGATTACGCCGGGCTGGTGGCCGGTCTGCGGCGGAGGGCGATCCAGGCCGGGGCAACGCTGATGAACGATTGCCGCGTGCAACGGGTGGAGGCCGGCGAGGATCACGTGCGCGTCCTGCCTGCTGAGGGACCGGTGCTCAGGGCCCGGGCGGCGATTCTGGCTTACGGAGCCGAGCCGCTGCCGGGTGTGACGACGGGACCCGGACGGCGTTTCGCGGTGCGGGCCCGGCTGGCCGTGGAATCCGGGGCCGGCGAGCCGGACGACGCCATGCACTGGGTTCCGGGGCTGCCGGAGGAAGTGATGTACTGGTTCGAGCATGCCGACGCGCGCGGACGGGCCTGCTGGGTGACGCTGCACACGGCCGGGCCGACGGCCGGCGCCGAGACGCGGATGCGCGACCTGCTGGCCGCGGCGGCGGGACGGGGGTTGCTGCCGAAGGCCGCGGCCGGATCGGCGGCGTTGAGGATCCGCCCGCTGCCGGTGTCGGGGGCCCTGGAAGCCGAGACACACGTGGGCAAGCTCACCCTGACGGTCGGGGATGCCGGCGGCTTTATCAGCGATCTGACCGGCGAGGGGATTCATCCGGCGGCGTGGTCGGGGGAGCTGGCCGCCGAAGCCATGGACCGGGCGCTGGCCGGTCGGCACGTGCAGGACGGGCTGCGCGAGTTCAGCGAGCTGTGGCGCGGGGCCATGGCCGGGTACCTGCGGCCCCCCGGCGCCGACCCCCACTTCCTGCTGCCGCTGGTCTTCAGCAACCGTCAGATCGCCGACCGCCTGGCCTCGGCCTGCTGGTACGGCACGGACATCTGATTCCGCGGGCGCGGCCGCGGCCGGGGTCGCGACGGGGCTCGTCCCTTGAGGCGCGGATTCGGAGGGCCCCGCTCTGTCGGGGCCGCGAAAACGGGTCAAACAAACGGCCGTTGCCGGAGGCGCTGGCGAAGGATCGCCGGGGACGCGACGGAGCGCGTCCCTCCGCGGGGCCCGGTCCGGTCGCGGGCCATCGCCCGTCAGCCGCGGGCCTCCCAGGCGGCGTTGAGGGCCTGGAGTTCCTCGCGCAGGGTCCGGACGAGCTGGTGGAGGGCGCGGGCCTTCTCGGGATCCCGGCAGACCTCCGGATCGGCGAAGCGTTCCTCGGTTTCGGCGAGGCGCGCTTCCCGCTGGATGATGGCCTCCTCGAGTTCTTCCAGCGACCAGCGTGCGTAGGGGGAGTCGTCCCGGGTGCCGGGGGCGGCGGCCTGCGGTTTTCGACCGCCGGGCCGGTTTTCACGGGCCTGGCGGCGGGCCTGTTCTTCGGCGGCGCGCTGCTGAGCCTCGCGGGCGGCGAGTTTCTCCTCCCAGGTGCTCCAGTTGCCGGTCAGGATCTCGTAGCGGCCGCGTTCGGGCAGGACCAGCAGGCGGTTGACCACGCGGTCGAGGAAGTAGCGGTCGTGGCTGACGATCAGCACGCCGCCCTCGTAGGCGATCAGGGCCTCCTCGAGGGCCTCCTTGGAGGGGATGTCGAGGTGGTTGGTGGGCTCGTCGAGGACCAGCACCTGGGGCCGGCTCCACATGAGCCGGGCGAGCATCACGCGGCTCTGTTCGCCGCCGGACAGGTCGCCGATCCGCTTGAAGACGTCGTCGCCGGTGAACAGGAAGCGGCCCAGGAAGCCGCGCAGCTCCTGTTCCTCGGCGGCGGTGCGGCGCGGGCGGATGGCGTCGAGCACGGTGTCGTCGAGGTTCAGGCCGGCCCGTTCCTGGTCGTAGTATCCGACGTCGAGGTTCTCGAAGAGGCGGACTTTTCCGGCATCGGGTTCCAGGCGGCCCATGACCATCTTCAGGAGGGTGCTCTTGCCCACGCCGTTGGGGCCGACGATGCCGAACTTCTCGCCGCGGAAGCTCTCGAGGTTGAAGTCGTCGAACAGCACGACGTCGCCGAAGGCCTTGCGCACGCCCTCGCAGCGCAGGACCATGTCTCCGGCGCGGCGGGCGGGAGCGAAATCCAGGGCCATGCGGCGATGCACGTGGACGCGCCTGGCGAGCACGCGGCCGTCGCGTTCCATGCGGTCCAGGAACCGCAGCCGCCCGCGGGCCTGGCGGGAGCGGGACTTGTCGGCCTTGACGCGCTCGGCGTACTCGCGCTGGTGGCGGATCCACTCGGCCTGCTTTTGGTACTCGCGCTCGGCGGTGGTCTGGCGGATGCGCTTGCTCTCGACGTAGTCGGAATAGGCGCAGGGGTAGACGGTGACGCGGCCGTCCTCGAGGTCGGCGATGCGGTCGACGACGCGGTCCAGCAGGTAGCGGTCGTGCGAGACGATGACCGCGGCGCCGTGGTAGCCGGCCAGGAAGCGCTCCAGGAAGGCGGTGGCTTCGATGTCCAGGTGGTTGGTGGGCTCGTCCAGCAGCAGCAGGTCGGCCTCCTGGAGCAGCAGGCGGGCCAGGGCGGCGCGGCACTTCTGCCCGCCGGACAGGGCGGCGACGGGCAGTTCGTGGTCCGCGGGCGAAAAGCCCAGTCCGCCGAGCACCTCGTTGACCAGCACCTCGTACCTGTAGCCGCCGGCGGCCTCGAGGCGGCGGGTGAGTTCGTCGTACTCCTCCATGAGATCGGCGGATTTCTCCGGATCGTCATGGTGTTCGGCGATCAGGCTGCCGACCTCGGCGAGGCGGTCCTCCAGGCGGCGGAGGTTGTCGAAGGTGGAGGCGACCTCGGCGTGCAGGGTGGCGGCGGAGTCCAGGCGCGGCTCCTGGGGCAGGTAGGCGATCTGCAGGCCGCGGCCGCGGGTCACGGTGCCGAGGGTCGGGGCCAGTTCGCCGAGGATGAGCCGGAAGAGGGTGGTCTTGCCGGAGCCGTTGCGGCCGACGAGGCCGACCTTCTCGCCGCGATGGATGTGCCAGTCGACGCCTTCGAGCACCGTGCGGCGTTCGAAACCGACGTGGACATCCTGGAGGGCGACGATGGACATCGGGCCATTCCCTGGAACCGGTTTCGCGGGACCGGGCGGATCACGGGCCGCCGGGCGGCCGCGCGCCGGCCCGCCGGCGGTGTTATCTGAGCTCTTCGATCGTGTGCAGGACGGTCTGCCGCCGGGCCTGGAGTTCCTCGAGCCGGTTTCGTTCCTGCTCGACCACCTCGGCCGGGGCCCGGCTGACGAAGCTCTCGTTGGCCAGCTTGCGGCCCAGGCCGGCGATCTGTCCTTCGATGGCTTCCAGTTCCTTGCCGAGGCGCTGCCTTTCGGCCTGGGGGTCGATGACGTCGGCCACGAAGATCTGCATGTCGCCGACGACCAGGGTCGCGGCGTTGGGCGGCCGGGGGGCGTCGGGATCGACAGTCAGCTCTCCGACGCCGGCCAGCCGGCGGATCACGTGGGCCTCCTGGCACAGCGAGGCGACGCGTTCGCGCGGCACGCGCACGGTGACGCGGACCTGCTGGCGGGGGGGCACATTGCGGGTCTGGCGGATGTCGCGGACCGCGCGGGTGGCGGTCTGCAGGTCGGCGAAGACCGCCTCGGCCGCCGGATCGTTCAGTGCGGGCCAGCCCTGGACCGGGGGGTATGCGGCGGTGCACAGGGCGGCCGCACCGTCGAGTTCGGCCAGTCCGGGCAGGCCGCGGCGCGGGGCGGCCCGGTTGAGGTCGGCGAAAAGCCGCTCGGTGATGAAGGGAATGAACGGGTGGAGCAGCCGCAGGGCCTGGTCGACGGCGAAGGCCAGGACCTGGCGGGCGGCATCCGGCTCGCGCTGCTCGGCGATGCGGGACTTGACCAGTTCCACGTACCAGTCGCACAGCGCGTCCCAGAAGAAATCGCGGGCCGCCTGGACGGCGCGGCTGAACTGGAACCTGAGCATGGCGTCCTGGACCTCGACGGCGGCGCGGCTGACGCGGGAGAGGATCCAGCGGTCCTCGATCGGCAGGGCGGCCGGGTCCAGGCGTGCCGGGGGGGCGTCGCGGAGGTTCATGAACGCGAAGCGGGCCGCGTTCCAGAGCTTGTTGCAGAAGTTGCGGCCCAGCTCGAAGCGCTCGGAGGTCTGCAGCTCGCGGCCGTCGGGCCGGCGGACCTTCTTCATCGGCATGCGGATGTCCTGCGTCTCGGTGGTCATGCTGGCCATGGTGTAGCGCAGGGCGTCGGCGCCGTAGGCCTCGATGATGTCCACCGGGTCGAAGCCGTTTCCGAGGGTCTTCTTGAACGGCCGGCCCTGGCCGTCCTGGATGACCGCGTGGATGTAGACGTCGTGGAAGGGCACCCGGCCGAGGTTGTACATGCCGGTGAGCACCATGCGGGCGACCCAGAGGGTGATGATCTCGCGGGCGGTGCTCAGCACGCTGCCGGGGTAGAAGCGGGCCAGTTCCGGCGTCGGCTCGGGCCAGCCCAGCGTGGAATGCGGCCAGAGCGCGGAGCTGAACCACGTGTCCAGCACGTCCGGATCGCGGGTGAGGGCGCGGCCGGGCACGGCGTCGGGGGCGAGATCCTCGCGGTCGGCGCAGATCAGCCAGCGGTCGGCGGTCCCGTCGCGCCGCCAGACCACGTCGTCGCGGCCGGCGAAGGCCCGCTGGAGTTCCGATTCGTCGCATCCTTCGGCGTACCAGATGGGGATGCGGTGTCCCCACCACAGCTGGCGGCTGATGCACCAGTCGCGCTTCTCGGCCAGCCAGTCGAGGTAGGTGCGGGCGTAACGGGCGGGGAAGAAGTGCACCTTGCCGCAGGCCTGGCGTTCGGCGGCCGAGGCGTGGGGCTGCTGGCAGACCTGGTCGATGGCCAGCTGGGCCAGTCCGGGTGCGCCGCGCAGGCCCTCGATCCGGCGGGCCTCGCCGGGCGGCAGGTCGCCCATGCGCACGAACCACTGGTCGGAGAGGTAGGGCTCGATCGGCGTCTTGCTGCGGTCGCTGTGGCCGACGTCGGAGACGTGGTCCTCGACGCGCTCGAGCAGGCCCCGGGCTTCCAGGTCGGCCACCACGCGCCGGCGGGCCTCGTAGCGGTCCAGGCCGGCGTAGGGGCCGCCCTCGGCGTTGATCTTTCCGTCGGGGGTGAGGATGTTGATGATCCGCAGGTTGTGGCGCTGCCCGCAGGCGTAGTCGTTGGGGTCATGGGCGGGGGTGACCTTGACGCATCCGCTGCCGAACTCCCGGTCCACGAGGATGGGGTCGGCGATCACCGGGATTTCGCGGTTGAGCAGCGGAAGGATCACGGTCTTGCCGATCAGCGGCCTCCAGCGGAGGTCCTCGGGGTGCACGGCCACGGCGGTGTCGCCGAGCATGGTCTCGGGGCGCGTGGTCGCGACCACCAGGTGGTCGACCTCGACCTCGCGGTCGGAAAAGACGATGCGGACGGGGGCCTTGAGCGGGTAGCGGATGTGCCAGAGGTGCCCCTGGACGGTTTCGTGATAGACCTCGTCGTCGGCCACGGCGGTCTGGAGGTGGGCATCCCAGTTGACCAGTCGTTTGCCGCGGACGATCAGGCCGTCGCGGAACAGGCGGAAGAAGGTGTGGCGGACGGCCCGGGCGCAGACCTCGTCGAGGGTGAAGCGGGTGCGCGACCAGTCGCACGAGCACCCCATGAGCCGCAGCTGCTCGAGGATGCGGTTGCCGTAGGCCTCCTTCCACTCCCAGATGCGGCGGACGAGCTCCTCGCGGCCCAGGTCGTGTCGGGTGCGGCGCTCTTTTTCGAAGATGGTGCGTTCGACGACGGCCTGGGTGGCGATGCCGGCGTGATCGGTGCCCGGCAGCCAGAGGGTGTTGAAGCCGCGCATGCGGTGCCAGCGGACGAGGATGTCCTGGATGGTGTTGTTGAGCGCGTGGCCGCCGTGCAGCGCGCCGGTGACGTTGGGCGGCGGGATCATGATCACGTAGGGCGGGCGCTGCCGGTCGGCCGGATCGGCCCGGAAGAACGGGGCGGATTCCCAGAAGCGTCGGATCTCCGGCTCGATGGTCTGAGGATCGTAGGTCGCGGATCGTTCGTCGGATGCTGCCATGGCCCGTCCAGGTCTGCCGGGTCGGCGGGCCCGGCCTGGAGGCCGGCGCCGCCGGTTCTGTCGGCGAAATACGGGATTTTACCGGCCGGCGGGCGGCAAGTCGATGTCCGGCGGGACGCGCGACCGCGGGGCCGGGCGTCCGGCTGCACGGCCCGCGGAGTCGGCGCCGCCTCCGGCAGCCCGCCAGTCGGACGGCGTTTCAGTCCGCGAAGACGGCGGAGAGGCTTCCGGGAAGAAACGCGACGCACAGCACCGCATAGACCACTGCCGCGGCGGCCAGGAGGACGGTCAGCACCGGACCGGGGCGGAGCATGCGCCATGAGGCCCGGGGCACCATCCGGGGCAGAACGACGTGAAAGGCCGCCAGCAGCGCCGCGGCCTGGATGGGCGTGAGCAGCACGCCGTCGAGCTGGCCACCGAGCCTGACCAGCCGCACCGGGTCCAGCGAGAAGGCGATCAACAGGTTGCCGACCCACAGTCCGATCAGGATCGTGCGGAAGCGCACCGTCAGCGGAATGGCGGCGGTACGCGGCCAGACGATGCGGGCGCAGTCGGTCAGCAGGCGGGGCCAGCCGGAAAGCTGCCCGACCAGCGTGCTGATCATCGCCGCCGACCCGGCGATGAGAAAGAGGATTCCGCCGGCGCGGCCCCAACGGTCGGAAAACAGCGTCGAGAGGGTCAGCGCGACCTGGTTGCCGGCCGGAAGCACCTCTGCGGGGCGCAGCACGCCGGCTCCGGCGATCATGAACGCCGAGGTGATGAGAATGCCGACGGCGGCGGCCAGGCAGGCATCCAGCCGCACGAGCCGGCACCAGCCCCGGACTTCGGCGGAGGCCGCCGGGTCCAGCGCCGCGAGGGCCGCGGGGTCGGCGGGCCGGCCCCAGCCGCGCCCCGCGGCCATGCCGTAGCCGGCGCCGAGCACCCAGTAGGAGTACCACACCTGGCTGGCGAATCCGCCGGCCGCCCAGCCGGTCAGCGGCAGGATCTCGTGCCAGGGCGACGGAGCCGCCCCGAGGCGGGCGGCCCAGTCGGGGATCTCCATCGGCGCCAGGCCCAAGAGCCCGGTCAGCAGATCCCGTCCCGCCGGCATGGTGGTCAGGGCGACGTACATCACGCCCAGAACGATCAGGGCCACCATGGCGCTCATGACCGTCTTGAGCACGTCGAAACGGCCCGACCAGGCGACGGCCAGGGCCAACAGGGACGCGGCCACCGCCCAGACGACCTGTCCGCCGGGCAGAGGCAGCCAGGCGTTGAGAAAGGCTCCGGCGGTGCGGGCCACCGCTCCGACGGACACGATGGCGGCCGGCACCTGCACGGCGATGATCACCCAGATCATCCAATGGCGTGGCCCGGGCAGGCGGTCGAACATGTCGATCATGCCCTCGCCGGTGACGGCGGCCCAGCGTGCGGCGCCCATACCGATGCAGCTCTTGAGGGTGATGGCCAGCACGACCGCCCAGAGCCCGGCGGTGCCCAGCAGGGCTCCGGTGCGGGTGGACAGGACGACTTCGCCGGAGCCGATGTACTCGGCACACCAGACCATCGAGGGTCCGACCAGGGCGAACATGGCCCAGCCGCGCGGTGCCTGGGGAATCGAGGCCGACATGCGCTCTCCCGGAGTTCGAGGGCCGCCGCCGGATGCCGGCGGGCGATCACCGGGCCGGGGGCGGGTGCATGGTACCGCCCGGGCGGGCGGAAACCTACGCGGCGCGGTTGGGCGCAGCGGGATCGGTCCGGAGCGGGCGGCCGGGCCGCGGCTTGACCGGCCCGGGGCGTTGATGGACACTGTGGCCCCGGTCGGACGGGCCCGTCGGGGCGGGCGGTCGTCGGGCCGGGGCGGTTCGGAGCTGCCTGGAGCGTACCTGATGTACAAGATCGTTCTGTTGCGGCACGGCGAGAGTGTGTGGAACAAGGAAAACCGGTTCACGGGCTGGACGGACGTGGATCTGTCGGAGACGGGCGTCCGCGAGGCCGGCGAGGCCGGAGACGTGCTGAAGCGCGAGGGCTACGTCTTCGACGTGGCGTACACCTCGGTGCTCAAGCGGGCGATCCGCACGCTGTGGATCACGCTGGACCGGCTCGACCTGATGTGGATCCCGGTGCACCGCTCCTGGCGGCTGAACGAGCGGCACTACGGGGCCCTGCAGGGGCTGAACAAGTCCGAGACCGCCGCGAAGTTCGGGGAGGACCAGGTCAAGATCTGGCGCCGGGCGTACGACACGCCGCCGCCGCCGCTGGAGCGCAGCGATCCGCGATACCCGGGCAACGACCCGCGCTACGCCGACCTCACCGAGGGGGCTCTGCCGCTGACGGAGTGCCTGAAGGACACGGTGGTCCGGTTTCTGCCGTACTGGCACGACGTCATCGCACCGGCGGTGCGGCTGGGCAAGCGCGTGATCATCGCCGCCCACGGCAACAGCCTGCGGGCCCTGGTCAAGTACCTGGACAATATCAGCGACGCCGACATCGTCGAGCTGAACATTCCGACCGGCATGCCGCTGGTCTACGAGCTGGACCGCCAGCTCAAGCCCATCAGGAGCTACTACCTGGGCGATCCCGAGAAGGTCAAGGCGGCCATGGAGGCCGTGGCCCGCCAGGGCAAGGCGAAGTAGTCCGACCGTCGGCTTTCGCCGAGGGGCCGCCATCCGTCCGAAGGCGACATCCGGCATGCCGTGGCCGCAACCCGGCAAGGCGGGTCTCCAGGGCGGCCGGGATGGGGCCCGCAGGGTTTGTGCGCCGCGGGCGGAGGGGTTAGAGTCCGGATGCGGCGGGAGCAGCCGCCCAACTCGGATCCCGCGCGAACGCAAGGCGGCTCAGGGGAGGCGCGGCCGATGAACGGTCGAGAGCGCGTGTTCGCCATCCTGCGCGGCGATTCCGCGGACCGTCCGCCGCTGATGCCGATCGTGCACGCGGCGCTGGCGCCGCTGGCGGGGGTTCCGCTGGGGCGTTTCTTCACCGACGCACAGACCATGGCCGAGGTGATCGCCGGCGGCTGCACGCGGTTCGGGTTCGACGGCGTCCAGCTCAGTCTGGGGGTCAGCGCCGAGCCGGAGGCCCTGGGCGCCCGCGTGGACCAGCCCCGGGACGCCGCTCCGGTGCTTCGCGAGCACCTGCTGGCCGACCCGTCGCAGGCGGCGGATCTGCCGGTCCGCGGACTGGGCGACCGGGGCCGCTTCCCCTTGTACCGACGAGCGATGGAGAGCGTGGCCCGGCGGGTGGGCGACCGGGCTTTCGTGGTCAACACGCTGCGCGGGCCGCTGAACATCGCCTCGCAGCTGCGCGGGGTGGAGGAGATCCTGATCGATCTGCTGCAGGCTCCGGACGCCGCCGGGCAGGTGCTGGACCTGACGGTCGAGATCGCCATCGAGGCCGCCCGGGCGACGCTGGACTGCGGGGCCGACCTGGTCATGTTCGGCGAGGCGACATGTTCGCCGAACTTCATTTCACCGGAGCTTTACCGGCGGCTGGTGTGGCCGCGTCACCGGCGGATGATCGAGCAGGTCCGGGCGATGGGCTGGCCGCTCACCGGCCTGCATGTTTGCGGCAATATCCGTCCCATTCTCCCGGACCTCATCGCCACCGGTGCCGACCTGATCGATGTGGACCATCAGGTGCCGGCCGCTGGGGCGCTGGAGGCGGCCGGGGGACGGGTCGCCTTGCGCGGCAACCTGGATCCGATCGGCGACTTCTTCGCCGGCCGGCCCGAGAAAACGGGCGAGACGACGGGCATGCTGGCCCGGACGGTGGCCGGGAGCCGCTGGATCGTGTCCAGCGGGTGCGACATCCCGCCGGGGACGAAGGCGGAGGCGATCGAAGCGTGCCGGTCGGTGCTTGTACAGTCCGGCTGAACGCCCGCGGCGGGCCGCCTGCGGCCCGCCCGTATAGACTCCACTTCAGGCGGCCGGGGCGCTCCCGGCGGGTATGAACAGCATCTCTTCGGCTCTCTTCGGCCCCGGCAGGGCCCGATGGGCTGACCCGGGCAGCAAGCAGGAGGTCGGCGATGAAGGCACATCGTTCGTCCGGCCGACAGTCCGACGCCGCGGTCGGGCCGGGATCTCCGCCCGCCGCCGGTGCGGCGACGATCGACCGCGGCACCGGGTCGGATCCGTTCCACCTGCTGTTCGAGCACTCACTGGAGATGCTCTGCGTGGCGGGCTTCGACGGCCGCTTCAAGCGCCTCAACCGCCCCTGGCAGCAATTACTGGGCTGGACCTTGCAGGAGCTCTGTGGCCGCCCCTGGCTGGACTTCGTCCACCCGGAAGACCGCCAGGCCACGGCCGCCGCGGCCGACGCCCTGTTCCGGGGCGAGCCGGTTCACGGCTTCGAGAACCGTTATCTCTGCCGGGACGGCTCTTATCGCGTGCTGTCCTGGAGTTCCGTTCCCCTCGTCGATGAGCGGAGCATCTTTGCCGTGGTGCGGGACGTCACCGGACAGCGGGCGGCGGACCGGGCGCTCATGGAGAGCCGCCAGTTGCAACCTGTTCGTGAGCAAGCCGACCGACGCCGGGAAGTTCTTCGAGGCCCTGCGCCGCCTGGGCCTGTTCCTCCAGATGGTGGCCACGCCGCGGATCAACGGGCTGCTGCCGGCGGGCTGACCGCCACCCCCGCAGCACCGGGCGGTCAGTGCGTGCCCGGGGCCGCCGCGGGAATCCACTGCACCGCGTCGGCGATCACATGGCCGGCGGTGCCGTGGTTGCGGATCTCGACCCACCCGTCCTGCCCGGCCCGCAGCCGGAAGGTTCCCACGGACGTCAGCCCGCCTTCGGGCGGGGCGGTCCGCTGATCCACGTGCACCGTCGCCGGGCCGTCGGCGGCATTCACCGTGACCGGCACCCGCGCGGAGCGGTTGGGGTGAGGCACGCAGGAGATCCGCACCTCGTACAGGCCCTCGGAAGGGAGGTCGGGCACGAAGCGGGCGACGCACTCGCCTTTGCCGGCGTCGCCGTCGTGAAGGTAGTCCAGGCCCACGAAGGCGGGGGTTGCGGACGACGCCCGCCAGGGACCGGTCAGGCGGGCGGCGGGATTGTCCACCACCACGCCGGGGAGCGACCGCGGATCGAGTCCCTCGCTGACGGCCTCGGCGGGGCCGAGCACCGCCCCGGCGGCGCGCAGCCGGGCCTGGAGCCGCCGCACGTCGATGTCGGCCACGGGCGTGTCGTGCCGGACGGCCAGCGACGCGGCCACCCCGGCGGCCTGCCCGATGATCATGTACTGCGGCTCCATCCGCATCGAAGAGTAGGCCACGTGCGAGGCCGAGAAGCACACCGGCACCAGCAGGTTGGTGCACTGCGACCGCTGCGGCACGATCGCCCGGTAGGCGATCTCATAGGGCCGGACCGGCACCTGCATGTCGCCCTCGTTGATCACCGCCCCGTCGGGCGTGGGAATGCGCTGGACGTGGTGCGAGTCGCTGTTGTAGGACCCCATGCCGATGGAATCCTCCTTGGTCAGATCGGTCTGGAGGTCGGCCTGGCGCATGACGTAGGTTCCGATCATCCTGCGGGCCTCGCGGATGTAGAGCTGGTGGGGCCAGTGGCCGGTATCCTGGAATTCATCGGCCGCCAGGCCCCAGGTGTTCAGCTCGTCCCGGATGTGCTTCGGCACGGAGGGATCGTTGGCCAGGAAGTAGAAGAAGCCCTGCGTGTAGCGGACGTGGTCCTGCCGGATCTCCTCGCGGCGGCGTTCGTCGGCGTCGGGGTACTCCCAGCTTCCGCCGATGTGATCGGTGGAGAAGGGCCCGTTGTTGTTCACGTCGGTCTTGCCGTTGGGCATCATCGTGATATGGATGAGCTGGTCGAGCCGCAGGTCGGGCAGCTTCTCGAGGTAGCGGCGCAGAAGCTCATAGCGCCAGGGGTCGTAGCCGTCGGGCCTGGGGAAGGGGACCTGGTTGTCCGGGCGGTTGCTCATGCAGATGCGGAAGTTGTAGGCCTGGACCTTGCGGTCGGCCTGGCCGACCCGGCCGGGGTCGCCGCCGTACACGCCCGGCAGGAGCTTCCCGTCGGGACCGTACGGCGATACCGGCGCCTTGAACTGGTGGTATTCGCAGACCTCGCGGCGGCCGGCCAGGGATTCGCCGTACTGATCGACGCCCTCGCGGCCCACGGTGTAGGCGACGCCGGCACGGGCCATGAGGTCGCCTTCGTAGGAGGCGTCGATGAACACCGCGGCCTCGAAAACGGCGCCGTTCTTCATTCTCACCCGGCGGATGCGGTCGCCGGATCGTTCCACGGCCGCCAGGCGATGCTCGAAGCGCACCGGCACGCCGGCCTCGGCGAGCCAGTCGCGCAGCACCCGTTCGGCCACGTGCGGCTCGAAGTACCAGGCCAGGGGCTGACCGTAGTGCCGTCCGGTGCGGGCGAAGAACTCCCGCGACATGCCGCCGATGACGCTTTTGTTCCCGAAGTCGGTGGCTCCCAGGCCGCCGGAAATCATGCCGCCGACATGCCGGCCCGGCTCGAGCAGCGTGACCGCCATGCCCTCGCCGGCCGCGGCGATCGCGGCCACGGCCCCGCCGGCGGTCGCTCCGTACACCAGCACGTCGCAGCGCTCGACGGCGGCCGGCGCGCAGCCCGCGGCGGCGCAGGCCAGGAACAGACCCCGCATGGCCGGCCGGAGCCGGTCGCCGATGAACCCGATGGTTTCGTGCATGATTCGGTCCTCGCGGAACGGAAGCGTCGCGGACTCAGGCCCCGGTCGACACGTCGGCGACCGATTGGCGCTCGATCAGGTCGATGTCGATCACCACGTGGGCATACGAGCGGCCGATCCACTCGCGCTGCCGGCTCTCGATCACCCGGCGCTCCAGCAGGTCCACCGCCGCGCGGCCGATGTCGTCGGTCCGCTGGGCGACGATGGTCATGGGCGGATGGATCGCATGGGCCAGCTCGGAGTCGTCGAAGCCGACCACCGAAACGTCCTGCGGCACCCGGAGGTCGAGCCGGCGGCAGGCCTCATAGACGCCCCAGGCGGCATAGGCGTCGATGGCCACCACGCCCACCGGCGGCTTCATGGCCGCCAGCACCGGTTGGATCGCGGTGCAGGCCCCCAGCCAGCGGCGGTTCTCCTGGAACCCGCGGTGGTGCGTGGCCGGATCGATCCACACCTTCCAGGCCGGATCCGGCCGGATACCGCCCTCGCGCAGGGCCCGCTCGTACCCGTGAATCCGGCCGGCGATGGAGGACACGTTGGGCTCGTGGGTGACCATCAATACCTGACGGTGGCCGCGGGCGATCAGATGGCCGGCGGCCGCGTGCCCGCCCTTCTCGTGGTCGGACTCCACCAGGTCGGCGGTCAGTCCGGGCAGCGTCCGATCGACCAGCACCATCGGAAAGCCGGCCTGGTGGATCTTGAACAGCGCGTCCACGTTGGCCGGATGCCAGGGCGGAAGCACCACCGCGCCCTGCGCGCCGCTTTCGGGCAGGCGCAGCATGTTGCGCGTCTCCAGTTCGATGTCCAGGTGGGCGTCGAGGATCTGCACCGACCAGCCGCGCTTCTGGCAGGCCCGCTCCACGCCGCGGGCGATGGCCATGTCGAAGGCGGCGCTGAGGTCCATGGCCACGAAGGCCAGCATCCGCTGATCCGGCTGCCCGGTCGGCGCGGGATTGCGCACGAAGGCTCCGACGCCGGGGATGTGCCGCACCAGCCCCTCCTGGTCCAGCAGGCGGATGGCCTGCCGCACGGCCATGGTGCTGACGTCGAACTCGTCGGCGATCTCGCGCAGTGCCGGAAGCTTGGCCCCGGCCGCCAGCACGCCGGTGAGGATCCGCTCGCGGAGGTGGGCCGCGACCGAGCGGTGCAGGAAGCCCGGTTCGTCTCCGGGGCTTTCGCTTCCGTTGGAGGGCTTGCGGCTCACGCCGGAAAGATAATCCCCCCGCCGGGACGGGGCAACGGTGCAGGGCGCGGCGCGGAAGCCGCGGCCGCGCGGGGGTCACATCGCCCGCGTCGCGCCGGTGGAGATGCCGCCGTCGACCAGCAGGGTCTGGCCGGTGATGTAGGCCGAGGCATCCGAGGCCAGAAAGACCACCGCGCCGTCGAGGTCGTCGGGCCGGCCGGGCCGCTTCAGGGGGATGCGATCGACGAGGTAGTCGACCCAGGCCTGGTTCTCGTAGAGCACCTTGTTCTGCTCGGTGCGGAACCAGCCCGGGGCCAGGCAGTTGACGGTGATGCCGTGCCGGCCCCAGTCGTCGGCCAGGCTCATGGTCAGCTGACGCACGCCGCCGCGGCTGGCGCAGTAGGGCCCCAGCCCGGCGTAGCCGAACACGCAGGTCACCGAGCCGATGTTGATGATCCGTCCGCGGCCCAGCGGGATCATCCGCGCGGCGACCTCCCGGGCGACGAAGAACGTGCCGCGGAGGTTGGTGTCCAGGACCAGGTTCCAGTCGTCCCAGGTGACGTCCAGGGCGGGCTTGCGGACGTTGCAGCCGGCATTGTTGACCAGAACGTCCAGCCGGCCGTAGTGGTCCCAGGCCTCGGCCACCGCCCGGCGGATGCTCAGCTCGTCGCGGACATCCAGCTCCACCGGGAACGCCCGCCGGCCCATCTGCTCGATCTCCCGGCGGAACGGCTCCAGGGCGTCGCGCCGCCGGCTGGTGATGACCAGGTCGGCGCCGGCCCGGGCCAGGGCCCGTCCCATGTACTGCCCAAGCCCCCGGCTGGTGCCGGTGACCATGGCCACCTTGCCGGAAAGGTCGAAAGGATTGCCGCTCATGCGTCTCCCCCGGGTCTGAGTACCACCTTGATCAGGCCCGGCTCGCGCCCGTACAGGCGCTCGAACCAGGCCGGCCCCTCCTCCAGCGGCGCCACAGCGCTGATCAGGCTGGCGACGTCCACCCGCCCGGCGGCCAGGGCCTCGATGCAGGCCGGATACTCGCCGCAGGAGGCGCACGAACCGGCCACCGTCAGTTCGCGCGTGACCGCCTGCTGCAGCGGCATGGGCACGTCCGCGTCCAGGTTGCCGACGGCCGAAAGGAAGCCGCCCTTGCGCAGGCTCGTCAGGGCGGTGCGCAGCGTGTCCCCCCGCCCGACGGCATCAAAAGCGACGTCCGCGCCGTCGCCGCCGACCGCCTCTCGCAGGCGTGCCTCGGGCCGGTCCGCCGAGACATCCAAGGTTTCATCGGCCCCCAGGCGTCGGGCCAGCGCCAGCCGGGCCGGGTCGATGTCCGCGGCCACGATCCGGCCGCAGCCGGCCAGCCGCAGGGCCTGTACGATCAGAAGACCGATCACCCCGGCCCCGACGACGACCGCGGTGTCGCCCAGGCGCAGCGGCACCCGGCCGACGGCGTGAAAGGCGATCGCCAGCGGTTCGATCATGGCCGCGTGCTCGAAGCTCAGCCCCGGCGGCAGGCGATAGATCACACGCTGCGGCACGGCCACATAGCGGGCGAAGGCCCCGTCGCGGCGGTATTCCGCGCAGGAAACGCCCAGCACCCGCCGGTCGTCGCAGAGGTTGATCCGCCCGCGGCGGCAGTTCCCGCAGCGGCCGCAGTAGATCGTGGAATCGAACGTCACCCGGTCGCCGGGGGCGAGATCCGATACTCCGGCGCCGACCTCGGCCACGACGCCGGCGGCCTCGTGCCCCATGATCAGCGGCGGCCTCCTCCGGCCGGTGCTTCCGTCATAGCCGTGGACGTCGCTGCCGCAGATCGCGCAGGCCCGCACCGCCACCAGCACCTCGTCGGGACCGGGCACCGGCAAAGGCACTTCGGCCATCTCCAGCCGCCGGTACGCCTTGAGCACCAGAGCGTCCATCATCGCAGGCCCTGCCCCTTCGCGGGTCACTCGAAGATCGTGTACCGCCGGGCCGGCTCGGCAAAGCCCGCGAAATGCTGCGGCACGTCGTCGAAAGGTCCGGAGTCCCAGTTGTCGCCGTAATGATACAGCCAGGTCTTGGCCCGCACCTCGCGCGGCAGAGTGCGCAGCTCGGTCAGCAGGGCATGGACCGGGTTGGGCTGGTCGAACAGCTGCACGTCGTGGAAGCACACGTCGGCCTGCTCCATCATGGTCGCGTAGGCCGGGTAATCGAAGCGGCTGTCGCCGCTGAAGAACAGCGACCGGCCGGTCTGGCCGTCCACGATCCGCACGCCGTAGGACGGCCAGTCGTACTTGCGTTCGATCTGGATGTGGTCGGTCGGGAACAGGCTGACGTCGTAGCGCTTGAGCATGGTGAAGTGGTTGCGGTCCGGCTCGCTGAGATTCAGCGCCAGAATGAAGAAGTAATCCTGGAGCAGCACGTAGCGCCCGGCCATGGCGTTCAGCCCGCCCTTGAGCGAGTGATCCCAGAGGTTCATCAGGATGCTGATCGAACTGATGATCTGCGGCTTGAACGGCCGGCCCCTGCGCCGGTCGCCGAACGTGTAGGCGTTGACCAGGGCCATTTCCTCCAGGCCGCCGATGTGATCGGCGTGCTGGTGGGTGACGAGAACCCGCCGGATCGCCGGGTAGTTGATTGCTCCACCGGTGCGCAGGTACTCGAAGCCCGGCCGCTGCATCAGTGCATAAAGGGCCAGGGGCCCGGTGGTCCCGAAGTCGATGAGCAGCGTGTCGTCCGGGGCTTCCTGTCGGCCGGGGCCCTGGGACCAGGCCTCCACCAGCACGTTGGACTGAAAATTGCGCTTGGCGAAGGCCGAGCCCACGCCCAGGAAAGTCCAGGTGAGCATGCCGTTTCACCTCTGATAAGGCGCACAATCCCGGCGTCCTGATAGACGCCGCCGCGTCGGTGCCGGCGGATCTCAAAGGCGTCCGCCGCCGGCTGAAAACCGTCAGGGGAAAGGCTTTGCGACGGCCGCGCCCGCCGGCGGGCGCTCCGCGAACCAGGGTCTTCACGCCGTGGTCGCCGGCGGGAGTTCCGGTCGGCAGGCCGCCGCGTCTCCCCCAGGCAGGGCGTCTTGAACCCGTGGACGCCCCGCAACAAGCCCTTATAATCATTCGGCAGGGGCATGCAAGGCGCCCGGGAAAAGTGCGCCTGTGAAAGGGGATCCTCCATGGTACTCAAGCGAGGCAAAACCGAGATCACCTTCGTGTATCGACCGACGACAAGCTGCAGCGCCGTGCACGTGGCCGGAACCTTCAACAACTGGCAGCCGCAGAACGGCAAGATGTCCCGGCAGAAGGACGGAACCTACCGCAAGCGGTTGAGCCTCGAGCCCGGCCGGCACCTGTACCGTTTCGTGGTCGATGGCCATTGGATCGAGGACGCCGAGGCCGAGGAGCAGGTGATCAATCAGTATGGCGGCCACGATTCCGTGGTCACCGTCGGCTGACGGCCGCCCAGACGGCCCTGGCGCGGGCGCCTGCGCGTTGCAGGCCCGCCGGCGGGGCTCCTTAACGCCCCCACAAATCGAGGCGGGCGTTTCTCTTGGGGGCACCGGGCGGGTTTGCTAGACTTACCCGGAGAGGGCGGCGGCGTCGCGGGGGTGCGCCGGCCCCCCTTCGTGGCGGCCACCATCCTGCCCCCGGAGCCTGACTGTATGGCCTCGCTGCCCGTGTTGTCTTCGCCGATGCCCGGTTCCGGGCGGCGGCTGCCGCCGTGGCTGAAGCGCCCGATGCCCGACCGGGGCATGCTCGCGACGTCCGAAGTGGTTCAGCGCAGCGGGGTGGCCACGGTCTGCCGGGAGGCCCGCTGCCCGAACCTCACCGAATGCTGGTCTCACCGCACGGCCACGTTCATGATCCTGGGCGACCGCTGCACGCGGCGGTGCCGCTTCTGCGCGGTCTCGACCGCCCGGCCCGCCCCGCCGGCGGCGGACGAACCGGATCGGCTGGCCGAGGCGGTTCGATCGCTGGGCCTGCGGCACGTGGTCATCACCGCCGTGGCCCGGGACGACCTGGACGACGAAGGCGCCGGCCATTTCGCGGCCTGCGTGCGGGCGGTGCGGGCCGTGAGCCCGGAATCGACGATCGAAGTGCTGCCGGCCGACTTTCACGCCCGCCAGGAGCTCATCGCCGCGCTGTGCGACGCCGACCCAGACGTCTACAACCACAACCTCGAGACCGTCGAGAGGCTGACGCCGGCGGTCCGGCCCCAGGCCGGCTACCGGCGTTCGCTGGAGGTTCTGCGGATCGTGCGGCGCCTGCGCCCGGACATGATCATCAAGAGCGGCCTGATGGTCGGCCTGGGCGAGACGCTCGATGAGATCCGGCGGACGTTCGCGGACCTGCGCTCGGCCGGATGCGACGTGGTCACCGTCGGCCAGTACCTTCAGCCCGCCGGGCAGCTGCTCCCGGTGGCGCGTTTCTACACGCCGGAGGAGTTCGAGGCCCTGGCCGGGGAAGCCCGGGCCGCGGGATTCGCCGGCGCGGCGTGCGGTCCGTTCGTGCGCAGCAGCTACAATGCCGGCGAGGTCTATGCGGCCCTGCGGTCCGGCCGTTCCGGTTGCCGCGGGTGATCAGGCGTCCCCGGCTGCTCGAATCCATCATCCACAAAGGCCCTTGAGCAGGAGCTCGGCATGTCGATCGCGGCGATGATCGCGATGGCGACCGTCTGGGCGGCGGTCGAACCCGACAATCGCGTCCTGAACCCGGGTTTTCAGCTCACACCGGGCACGGCCCAGGCGGCCGGCTGGCACCCCGTGGACGCGTATCGGATCATGGATGAAGCCCTCCTGGCCGAACCGGCCGGGCCTTCGCGGTCCGCCGGGGCGGTGCAGATCATCCGTTGCGATCCGCCGCTGAACGAGCCGTTCACCGCCTCGTGCGAGGCCCGTTCGGAGGGGGTCGGCGACGGCGGCGACTTCGCGATATGGCTCGATCTGATCTGCGACGACGGCTCGCCGCTGTGGGCCCGGGCGGCCGGCTTCGGCCGGGGCACGCATGACTGGCAGGAAGCCTGCGTCGATGTGGAACCGCCGCGCCCGATCCGCGAGATCCGCTTTCACCTGCTGCTGCGCGGCACCAGCGGGCGGGCCTGGTTTCGCAAGCCCCGTCTGGAGCCGAGCAGGTCGCGGATCGAGCGATTGGAGGCGGTGACCGGGCTGTGGGGTTCCGGCAGCCTGCTGGTGCGTGCCGAGACCAACATCGACGCCGTCCTGGTGCTGACCGCCGACAGCCAGGCCGGGGAACCCCGGCCGATCGCCTCGGCCACCGGTCGGCGACTGAAGATCGACCTGGCCGGGAAGCCCGGGGAGGCCTCTGCAGAGGCGGTGGCGGTGGAAGCGCGTTCCACGGCCCGTCCTGAACGGGCGGCAAGCCGCGTGGTGGAGCCCGTCCGGATGCCGGCGGCTGCCGGGCCGGTGTTCGCCTGGACGGCCGACCCGCTGGCCCGTCTGTTCGACGACAGCCTTCCGCCGGCGGCCGCCGAACCGATGGAGCTGGAGGCGGTCCGGGACGGCCACGCCGCCTTCCAGGTCGGGATCATCTCCCGTCCGGACCGGGGGGCGGTGGGCGTGCACGTGCAGATGGGCCCGCTGACGGCCGAGGGCGGGACCGTGTACGACGCGGCTGCATGGAAGCGTTTTCGCGTGGGCTACATCGAGACGCTCCGTCCCGCGCCGCACCCGTTTCTCGAACGGCGCGGGCCGACATGGTGGCCGGACCCGCTGCTGCCCTACCGCCGGCTGGAGCTGCCGCCGGGGGAAGCGCGGGCGGTGCTGCTGGACACCCGCGTGCCGCCGGATCAGCCGGCGGGGCTGTATCGCGGGTTTGTGACCGTCGAGAGCCGGGAGGGCCCGCCGCTGCGGCTTCCGATCGCCCTGCGGGTGCGGGATTTCCGCATGCCCGTCCGGCCGGGGATCAGGACCGCCTTCGCCCTGATGGACGGCTTCCTGGAGAAGGTCTACGGCACGATCACGCCGGAGCTGCGCCGGGCGTGCACCGCCTACCTGCTGGATTGCCGCCTGAACCCCGACGACATCAGCCGCACGTCGCCGCCGGATCTGGACGAGCTGAGCTGGGCGAAGGACCGGGGCCTGAACGCCTTCAACGTGCTCAACGTCGTGCCCGAGCCGGAGGCGCCGACCACGTGGGTGTGCTTTGCGCCGGTGGAGGCCTACACGGAGGCCTTCAAGGCCCGTTTTCTCGAGCGGCTGGATGCGGTCGTGCCCGAGCTTCGCCGCCGGGGCCTGCTGGAGTACGCCTACGTTTACGGTTTCGACGAGCGCGGCGAGGAATACCTGCCGGTGATCCGCGATTTCTTCGGCGCGATCCGGGCGCGTCACCCGGAGCTGCGCACGCTCTCGACCTGCTGGCCGCCGGCGGGCACCGACCCGTCCACGCTGAACATCGACTGGTACTGCCCGCTGTCGAACCAATACGACCCGGCGGCGGCGGCCGACCTGCGACGCCGGGGCGGTCAGATGTGGTGGTACATCTGCATGGGGCCGGGCTATCCGTATGCCAACTGGCTGTTCGAGCATCCGCTGGTCGAGGCCCGGGTGATCTGGTGGCAGGCGTGGATGCAGGGGGTGGACGGCTTCCTGTACTGGGGGCTGAACATCTGGGATCGTCCGCGCAACGACGTCCCGATTCCCGACGACGCGGATGTCCGCCTGCCCTGGTCGGTCACGCCCTTCGAGCCGCTGCACGGCGACGGCGTGCTGGTGTATCCGGGCCCGCGCGGGCTGATCGGCTCGCTGCGGCTGCTGGCCATCCGCGACGGGATCGAGGACACGATGCTGCTGAACGCCGCCGCGCAACGGGTCGGACACGAGCGGGCAAGCGAGGCCGCACGGCGCGTGGCCGCGGGCATGACCGACTTCACGCGCGACCCGCGGGTGCTTCAGGCGGCGCGGCGCGAGCTGCTGGACCTGCTGGCGGCGGCACCGGTCGCCGCGGGGCATCGTTGACCACGCGATACCGCGTGCTTTCCGGTCGTCCGGGGGCGTTCAGGTGGCTGCGCGGGCCCGGGCCGGGGCCCGGAGGAGCCCGGGGAGCTGCTGATCAACGCGGGAGCGCACCGCCTGCATGCGGGCCGAACGGACCTCCGCGAACCCGGTGACGGCCTCGACGGACTTCAGCACCTCGACCCACTGGGGATAGGCTGCGGCGTCGTCGAGCGAGACGCGGTCCACGATCCGCTCGTACCAGGCCAGAAACTCGCGTTCCTCGCGGCGATAGAAGGGAATCACGTGCCGCAGGAAGCGGAGGTTTCTCAGGACGTACAGCGACCAGTGCGGAATGCGGATGTCCACCTGCCGGCCGAAGAAGCGCGGGTGGAAGGTGCGGCGGTAGCGGATGCGGTCGCCGTTGGCGGGGTTGACATTGTAGCGCTGCCGGTCGCGGCGGATCTTCTCGAAGCTGGTCAGCAGCGTCGGAACGTAGAACTCGTCCTTGATGAGCATCAGCCGGGCGAGGTTCCACACGACCGCCCGGGTGGCCTGGAAGCCGCGGTCCTCGTGGTCGGCCAGGAACGTCCGCCGGACGCGCTCCACGTAGCGCCGGGCGTAGCGGATGCCGCCCCACTGGATCAGATCGTAGATCCGCACGGCGATGTCGCGCATGGTCTGGCGATCCAGCTCCCGGCAGGCCCGCAGCGTGGTGTAGACCATGTGCTTGTAGGCCCGGGCCAGCCGGGTATCGGGCAGGCGACGGCGGGGAGCGCCGGGGCGTTCGTTGCGCAGGGCCCTGCGGGCTCCGAGGGTTCGCATGTTGAGGTATGCGGCCTTCTCGCGGACGACGCGGGCCAGCGAGCGTCTCGGGAATTCCGGGTCGAACAGCTCGGCGAACAGTTCCGGCCGGCAGACCAGTTTGCGTCCCACGTCGAAGGCCCGGAGGTTCTTGTCCAGGTCGGCGCGGATGGTCTGGCGGATACCTTCGCGCACGGCCTCCAGCGAGACCGGGATCAGGCCGAGCTGCCAGGCGGTCCCGAGCATGGTGATGTTCACGTACAGCTTGGTACCGAAGATCCGCTCACACAGGCTCGAGACGTGCACCGCGAAGAAGCGGTCCGGCCGGGTGGTCCGCCTCAGGATCCGTTCCAGCGCCGCCGGATCGATCGTCGCGCGGCCCAGCAGCACCGGAATGGTGGGCGTCGGATCGACGTTGACCACGGCCGCGGTGCGGTCCGGCGAGGCCACGCGGAACATGGCCTGGGGATCGACCGCCCGGGCGGCCTCGACCAGATCGATGCCCAGCAGCAGATCGGCCTTGCCGTAGGGCACCATCATGTTGGACGGGCGGTCGGGCATGCTGAAGACCAGCTGGGAGAACACGCCGCCGTTGCGGATCGCCAGCCCCTTTTTGTCGCTGAACTGCACATGAAAGCCCTGGTGCCGCCCGGCGAAGACCAGGATGCCGGTCACCGTGCCGATGCCCATGCCGCCGACGCCGGAAACCCAGGCTCGCCACACGCCGGCGGACAGGCGGCCGTCGGCGTCCAGCCCCTCGATCGCCGGTTCGGGAATATCCTCCAGCAGGATCTGGTGCCCGCGGGGCGTCGGCGGACGCACGCGGGTGACGATGACCTCCTCGAACGACGGACAGGCTCCGATCTTGGCGCAGGCCCCGTCGTTGACGCACCAGGAGAGGTCCGTGGCCATCTTGGGGCCGTAATCGGTCGACTCGATGGTCAGGCCGGGGCAGCCGGTGCGGGTGGTGCACTCCAGGCAGAAGTCGCAGACCTCCGGGGTCACGTTCATGTAGACCTTGCGTGCAAGGAAGCCCCGACGGGCCTGCTCGTCGCGTTCGCCGCGCATGACCCGGCGGTTGTAAGTGATGCCGCACTCCTTGTCGGCGATCAGCACCTTGACCCCGTCGGCCAGGATGGTGTTCTCCAGCTGGCGGCGCCAGGCGGCGTGATCGCCGGGGTCGCAGCGGGCCACGACCGCCGCTTCCCCGAGCATCGCCCGGACGATCCGCTCGATGTCCTGGGCGGGGATCGGCCGGTCCAGCAGATCGGTCTCCATCGTCGGCAGCGGCTGGTGCCCGGTCATCGCGGTGGTACCGTTGGCCAGGATGATGTAGGTGATGTCCTGGCGCGAGGCCACGGAGTTGCTGATGGCCGTCAGGCCGGAGTGGAAGAAGGTCGAGTCGCCCATGAACACGACCTGCTTGTTGCGGATGAACGGGTCGATGCCGCTGCCGGTGGCCCCGCCCAGCCCCATGCCCGAGTAGTTGTGCATCAGCGGGCTGGTCGGCGGAAACATCAGCATTGTGTAGCAGCCGGTGTCGCCGTGGAAGACCAGGTCCACCGCCCCGCGCCCGTGCCGGCGGCGCATGTAGGCCTCGTCGCTGAACCGCTTCTTGATGTCCAGCAGCAGGCTGGCCGAGTCGCGGTGCGGGCACCCCGGACAAAACGTCGGCGTGCGGACCGGAATGTCCGCGGCCACCGCGCCGGTGTCGGCGATCACCTTCAGCTCGCTGCTGATCCGCTTTTCGGCGGCCCGTGCCGGCGTTGCGTCGATCGCCCGCAGCAGCCGGGCCAGCCGCTCGGCCACGATCGAGGAGTTCAGCCCCAGGGCCGAGGGCAGCCCGGCGCCGCCGTCGGGGAACTGCTTGCCCCACAGGCAGGCCGTGCGCCCCGGGTCCCGCTGCCGAAGCCGCGTCGCCGTCTGGGCGATCTGTTCCTCGATGAACGAGCGGCGCTCCTCGACGACCAGCCCGTGCCGGAAGCGCCGCAGCGCCGCCTCGACGACCTCGGCGTCCAGCGGATAGGTGATCGCCAGCTTGAGCACCGGGATGCGGCCGAGGAGCCCGAAGTCCTCCAGGGCCTGCCGCACGTACTGGGCGGCCAGTCCGCTGGTCACGATGACCAACTCGTCGAAGCCCGGCACGTCCTCGAGGCGATTGAGCCGCAGCCGTCGGGCCTCGCGCAGCAGCCGCTCGAAGCGCTGCGGCAGATCCAGTTCGCGGCGGCCGGTCCGCGGCGGCAGCAGCACGCGGTTTTCCAGATCGATCGCCGAGGTGTCGATGTCGAACGGGTGCACCGCGCTGGTCAGCGGGTAATGGTTCGGCCGGCACTCCACCGAGCCTCCCCCGTCGGCCAGCAGGGTGGTGATCACATAGCCGAGGTACAGGCCCGAGGCCTGCGACAGGCGGAACGCGGCCGGTACGTAGTCCTTGACCTCCTGCGGCGTGCCCGGCTCGATTACCGGCACGTAAAGGTGGCGGAACAGGAAGCGGGAGTCGGCCGGGACCTGGGTGGACTCGCTCCAGGGGTCGTCGCCGGAGACGATCACCGCCCCGCCCTCGGGATGGGACCCGGCGAGGTTGCCCAGGGCCAGGGCGTCGCTGGCCACGTGCAGCCCGACGCTCTTGAACACCGCCATCGCCCGCAGCGGACCCATCTGCGAACCGTTGACCGCCGCGACCGCGTGGGCCTCGTTGTTGGAGAGCCGCCCCTCGATGCCGTGCTCGCGCAGCAGCGCAGCGCAGTCCGAGATGGTGTCGAAGAAGGTGGCCACCGGCGATCCGGGGTATCCGGTCAGCAGGTGCACGCCGCCGTCGGTTTCCAGGGCCCCCTTGAACAGCAGTTCGTTGCCGTTGAAGAGCTCCCAGCCCGAGCCGCGGACGAACCGAGTCAGCTCGCTCATGCCCGCATGGTCTCCGAGCCGGCGCGGCACGGGAACGGCGACACCGCCGTCGCCGCTTTCGCGAAGAGTGCTGTATGCAGGGCACCCACCGCGCCGCAGGTGCCGTCGCGCCGTCGAGGGCCGGCGCGGCCGCGCGGCCGGCGGGGCCCTCGTACCTGGACCGCACATGATAGCCTCGGACCCGTCGGGGACCAAGGCCCGGGGCCGGCCGGAGGCTGATCGCTGTTGTCGGCCCGACGCCGATCCCGCGCGTCGGGAGATCCGAACGCCCCGACCCCGGCGTCGTCGATCCGGCGTGTTTTCGCGGGGATTTCGAGCTTTTTCCGCGAGCCGGCGCCTTGACTCGGCCGATTTATGGACTATATTTGGGATGGCAGGGAGCAGGTGCTCCCGCAAAGAGAGCATTCCATGAACCGCAATCGGAACATGTGGCCCAGGCGCAAGTCGCGTACGACCGATGTCGTCCGCGTGACGCGCCATGCCCTTGTTCAGGGTTACGGCCTGTTCGACGGCATCATCTTCTGCCGTGACGGGCCGTAGGGTTCATGGATTCTGGAAGGATTCATAAGCCCTGCGGCCCACAGAGGTTGCGGGGCTTTTTTGTTGGAGTCACTCCGCCGTCGGGCCGTATGCGGCGGCCCGGGAGCGGTCAGGGACGCGGTGTCCCGAAATCGTGGTGCAGGACCGCAGCACGAAAGGAGGTGGGCCGTCACATTGACACAACCGGGGCCTGACGCCGCCGCCCCGCGAGGATCCCTCCCGCGCGTGCGGCCGCGTCGGCCCCACCGTGAAACGCGACGCGGCGCGGGCATGGCCTGCTGCAGACGCTTATATCTGGCACCATGCCGCGCCGCCGAAGCGATCCGCTCAAAGCGGTCGCCGCCCGACGGTGGTCCGCGGGCGATAGAAGCATTCAGGAGCCGAATCGCACGGAAAACGAACACCGGCTTCGCCGGACGCGGGTGTTCCGCGCGCCGGACGAGAGCCGAAACGATCGCAGAAAGGAGTGTGGATCATGGAACTGTACCTGAGGCCCTATCGTCGCGTCTGGGTCCTGGCCGCGGACCGCACCGGAGGCGCCGGCGCGATTCGCGCGGCTCGGGGGCCGCGTGCGCGGGTCTTTCGGGCCGAGCCTCCTCCGGCAGCCCGCGCAGCCGGCAGACCGGCGCTGCCGGCTTTTCGCGGCGGAGTCCGCCCCGAACGACTGCGCTTCCGGGGCGGTGGCCCGGCCGGCAACGACTCGGAACGGGGGCCTCCGGCAGCACGGCGGATGTGGCCAGGGAGCATGTGGAACCGCGGGCCGCGGGTGCGACCGAGCCTGTCAGGGTTGCGGGAGAGCGACCGGCAGGCTGCGAACGCACCGGGCGGCCCGCTGGCGTAAGGGAACACGACATGCTGGAGCAGATCAGAGTCGGCGGGAATCACCCGGCCGGCGCGGCCCGACCTCCGGCGGCAACCGGGGCATGGCCGCAAGCAACGCCGCCGGCGACGGTCACCGGCGGATGATCGCGTGGCGGCAGGTTCCCCTTTTCGGGTGTTTTCCCTTCGCGCCCGGCCGTGCCCGGGCCGAGTCCCCCCTGCGTCTGTTTTCGGGGCGTCATCGGGCCCGCGCGGCGCCGCTTGACTTGCTCGAACCGCGTCTCTAGCATGTGTTTTCAGCGTCGAGTGCCTTCACGAGGACCTGCGTCGGCGTGAAACCCCCTGCTCATGCCAACCCCGGCCCGGCCGCCCGGCACCACTGCGGGCTGTTCGGCGTGTACGGCCATCCGGAGGCGGTGCACCTGACCTACCTGGGTCTCTACGCCCAGCAGCACCGTGGCCAGGAGTCGGCGGGTATCTGCAGCCGGGCGGGCAACGGCTCGATCGTGCGGCACGCGGGGATGGGGCTGGTCACCGAGGTGTTCAACCCGCAGATCCTGGAGGAGCTGCGGGCCCCGGTGGCCATCGGCCACGTCCGCTACTCCACCACCGGCTCCTGCAACCGGCTGAACGCCCAGCCTCTGCTGGTCAACTACTCGCGGGGGCAGGTGGCCGTCGCCCACAACGGCAACCTGGTCAACGCCGCCCTGCTGCGGCGCGAGTACGAGGAACACGGGGCGATCTTCAACACCTCCAGCGACACCGAGGTGATCGTTCACCTCCTGGCCAAGCCCGGGCACCTGGACCGTCCCAATGCGGTGGCCCATGTTCTGACCCACCTGCAGGGGGCTTACGCGCTGCTGTTCCTGTTCGCCGACCGGATGGTCGCGGCCCGCGACCCCTGGGGCCTGCGTCCGCTGGTGCTCGGGCGGATGGATAACCAGGCGGTGGTGGTGGCCAGCGAGACCTGCGCGTTCGACATCGTCGGCGCCGAGTACTGGCGCGAGGTCGAGCCCGGCGAGGTGGTGAGCATCTCGGACCAGGGCGTCCGCAGCGAATGGATCCTGGTGCCCGGCAGCGTGACGCCGGCTCACTGCATCTTCGAGCAGATCTACTTCGCCGACCCGGCCAGTTCGGTCTTCGGCGAGTCGGTGCACCTGGTCCGCAAGGCGATGGGGGCCCGGCTCGCCCGGGAGGCGCCGGTGGAGGCCGACGTCGTCATGCCGATCCCCAACTGCGCCCGCTGCGCCGCCCTGGGCTACGCCCGCGAGAGCGGCATCCCCTACGAGCGCGGCTTCACGGTCAGCCATTATGCCGGCCGGTCGTTCATCATGCCCGAGCAGATCCAGCGCGACCTGGCCGTGCGGATGAAGCTCAACGTGATCAAGGAGAACGTCCGGGGCCGGAGACTGGTGGTCGTCGAGGATTCGATTGTCCGCGGCACCACCACCCGCGGCAAGATCGGAGCCCTGCGCCGCGCCGGGGCCCGGGAGATCCACCTCCGCGTGGCCAGCCCGCCGATCCGGCACCCCTGCTACTTCGGCATCGACTTCCCGACCCGCGACGAACTGATCGCCTGCACCCGCGACATCGACCAGATCCGGGATTACCTGGAGGTGGACTCGCTGCACTACCTGTCGGTCGATGGGATGCTCAGTTGCGTCAAACACCCCCCGACGCACTACTGCACCGCCTGCTTCAGCGGCCGCTACCCGATGCCGGTGGACCAGCCGGTCAGCAAATTCGCCCTGGAACCCTATCAGCTGCGGATGTTCGAGTGAGGCGGTGATTCCTGCGACGGCCGGCGCCTCCTCCGCCTTCGCTCCTTCACCTCTGGCTTCTCATGCTTCCCTCTGACTTCTCGCCTGATGTGGCGGCGGCGCCCCCCGGCCGGGCGCACCGAAACCGGATGGCCCAGGCGAGGAACCTCATCCGCCGGCGGTCCGGCCGGTCGCAGATGGAAGGCGGGGCGGCGGCGCACGGGCGCGCGGGGCGATGAGCCGGCCTCAGCCGGCCAGTGAGAGCAGGGCCCGCAGGATGCCGAGGCACTCGCCCTTCTTCTTGACCGCCAGCACCGGCACGCGGCTGCGGCGGATGAGCTGCTCGGTCACCCTGCCCAGCAGCACGCCGGCGGCGCCGGTCCGCCCCCGGGCCCCGATGACCACCATGTCGGCGTTCTCGCCGGCGACGTGGTCGAGCACGATCGGCACCGGTCGGGCGTAAAGGTCCGGCACGCAGCGGCTGGAGACCGCCGCGCCGTGCCGGTCGACGCGGTTGAGCAGGTTCTCGCACTCCCGCTCCGCCCAGCGGCGCAGGTTGGCGGTGAACTCCTCCAGGCTCAGCCCCACGTTGTGGTAGCCGGCGCCGACGTAGAAGACGTTCAGCGCCAGCACGGGTGCCCCGGTCGCCCCGCCGATCCGGCAGGCGGTCTCCAGGGCGTTGGCCGAGCACTCGGAGTCCCGCACCGGCACGATGATCCGGCCCACCCGCGGCGGGCAACCGGCCGGCAGCACCAGCACCGAGCAGGTCGCCTTCCGGGCGATGCGCGACGCCAGGAGGGCGTCATCGCCGTCGGACACTTCCCCGCCCCGGCCGACGACCACCAGGTCGATCTCCTTCTCCATCGCGTAGCGCAGGATTTCCAGCAGCACCGAGCCCCGCCGCTTCTCGCACGCCAGCACCTCGCCGCCGTGGCCGCGGAAACGCTCCTGCGCCGCCGCCCGCATGGTTTCCACGATGCGCTCGTCCCCCGCGGGCTCGGGCACCATCAGCAGCATGTCGTCCACCGGGACCGGCTCGGACGGCTCGACGTGCAGGAGGTGGATCTCCTGGGCCTTCAGCAGGCGGCTGAGGGACCCCACGTAGTCCAGCATCTCCGTGTCGCGGGGAACCCGGCCCACGCACACCAGAATACGGTCGAAACGGGTCATGGCGGACCTCCGGAACACGGTCGCGGCTCCGCCCGGCGGACGTGTTCCCGGGCGGCGGGTCTGCCCTTTACTATAGCCGCGACGGCGTTCGTGCCAAGCGGAAGGCTGTCGCCGTTCGCCGGGGCCGCCGGGCGGCGTTATCATGGCCTTGCGACCCGTCGGCCGGAGGCGGGCCCGGGGATCAGGAAACGGCTTTCATGGGCGATCTTCGATACGACGCCGGCTGGCAGTACCACGGGGTCCGGGTCGTGCGGCTCGAGAACAGCCGGCTGCTCATCGACGTCATGCCCGACCTCGGCGGCCGGATCTTTCGTTGGACCGACAAACGCCGCGACCGCGACTGGCTCTGGCGGCATCCGCGGATCGCTCCCGCGATCCTTCCGGCAGGCAGCGATTACGACGCGAACTTCAGCGGCGGCTGGGACGAGCTGTTTCCCTGCTGCTGTGCCTGTTCCCACGCCGGAGAGGTCTACCCCGACCACGGCGAGTACTGGACACGGCCCTGCGCCTGGCAGGTGCATTCCAAGGACGGCGAGCTGACATTGCATCTCCAGGCCGAAGGCACCGTGACCCCGACCCGCATGGAGCGTTGGATCACCCTGGCCGCAGGCAGCCCGACGGTCCGCATCCGGTACCGGATCACGCACCTGGGGCGGTACCCTTTCGACTATCTGTGGGCCAGCCACCCGGCGCTGGCCATCCGGCCGGGGGATCGGCTCATCATCCCGGCCGGTGCCGGACGGGTGGCCTCGCCGGGCATGGGGCGTGTATCCTCCGACGCGGCCGACTTCACCTGGCCGATGGTGACCGGCGCCGACGGAAGGCCGGTGGATCTTTCCCGGATTCCCGAGGAGGCCGGTGGGGCTCCCGGCTACGAGATGGTCTATCTGACCGAGCTGCACGCCGGGTGGTATGCCCTGCTGCGGCCGGAGGAACGCTGCGGATTCGGGCTGGCTTTCGACCCCGGGGTCTTCCGCTGCCTGTGGCTTTTCCAGAGCCTGGGCGGATGGCGTGGCCTGCACGTGGCGGTCGTCGAGCCGGCCACCGGATATCCGATCGACCTGCCGGAGGCGGCCGCGAACGGGCGGTGCTCCCGCCTGCGGCCCGGGGAGGTGCTCGAGACCGCGGTCACCGCGGTGGTCTTCGACGGCCGCGACGCCGTCGGCGGGATCGCGCCGGACGGAACCGTGTCCTGACGCCGGCGCGGGGTCCGACCTTCGGCTGGAGCCGATGATGCAGGCCGAATCGCTTCTGGAGGGGCTGACCGAACCTCAGCAGGCCGCGGTACGGCACACGGACGGGCCGCTGCTGGTGCTGGCCGGCCCGGGGAGCGGCAAAACCCGGGTCATCACCCGCCGGGCGGCCTTCCTGGCCCGGACGGTGGCCCGCCCGGAGCAGATCCTGGCGATCACCTTCACCAACAAGGTCGCCGCCGAGATGGCCGAGCGCATGGCCCGGCTGGGCGTCGGGCGCGGGCTGACGTGTTCCACCTTTCACGCCTTCTGCGCCCGCCTGCTGCGGACCTACGCGGATCGCGCCGGTCTGAATCCGAACTTCTCGATCTTCGACGAGGCCGACCAGGCGGCGGCCATGCGCTCAGCCGTGCAGCGCGCCGGCCTGTCGACGGAAAACTACAGCCCGGCCCGGATGCTGGAGGCCGTCGGCCGCTGCAAGAACGACATGATCCTGCCGGAGGAGTGCGCCCGCACCGCGACCGACTTCGCCGGCCGGGCGGTCGCGGCGATCTACGAACAGTATCAGGCGGTGCTGGCCGCCCAGAACGCCCTGGATTTCGACGACCTGCTGGTCCGGGCGGCTCTGCTCCTGGGCGAGGATCCCCGGCTGCGCGACGCGCTGCAGGAGCGATTCCGGTACGTGCTGGTGGACGAATACCAGGACACCAACCACGCCCAGTACCTGATCGCCCGCGGACTGTCGCTGGACCACCGCAACCTGTGCGTCACCGGCGACCCGGACCAGTCGATCTACGCCTGGCGGGGCGCGAACATCGGCAACATTCTGCGCTTCGAGGAGGATTTCCCCGACGCCCGCGTGATCCGGCTGGAGCAGAACTACCGATCGACGCCGCAGATCCTGCGGGCCGCCGGATCGGTCATCCGCCGCAACCGGGGCCGCAAGCCGCTGGAGCTGTGGACCTCCAACGCCGACGGTCCGCCCGTCCGGGTGGTCCAGTGCGAGTCGGGGGAGCAGGAGGCCGCCTTCGTGGCCTCGGAGATCCGGGCCCACGCCGAGGCCGGGGGAACCTTCGGACAGGTGGCGGTGTTCTACCGCACCAACTCTCTTTCGCGGCAGATCGAGACGGCGCTTCAGCAGGCCCGCATTTCCTACCAGGTGGCCCGCGGGGTGGCCTTTTTTCAGCGTCGCGAGATCAAGGACGTGCTGGCCTACCTGAAGCTGATCGTCAACCCCGCCGACGCGGTGGCCCTGACGAGGATCATCAACGTGCCGGCCCGGGGGATCGGCGACGCCACCGTGGCGGCGCTGCTGAAACAGGCCGAGGCCGCCGGCCGGCCGGCCCTGGAGCTGGCCGCCTCGCCGGAGGAGATCCCCGGCATCAGGGCGGCGGCCGCCGCGCGGCTGCGGGCGTTCGCCGGCCTGATCGCCGAGGCGCGGGCGACGGCGCGGCAGGGATCGGTGCGCGACACCGTCGAACACGTCGTGCGGCACAGCGGGCTGATCGCCGGCTGGGGACGCGACGAGAGCGGCGAGGAACTGGAGAACGTCCAGGAGCTGATCCACGCGGCCGGGGCCTTCGACCGGCGCCGGGCCGGCGAGGCCGATCCGGGCGACCGCTCCGAGCCCCTGGTCGACTGGCTGCAGGAGATCAGTCTGGTCAGCGACGTGGATGCGGTCGATCCGCAGCGCGGCGCCGTCACTCTGATGACGTTGCACGCCGCCAAGGGGCTGGAGTTCGACCTGGTCTTCATCACCGGCGTCGAGCACGGGCTGCTGCCGCACGAGCGCAGCCTCCAGCAGCCCGGAGATCTGGAGGAGGAGCGCCGGCTGCTGTTCGTGGGCATGACCCGGGCCCGGCGGGCCCTGACGCTGACCTGGGCCCGCTGGCGCGAGCAGCGCGGGGCCCTGCGGCGGACCAGCCGGTCGGTATTCCTCAAGGAACTCCCCGGGGAGGAAGTGGCCTGGCTGAAAGTCGGCGAGGACGACCGGACGCGTTATGATACCCCCGCCGGGGAGGCCGAGGACCGGCCGTCTTTCCGCGCCTGGCCCGCCGGGGCCATGGTCCGACATCCCGAGCACGGCCTGGGCCGCCTGGAACGCGTCGAGCCCGCCGGCCGGCAGACGCGGGCGGTGGTGCGGTTCATGGACGGTCAGATGCGCTCCTTCGTGCTGGAGTTTTCCGAACTGCAGTCGGTCGATCCGGACGAGATCGGCGACCTGGACAACGCGAGATGGGAACCATGACCCACAAGACGACCCTGAAGCTGGACACGCGGCACATCCACGACGAACGGCTCGGCCCGCACCGATTGACCCCTCAGGACGTACAGGCCCTGGCGCCGCGGCTGCGCGAGATCCTCGGGGAGATCGCCGCCGAGCGATCCGCGGGGCGGCATCGCTTTCGCGACCTGCCGCTGGAGCGTCCTCAGCTCCAGGAGATCAAGGACCTGGCGGCCGAGTACCGCGAAACGACCGACAACCTGCTGGTGCTGGGCATCGGCGGCTCGGCGCTGGGCAACATCGCCCTCCAGAGCGCCCTGAACCCGGCGACCTGGAACCTGCTGCCTCCCGACCGGCGCAACGGCCCGCGTCTTTTCGTGCTGGACAACGTCGATCCGGTGTGGTTCGAGGCGGTGATGAGCTTCGTCGAGGGCTCCTGGGATCGCACCACGGTGAACGTGATCAGCAAATCGGGGGAGACCGCCGAAACCTCGGCGCAGTTTCTGATCGTGCGCGACCGGCTGATCCAGGCCCTGGGCGAGGCCGAGGGCGAGGACCGCATCATCGTGACCACCGACGCCCGCAGCGGCACCATGCGCGCGATCGTGGACCGCCAGGAGTACCGCTCGCTCAACGTGCCCGACGGCGTCGGCGGACGCTTCAGCGTGCTCTCGGCCGTGGGGCTGTTCTCGGCGGCGATGTGCGGCATCGACGTGGACGCTCTGCTGGACGGGGCCGCGGCCATGGACGCCGCCGTCTCGCTGCCCGATCCGCAGGAGAACCCCGCCGCCCGGATCGCCGCGATTCACTACCTCTATCTGGAACGCGGCAAGCCGCTGCACGTGATGATGCCCTACAGCCAGCAGCTGCGCGACATGGCCGACTGGTACCGCCAGCTCTGGGCCGAGAGCCTCGGCAAGATCCGCCCGGCCGACGGCGCCAACGTCGGCCCGACGCCCATCAAGGCCCTGGGAGCCACCGACCAGCACTCCCAGGTCCAGCTCTATCGCGAAGGCCCCAACGACAAGGTCTTCACCTTCCTGGAAGTCGAGGAGTTCGACTGCGACACCATCATCCCCCGGGCCTTCAGCGACATCGAGGCCATGGATTACCTCGGACGCAGCGAGGACGGCACCCTCGGCGGCCTGCTGAACATCGAGAAGAAAGCCACCGAGCTGGCCATGCTCGCCAGCGGGCGGCCCTCGCTGACCGTCCGCTTCCCGCAGGTCACGGCCCACAGCGTCGGCGAGTTCATCTACCTGTATGAGTCCGTGATCCCGATCATGGGCAAGCTCATGGGTGTCGATCCGTACGACCAGCCGGCGGTCGAGCTGGGCAAGAAGCTCACCTTCCACTTCATGGGCCGCCGCGGATACGAGAAGTCGCCGATGGAGGAATGAAGCCGTGCGGCACGCCGTGATCATGGCCGGCGGATCGGGAACGCGGCTGTGGCCCCTGTCGCGCCGGGATCACCCCAAACAGCTGCTCCGCCTGTTCGAGGGACGGTCGCTGCTGCGCCGCTCCTTCGAGCGGCTGACCGGTCTGCTGGAGCCCGCGCAGATCCGGGTGATCACCGGGCGCGAGCACCTGGAGGCCGTCGCCGCCGAACTGCCCGAACTGCCGCGCCGCAACCTCATTGGCGAGCCCTGCGGCCGGGACACCGCCAACGCCGTCGGCCTGGCGGCCTGCCTGCTGGCCCGCGAAGACCCCGACGGCACCATGGGCGTCTTCACCGCCGACCACATCATCACGCCGGAGGATGTTTTCCGGGACGCCGTCGCCCGCGGTTTCCAGACCGCCGAGCGGTTTGCCGGCGCACTGGTCACCTTCGGCATCCGGCCGACCTCCGCCCACACCGGCTACGGCTACATCCATCGCGGACGGGAGCTGGAGCCCGGCGTCTTCGAGGTCCTGGCCTTCAGAGAGAAGCCCGACGCCGCCACCGCGGAAGCCTGGCTGGCCGGCGGCGAACACGACTGGAACAGCGGCATGTTCGCCTGGCGGATCCCGACGATCCTGGAGGAGTTTCAGCGCCACGAGCCCGAGGCTCTCCGGACGCTCCGCGAAGTGGCCGCGGGGTTCGACGATCCCGCCCGGACCGGGGAGCCTGACCGCCTTTTCGCGGGCCTGCGGCGCATTTCGGTGGATTACGCCATACTGGAAAAGGCCCGACAGGTCCTGTGCGTCCGGATGCCCTGCCGCTGGGTCGATGTCGGCTCCTGGACCTCGCTGGCCGACGTGCTGGGCGCCGATGCCGACGGCAACGTGCGGGCGGCCCCGCAGGTGGTCGCGCTGGACGCCGCGGGCAACGTCTTTGTCGGCGAATCGGATCACCTCCTGGCGGCCATCGGCGTGCAGGACCTGATCGTCGTGCATTCCCCCGATGCCACGCTCGTCTGCCGCCGGCAGGACGCCCAGCGGATCAAGGAACTCGTCGAGCATCTCCGCTCGCAGGGCGAGCACCACCTCCTCTGAACAGCCCGTCGCCGGGTGACGCACGGTCACTCGGGCGGCCCGCATGACGGCGAAGGCTCGATGTTCGATCCCCGCATGCAGGCCAGCATCATCCGCAGATCGCGATCGTCCACGTCGTCGTCCGCGTCCAGCCGGGCCACGGCACATGCCGGATCGGCCTGCGGGACATACGCGCCTCTGAAACATCGCTGCAGGCGGGCGAAATCGGCCTGGTCCACGTCGCCGTCGGCGTCCAGGTCGGCCCGCTGCCGCGCCCGGAACACGATCAGCCCCCCGTCTTCGTCGGCCACGAACAGGTGCTGGCCGGACCAAGCCACGCCGTACGCCCGGCCGGCGGTGTCCAGCGCGCCGACCAGGTGCGGCGGCGTCGGCGCATCCACGTTGATCACCGCCAGCCCGCCTTCACCGCAGGCCACGCAGGCGCGGCTGCCGTGGACGGTCAAGTCCGGCGCGATCCGGGACGCTGGAAGTCCTGTGGGGCGTCGAAGAAAACAGGAGCCCGCCGGGGGTCGCCCGACGGGCTCATCAAGACGCTTGCCGTCTGTTCGATCGGAAGCGGTCTGTGTCAATCTCAGGCGGTTGCGGGTCAAGCCGGGGCGAGAGCCGTCTCCTCGCCACGGCTTGCTTGCTGCTCCTGCCCTCTCACCTGGGCTGGGCGTCGGCCCGGCGGCGTGCCTGCACGATCTCGTCCTGCACTTCCCGGGGGGTCGGTCGGTAGCAGCAGAACTCCATGGTGAAGGTGCCCTTGCCCTGGGTGGCCGATCGCAGATCCGTGGCATAGCCGAACATCCGGGCCAGCGGGACTTCCGCGGTGATCACCGTCAGCGGCGGCCGCGATTCGCTGCCGGTGATGATCCCGCGCCTGCCGGACAGATCCCCGACGATGGGCCCCTGGAACTCCGCCGGGGCCTCCACCTCGACGCGCATGTACGGCTCCAGCAGCACCGGGCGGCTGCGGCGGAATGCATCGAGAAAGGCGTCCCGGGCGCAGATCTGGAAGGCCAGGTCCGAGGAATCCACCGCGTGGTAGCTGCCGTCCTCGAGCACCACCCGGCTGCGCACGATCCGATAGCCGGCCACCGGTCCCTTGCCCAGGGCACTCTGGAAACCCTTGTCGCAGGAGGGGATGAACTCGGTCGGAATCCGGCCGCCGGTGACCTCGTTCTCGAACAGGTAGTCCTGCTCGGCGGCCTCCGGCAGGGGCTCCAGCCGCCCGACGACGTGCGCGTACTGCCCCGACCCGCCGGTCTGCTTGCGGTGGCGGTGGTTGAAGGTCACGGCCTCGGTGGGGGCCTCGCGGTAGCTGACCTGCGGCGCGCCGACCTCGATCTCCAGGCGATACTCCCGCCGCAGCCGCTCGACGTAGACGTCCAGATGAAGTTCGCCCATGCCGGCCATGAGGGTGTCGCCGGTTTCCTCGTCGGTGCGGACGTGGAAGGTGGGATCCTCCTTCGAAAACCGGCTGAGGGCCTTGGCCAGCTTGTCGCGGTCGGTGCTGCGCGCCGGACGGATCGACAGGGCGATCACCGGTTCGGCCACATGCATGGCCTCCAGGGCGTAGTTGCAGCCGGTATCGCAGAGCGTGTCGCCCGAGCTGCATTCCACACCGACCAGGGCGACGATGTCCCCGGCGGCCGCCGAGGCGATGTCCTCCCGCTCGTTGGCGTGCATCCGCAGGATCCGCGAGATCCGCTGCTTGCGGCCGCTGCGCGTGTTCAGGTACGTCTGGCCCTTGGTCAGCGTGCCCTGGTAGACCCGCGTATAGGTCAGCTGCCCGAAGCTCTCGTCCACGATCTTGAAGGCCATGGCCACCGCCGGAGCCTCGGGGTCGGCCGACAGGGCGATCTCCGCGCCCTCGTTCTGGTTGTCGGTGGCGTAGGCCACGCGGTCCAGCGGGCTGGGCAGGTAGCGGACGATCGCGTCCATCAGCGGCTGAACGCCCTTGTTGCGGAACGCCGAACCCATCAGCACCGGCGTGATCTCCCGGGCGATGGTCCGCTCGCGGATCACCCGGTGCAGCAGCTCCTCCTCGATCGGCCGCTCCTCGACCAGCCGCTCCATGAGCTCATCGCTGTAGAGCGAAAGCGTGTCCAGCATCGCATGCCGGGCCCGTTCGGCCTGCTCGCGCATCGCTGGTGGAACCGGCTCGACGCGAACCGTCTCCCCGTGCCGGCCTTCGAAGTACAGGGCCTTCATGGCCACCAGATCGACGACCCCGGCGTGGTGAGCCTCCAGCCCGATCGGCAGCTGCAGCGGCACGGGCACGTGCCCGAGCTTGCTCTCGATCGCCCGCACCACCGCGGCCGGATCCGCTCCGCTGCGATCGCACTTGTTGATGAACGCGACGCGCGGAACGCCGTAGCGCTTCATCTGGCGGTCCACGGTCAGCGACTGCGACTGCACCCCGCCGACCGCGCAGAGCACCAGCACCGCCCCGTCCAGCACCCGCAGCGAACGTTCCACCTCGATGGTGAAGTCCACGTGCCCGGGGGTGTCGATGATGTTGATCGTCCGGCCGGCCCACTCGACGGTGGTGGCCGCCGAGGTGATGGTGATGCCCCGCTCCTTCTCCAGCTCCATGTGGTCCATGGTGGCCCCGCAGCCGCCGTCCTTGACGTCGCCCATGCGGTGGATCCGCCCGGAGTAAAACAGGATGCGCTCCGTCAGCGTCGTCTTGCCCGAGTCGATGTGCGCCGAGATGCCGATGTTCCGCAGATGATTCAGTTCCCAACCCATACCGGTTTCTCGTTTTTCCCGTCGGCAGGTTTTCCCCTCGGCAGGACGTCGAGCGCCGTGCGTTCCGTCGTCCGCCGCCTCTCCAACAGGGCTCCGCCCCCCGGCGATGCCCATGCCCCGTGCCCCTCGCCTGAAACTTAACCCCCCACCGTTGCCCGCGGCGGAAGATCCGTTGAGTTTTCTGTTAATCGGGAGTCCCTTGCCGGCGGCCCGGGACGGCCGCCGTATGACCTAGCGGACGACCGGGGCGACCGGAGGCGGTTCCTTCTTCACGTCCAGCCTCATCGCGGCACCCTCGCGTTGCCCGGCCCGGCCGTTTGGGGGGAGCGGGTCGAGGCAAATACTAAAGATCTATGATACTACCACGGCATCCGGGGGTTATGCAAGACAAACATTGCAGAATTATCGCAGAATGCCGGCAGAAGCCTCTTGCCGGAACCGAGGCGGCCCGGCCCGATAACACGTGGTACGCGGGGTGAATCCAGACCGCGCCCGATCCGGCCGCGCCGGACGGCCGGGGCGGTCTGGCCGCTCCCGCCTCTACCGGGCGGGCAGCGCGGTCTTGACCTGGGTGATGAAGTCCTTGCAGGCCGCCTCGACGCACTTGTCCCACTCGCTGGTGAAACGCTCGACGTACTTCATGTCCTCGTAGGCGTAGATCACGCTCCGGGAGGCGGTCACGATCGCTCCGGTACCGTCGGACTTGAAACACGGGGCAATGTCCGCCGCCGAGGCTCCCTGGGCACCGAAGCCGGGTACCAGAAAGATCGACTGGGGCATGATCGCCCGTAGCTTGTGCAGCGTGTCGGCATTACGCCCGCCCACCACCGCGCCCAGGCAGCTGTACCCGGCCTTGCCGGTCAGGCCCTCGTCGGCCGCCCAGGCGGCCACCTGACGGGCCAGATGCTCGGCCACGGTCATGCCGTCCTCCAGGCGGGCGTCCTGGATGACGGCCGCCGACTCGTTGCTGGCCCGGACCCAGACGAACACACCCTTCTGCTCCTCGCGGGCGGCATCCAGGAACGGCTTCAAGCCGTCCAGCCCCGCCCAGGCGTTCACCGTGACGGCGTCCGGCCCGACCATGTCGTCGAGGTTGGAGAAGTCCGGGTCCGACAGCGCCGAACGGGCGTACATCTCGGCGGTCGAACCCACGTCCCCTCGCTTGGAGTCCCCGATCACCAGCAGCCCGGCCTCGGAGGCCTCCTGGATCAGCTCGTAGTAGGCCTCCACCCCCTCCCAGTAGTACCGCTCGAAGAACGCCGAGTTGATCTTCACCGCGGGCACCAGCGGGGCCACGATCTTGATCACCTGCCGCCCGAACTCCAGAATCGCGTCCACCGCCGCCTCGGAGTCGAACTCGTCGTTGAGGTCCTTGTGCTCGGCGATGTCGGCGGGCAGCCGGCTGTACACCGGGTCGATGCCCACACAAACCGGGGCCCCCTTGGCCTTGATGGCCGCCATCAGACGGTCGGCGAAGTTCTCCGGCACGGGTCGTTCCTTTCTGAGTCGTGTCTGCGGCGCCGCGCGACCGCGGTCGGTCCGGCGCCGGGCGGGCACGCCCCCGGGACGGCCCGCCTGAAAGCGGGAGTGTAGCCCCATGAGCAAAGTCCCGCAAGGCGGCTGGACGTCAGCCCCCCGTCGGGCGCGTGCCAGGCTGGTCCCGGCCGTCAGCGGCCCCGGAGGGACGCGCTACGTCGCGTCCGAATCCATCGCCCCGGAGGGACGCGCTGCGTCGCGTCCGCGATCGCGGGCTTTCGCCCATCGTGCTTTGCGGCCCCGACGGAGCGGGGCCCTCCAGATGAATCCCCGGCCCGGGAGGGACGGGACCCCCCAGGCCAGTCTGCGGCCCGCACGGAGGCATGGTAGAATCCCACGAGCCCGTGGCGGGCACGGGCGACGGCGAGGAGGCACCCCTTGACCAGACGATCGCGCAAAAGCAAGGCCGGGCAGCGACGGGTGGCGTTTCGCCGGAACCGTTCGGCTCCCGCTCGCCGCAAGCAGTGGTCCGTGCCGGAGCACGCCGACGACCCCACCCAGGACGCCGCCGGCGTTGAAGCCGTGCGGGCCAAGGGGGAGCTCTCCCGCAAACGCACCATCGTGGACCGGGCGGAGGAGACCGGCGACGGGCGAGGCCCGCTCTGCCGCGGCATCGCCGCCGCGGTGCGCGGGCAGTTCGTGGAGGTCGATGACGGCCATCGCGTCTGGCTGTGCACCGTGCGGCGCGTTCTGCGGACGCGGCTGATCCGCGAACGCCATCCGGTGGTCGTGGGCGACGAAGTGACCTTCCGCCCGCTGGCCCACCCGGCCGAGGGAGCGCCCGAAGGCGTCATCGAACAGGTCCACGACCGCCGGACCGCCCTGCACCGCTCCGACGGGCGCCGCACCCAGGTCATCGCCGCCAACATCGACCAGGTCGTCGTCACCACCTCCATCCGCCAGCCGATGATCAAGGTCCACCTGCTCGACCGCTACCTCGTGGCCGCCCACGCCGGCCGCCTGACCCCGATCATCTGCGTCAACAAGGCCGATCTCGGGCCGCGCGAGGAGATCGCCGACGTTGAGGGGCTCTACCGCCGGCTGGGTTATGCGGTGCTGGTCACCAGCACGGTCACCGGCGAGGGGATCGCCGAACTCCGGACCATGCTGGCCGGCAGGGTCTCGATGTTCGCCGGCCAGAGCGGCGTGGGCAAGAGCTCTCTGCTGAATGCCGTCGAACCGGGGCTGAACCTGCGCACCGCCGACGTCAGCGCCGACAACGAAAAAGGACGCCACACCACCACCACCGCCGTCCGGCTGAGGCTCTCCAACGGGGCCACGGTGGTGGATACGCCGGGCATCCGGGCCCTGGACGTGGCCATGGTGCCGGTCCACGAACTGGAGGCCCACTTCGTGGAGTTCGTGGACCGCGTCCGGGAGTGCCGTTTTCCCGACTGCATGCACATCCACGAGACCGGCTGTGCGATCAGGGAGGCGGTCGAGGCCGGTCGGATCGCCCGCAGCCGTTATGAAAGCTACGTCCAGCTTGTGCTCGAGCGGTCGGCCCCCGGATAAGGCACGCGGCCGAACAACGCTCCGACGAAGCAGGGCCTTTGAGCGGGACGCGCTCCGTCGCGTCCGCGATCGCGGGTTTTCACCCGTCGTGCTTTGCGGCCCCGACGGAGCGGGGCCCTCCAGATGAATCCCCGGCCCCGGAGGGACGCGCTGCGTCGCGTCCGAATCGTGCCCCGGAGGGACGCGCTCCGTCGCGTCCGCGATCGCGGGTTTTCACCCATCGTGCTTTGCGGCCCCGACGGAGCGGGGCCCTCCAGACGAA